>CALHQJ010000019.1 GCA_938036545.1 uncultured Clostridium sp. | reverse complement strand
AGCTGCGATATTGACAGCTAAGATCATTATTAATGCATGCAGAGGGATACATTGCAAAGGGATACAAGTGCAATGTACTGGAGAAGGAAAGCCTGGAAGAGGTACATGCAGCAATCTTAAAGGACTTTGGCCCCTGCGATATTCTGGTAAACGGCGCAGGCGGAAACAATGCCAAGGCTAATACTACCAAAGAATATTTTGAGATTGGCGATATTGAGGCATTGCCGATTGCAGGATATGGTATTTAGACCAGAAGGGCGTAGAATTTGTATTTAACTTAAACTTTATCGGAACCCTGCTTCCAAGCCAGGTGTTTGCAAAAGACATGATTGGCAGAGAGGGATGCAATATTTTAAATATTTCCTCCATGAATGCATACACCCCACTGACCAAGATTCCTGCATACAGCGGCGCAAAGGCGGCAGTGAGCAACTTTACCCAGTGGCTGGCTGTTCACTTCTCCAAAGTAGGCATCCGTGTAAATGCTATTGCACCAGGATTTTTCGTAACCAAACAGAACGAAAGACTGCTGTTTAATGAGGACGGCACTCCAACTGCAAGAACTGCAAAGATTCTGGCAGCGACTCCTATGGATCGCTTTGGCGAAGTCAGCGAATTAGACGGAGCAACCCTGTTCCTGTTAAACAACGATGCAGCCGGATTTATTACCGGTACAGTTATCCCCATTGACGGCGGCTTCTCCGCTTATTCAGGAGTATAAAAGCTTCCAGCTAAGAAAGTTTTTGTTTCAATAGTGTAGTAGAACCTTAGACGTCTTCGGCAAAATACGCCGGAGGCGTCTTTTTTGCTTGCCCTGAACCCAGGATTGGGGATATAATAGACAGACGGAACTTGTTATCTCACAATTTTGAGGTGTTTTATGGTTAAACTGCTGAAAAAAGTGTGGTTTTCTATCTCATTACAGCAAAAATTATGGGCATTTGCCAGCATTGTTACGCTGGTGCTGGCAATTTCTGCATTTTTTAACTTTAAACTGGTGGAGTTTTCCATAGACGGATTCAGCGACATTTTAAATGACAATGCCAGATGCGGAGCTTTTTTGGAGGCAATAGAGGGGGAAAGCGACGCCTTCCGTTCTTTTATGAGGGAACACACAGAAAAAAACAGAAAAGATTATGAGGAAGCGGCGGAAAAGACCAGACGGAGCATTTCCAACCTGCCCTTTTCTTACAGCGCCATTGGAAGCAGCCGTTATGCCAGAACCTGGTCTATAAAAAATACCTATGGCAGCTATATGGATCTTCGCGAACAGTTTTTGTCCATGAAGGGGACAGAACCGGATTATGTAAAAAGACTGTACCAGATTTATGATATTCAAGAATATCTAACGCTTTACGGAAACCGATTGATTCAGGAAACTTTAGACCATGGAAATATGGGGTATCAGGAAAAGGCAGGGCGGTTTTCCAGGCTTCCTTATGGTCTTCTGGCAATTTCAGCCCTGATGCTGGGAATCATTTTATGGCTAACCAGGGTTTTATCTGACACTATGGTGGATCCGGTTTTAAAGCTTTCGGAAAGTTCAGCCAGAATTGAAGCCGGAGATTTTACGGAAGAGGATGTTGTTATTGAAAATCAGGATGAAATGGGGCAGCTGGTCCGCAATTTTAACCGGATGAAACATGCTATGAAAGAAAATATCCACACGCTTCAGGAAAAAAATGAAATGTCAGACCGCCTTCACCGGGAAGAGGTAGAGCGGATGGAGACGGAAAAGCGTCTGGAGGCGGCCAGAATGGAACTTCTGAAAAGCCAGATTAATCCTCATTTTCTGTTTAATACCCTGAGCATGATTGCCTGCACGGCTCAGCTGGAGGAAGCGGAAACTACGGAAAAGATGATTACCAGCATGAGCAGTCTGTTTCGCTACAATTTAAAAACATCTGAGCAGATCGTTGCGCTGAAACAGGAACTGGATGTGGTGCAGAACTATATTTATATCCAGAAAATGCGTTTTGGAAGCCGGGTAACCTATGAAACAGATATTCGGGCAGAGGCTGACAAGGTCCGGATTCCGGCCTTTACCATGCAGCCTATTGTAGAAAACGCCATTGTCCACGGGATTTCCAAAAAGGAAGCAGGGGGAAGAATTCTGGTTCGGGTATGGGAAAGACAGGGGACTATTATTATTTCTGTAGCGGACAACGGCCTGGGAATCAGCAGCCAGCGGCTGCAAGAGGTGCAGGAAGGCTTGAAGGGCGGACAGACAGCAAAAGTGGGAATCGGTTTAGGCAATATTTCCAAGCGGATTCACAGCATTTATAAAAATGGAGATTTTCGTATATACAGCGCAGAGGGCCGTGGAACTGTGGTACAGATGACCATTCCCCAGGAGGAGGTTTCTGGGATTTGGTAAGGGCCTGTTGGGAGCGGGAGGAAAGGAGTAAGCATGATTTCAGTATTGATTGCAGATGATGAAGCAATTGAGAGAGCAGTGCTCAAAAAAACCCTGATGAAAAATCTGGGGGACAGATGCCGGATACTGGAGGCGGAAAACGGACGCCAGGCATTGGAACTGTATGAAAGCCAGGGGTATCAGGCTGCAGTTCTGGATATTGAAATGCCTGGAATCAGCGGCATTGAGGCGGCAGAAATACTAAGAAAAAAGGATAAGGACTGTTCCATCATTTTTCTGACTGCATTTGATGAATTTTCTTATGCCAGAAAAGCCATTACAGTAAGAGCTTTGGATTATCTGCTAAAGCCTTTTGATGAAAATGAACTGATTCTGGTTTTGGAAGAAGCATTGCGGATTGCAGAGAAAAAACAGGAAGACAAAGAAGAAAGCGGCTTCTGCCAGGAGGAATCCTGGAGAGATGAACTGGAGGAGGAAGAAGAATCTGGTGATGCCCGCCAGCTGAAGGTAGCCCAAATGATGGAGGAATATATTAAAGCCAATTATATGTATGATATCTCCATGCCGGATGCAGCCAAATCAATGAACTATTCGGAAACCTATTTCAGCAAACTGTTTAAGCAGTGCTTTCAGAAAAATTTTACTGCTTATCTGACAGAATATCGGGTGGAGGAAGCAAAACGCCAGCTGCAGCAGCCTACGGTCAATGTCAAGGATGTGGGAAAAGCCGTTGGTTATGGGGATTCCAACTATTTTACCAAGGTATTCCGCAGGATTACAGGGATGAGTCCAACAGAATACCGTACGTCAATTTTTCGGGAAGAGTAAGAGCCTGTGTTTCGGGCTCTTATTCTTTTTGCACAAAAATAGTATAAAATTAGCTAAAAAAATACTACTATTCACAAATAATTACGGTTTCGGAGAGATGGAAAAAGGCATATAATTAAGATAGCGTTAAGAAAGTGAAAAAAATATTAAAAACGCGTAAAAAAGGAGGAAACAAGATATGAAAAAAAGATGGTTATCTGCACTGCTTTGTACAGCAATGGTAGCTGGTTCCATGGCTGGCTGTGGATTAAAATCCCCAGAGACTGCAACTACAGCAGCACCAGCAGCAACCGAAGCGCCGGCTGCAACCGAAGCTCCAGCTGAGAGCAAAGAAACTGAAGCAGCAGATGCGGCTGAAGCAGAAGGTGAAGAGAGCAAGGCGCCGGCAGGTGAGCCTGTAGGACCAGCAGTTACTCTGGTTATGGCAGAGGTTAACCCTCTTGATACAATCGTAGGACAGACCGATACTGCATTCAAAGAGAAAGTAGAAGAACTTTCTGGCGGTTCTATTACCATTGACCTTCAGGCAAGCGGTGTGCTTGGATCTGAGAACGACGTATTAGACGCTATGCTGGGCGGCGGCGGCGGAATTGATATTTCCCGTATTTCCGCATTTGCATTAACCAGCTATGGCGGAGAAAAGTCCAAATTGTTATCCGTTCCATTTACTTTTGTAAACCGTCAGCATTTCTGGAACTTTGCAGAGAGCGAGTTAGCTGCTGATTTCTTAATGGAGCCTCACGAGAATGGTTCCGGCGTTAGAGGTTTATTCTACGGAGAGGAAGGATTCCGTCATTTCTTTACAAAGAAAGAAATTAAAGGCATCGAAGACTTAAAGGGCATGAAGCTGCGTGTTTCCAATGACCCGATTATGAACGGTATGGTTGAAGGACTTGGAGCAAGCCCAACCGTTGTTTCTTTCGGCGAATTATATTCCGCATTACAGACCGGAGTTGTAGACGGCGCTGAACAGCCTATTGCAAACTACCAGTCCAACGCATTCCCAGAGGTTGCTCCTTACCTGATCTTAGACGGCCACACCTTAGGCGCTATCCAGGTTGTAATTACCGATGAAGCATGGGATAAGTTAACTCCTGAGCAGCAGGATGTTCTGGTTGAAGCTGGTAAGTATGCTTCCGAATTCAACAAGAAGATTTCCGAAGAAGCTGAAAATAAGGTATTAGATCAGTTAAAGGCTGATGGTGTAAACGTAGTAGAGGTTACCGACATTGCCCCGTGGCAGGAAGCTTGCAAGGCAATCATCGAAGAGTCTACCAAAGACAACAAAGAACTGTATCAGCAGATTCTGGATATGCAGTAATACAGAACATTTTAGGGCGCAGAGGAAAGACAGAGAGCATGACCTCTGCGCCTTTCTTTTCTGAAAGGGGAATAACTATGCCTGCAATATTTGAAAAAATTGATAAGATCAGGCCAGCATATGATTTTACATACAAAGCTACCATGGTAGTCTGCAAGCTGCTGCTGATTGCGGATATTTTAATTACCAGTATGGCGGTTGCCGGAAGATACATTCCATTTATTCCAGATCCATCCTGGAGCGAGGAAGTGGTGCTGACCTGTATGTCCTATATGGCTGTTCTTTCAGCAGCTCTGGCTATCCGCAGAGGAGCTCACATCCGTATGACTGCATTTGACCGGTATCTTCCGGCAAAGGTAGTAAAAGCTCTGGATTTACTTGCAGACGTTGCAGTATTGGCGCTGGCTGTTGTAATGATTACGGTAGGCTGGAAATATGCTTCCGGTATTGGTTCAAAGGGAAGCTATGTGAGTATGCCTAAGGTTTCCAGATTCTGGATGTATTTTCCTGTACCTCTTGCCGGTGTTGCTATGGTGGTGTTTGAACTGGAAGCGGTTTACAACCACATTAAAAGCTTTTTCGTAGAGGAGGACAACAAATGATAATGGTAAATGGTATTGCCGTAGACAGCATGGCAATTATGGTTCTTTTAGGTTCCTTCTTCCTGATGATATTTTTACGCTTCCCCATTGCATATGCGGTTGCACTTTCTTCCATATTTTCTCTGTTATATCAGGGACAGGATTTGGCGGCGATCTGCCGTCTGATGGTAAAGGGCATCAGCTCATTCAGCCTGATGGCAGTTCCGTTCTTTATTACCATGGGATGCTTAATGGGATCTGGCGGTATCTCAGAAAAACTGATTGCTCTGGCAGACGCTTGTGTAGGCTGGATGCGGGGCGGTATGGCAATGGTTAATATCGTTGCTTCCTATTTCTTTGGCGGCATTTCCGGCTCTGCATCTGCAGATACGGCATCATTAGGTTCTATTTTGATTCCTATGATGGTAGACCAGGGATATGATGATGATTTTTCTACCGCAGTAACCATTACTTCCTCTTGTGAGGGCCTTCTGGTTCCACCCAGCCACAATATGGTTATTTATGCAACGACTGCCGGAGGTATTTCCGTAGGAAGCCTGTTCTTAGCCGGCTATATTCCAGGCGCACTGTTAGCATTAACGTTGATGATTGGTTCTTATATTATTTCTGTTAAGAAGAATTATCCAAAAGGTGCAAAGTTCAATATTATGAATTTAATTAAACAGCTGGGAGTTTCCTTTTGGGCTCTGGCAGCCGTTTTAATTGTAGTATTCGGCGTTGTAGGCGGTGCATTTACGGCTACTGAATCTGCGGCTATTGCAGTTATCTACAGCCTTTTAGTCAGTGTATTTATTTACAAGGGATTGACCTGGAAGGGCGTTTGGCACGTACTTGGAGACTGCGTAGACACCCTGTCTATCGTATTGATCCTGATTGCAACTTCCAGTATTTTCGGTGACTGCTTAACCCGTCTTCATGTACCGGAGCTGGCAGCCCAGGCGATTACCGGCCTGACCACCAACCCGATTCTGCTGGCTCTGCTGTTAAACTTGATTTTATTGGTATTAGGATGTATTATGGATATGGCTCCAATCATCCTAATTGCAACTCCGATTCTGCTTCCGATTGCAACGTCTATCGGTATTGATCCGGTTCAGTTCGGCATCATGGTAGTATTAAACTGCGGTATCGGCCTTCTGACACCGCCAGTAGGTGCAGTTCTGTTTATCGGTTCTGCAATTGCGAAAATACCAATGGAAAAGGTAGTAAAGGCAACCCTGCCATTCTACATTTGTATGATTATTACGCTGCTTCTGATTACCTTTGTTCCGGCTATCAGTTTGTGGCTGCCATCCGTATTGGCACATTAATCCATAGGCATAACCTTCCAGGGGCTGCTGCAGCATGGCGAATAACCGGCTGCAGCAGTCCCCGTTTGGCTTTTATGATTGAAAGAGACAATAAAGGAGCAGAAAAAATGAGATTTGAATACGTTTACCGGAATACCACTGCAGACCTGTGGCAGCTTTCCATGTATTATACCTATGGTTCCATGGTAGGAGTGTGCAACGCAATTTTTACAGTGACCATGTTTATTCTGACAGCCGTGCGCTGGGAGACAGGCACAGGGTGGATGCGAGTAGCCATGGTGCTTTGCTGCTGCCTGTTTACTATAATACAGCCGTTTATTATTTATCTGAAAGCAAAACGCCAGGCATCAGCCGTTACAGAAGATACCAAAATTGCATTTGACATGTATGGCGTTCATATTAAAGTAGGGGAAAAGATCGACAATCTGGAATGGAAAACAATTAAACGGGTTTCTAAAAAACCAACCCTGATTGTGGTATTTTCCGATACCACCCATGGATTTGTCCTGCCAAACCGAGTACTGGGCAAGGCGAGAACGGATCTTTATGAATTTGTCGTTTCTCAGATGGGGCATTGAACTTGGCTGGCAGTTCTGAACAGTCAGAGTTTAGAAAAACCTGGACGGGGAGGAAAAAGAATTGAAAAAGTGGCTTGCAGGAGCGGTATGCCTGTTTACGCTGATTGGAATTGTCTGGGTGGGAATGACGAATCGCTATGGGAATCCGCAGCCCAGCCCTGATTATGTGCTGACTTATGCAGAAAACCAGGCAGACGATTATCCTACCAGTCAGGGCGCTTATAAGTTTGCGGAGCTGGTCTGGGAAAGGACCGGCGGAAAGGTAGAGATACAGGTCAATACAGAGGGGATTTTAGGAGATGAAAGCGAGATTATCCGCCAGATGCAGTTTGGCGGAGTGGATTTTGCCAGAGTTTCCCTTTCTCCGCTGTCAGAAGTGATTCCAAAGCTGAATGTGCTTCAGATGCCGTATCTCTACGTTAATTCAGACCACATGTGGAGTGTATTGGAAGGGGATATCGGAGATGAGTTTCTGGATTCCTTTGGGGGAAGTAGCTTGGTTGCTTTATCCTGGTATGATGCAGGAGCCAGAAGCTTTTACAGCGCCAGGAAGCCTATCCGGAACTTAAGGGATATGAAGGGAATGAAGATTCGGGTACAGGAATCCAGGCTGATGCAGGAAATGATTCTGGATCTGGGAGCCGAACCGGTGCTTATGAAGTATGAGGAAGTCTATTCAGCCTTTCAGACTGGACAAATTGAGGCAGCAGAGAATAACTGGTCTTCCTATGAATCGACGGGCCATTATGAAGTAGCGCCGTATTTTACACTGGATGAGCATACTCGAGTTCCGGAGGTGCAGATTGTTTCAGAAGTAACCTGGAACAAGCTTCCGAAGGAGTATCGGGAAATTATCAGCCAGTGCGCCAAAGAGTCAGCCAAGTATGAGAGAGAGGTCTGGGACAGACGCCAGAAGGCCTCTGAACAGAAGATTCGGGATGCAGGCTGCGGCGTGGTTGTGATGGATATTCAGGAGAGAGGGCGTTTCCGTCAGGCTGTCCAGCCATTGTATGAAAAATTCTGTGCAGATTATCTGGACGTTATTGAACGGATTGTAGAAGAAGGAAAACAATTTGAAATAAGATAGGGCAGAGAGGGGCTGGGAAGACATCTTTTCCCTGCTAAAGAAATTGCTTAAAAAGTCTAAAAATAGAAGCATTATTAAAGTACGGAAAAAATCCGAAAGAAATCCCAAAATAAAAGGAATTCTTCCGGATTTTTTATACAGAGAGCGAGGGCATCACTTAAATCATCAAATCAGATGATTTTGTGCCCCCCTTTGGCTTCAGGCATAAAATGGAGCTGCTGTATCCTTATTTTGTTTCCTGGCTGTCTGCCGCCTTTGCCAAAAAGGGATATAATTCTTCGTAGTATTCCAGCTGTTCTTCTGTTTCAGGCAATGCGGGAATCAACCCCGTGCAGTCCATGGCAGAACAGGCCTGAACCGGATAGTTGTCGTCGTGTTCGTGGTAGGAAAAGGTATCAGGTTCTTTTTTCATAATAGTCTCCTTCCGGTGTAGTAAGGTTAGTATGTCCGCCTGGAACTAAAAAAATCAGGAAGGAAGGTTTTTCAAAAGCTGGAAAGGAATTTAGAAAATTTTCATACATTTTAAGGTGGTTTTCCTTGATTTATGGAAAGACTAACATTATAATGGGATAGAATAGGCGGTAAAATGCGCCCGCTCAGAAGGAGAGTAAGTACGTATGGATAATAACAACAATCAGGATAATAACAACGGCAAAATGTCGCCTAATGGCCAGACCATACTGGTCCTGGTAATTGCGGCAGTCATTACGCTGATGGTCATTACACTGATGCGGAATATGGTCACGAAAAATTCTACTCAGGAACTTTCTTATACCCAGTACGTAGAAATGGTAGAGGATGGAAAGGTAGAAGCAGTCCTTATCGGAAATTCTGAGATTACCATTTATCCGAAAAAAGAAGCATCTGAGTATTCCCAGCTAATCCGCTACTATACGGTAAAAGTGCCTACGGATTATAACAATGCAGAACGTCTTTTGGCCCACGGTGTAGATATTAAGGAACAGAAGACAGACTCCAGCATTATTTTAGAGTCGATTATCAGCTTTGTCATTCCATTTATTATTATTGTGATTTTTATGAACTTTATGATGCGCCGCATGGGAGGCGGCGGCATTATGGGCGTTGGTAAAAGCAATGCCAAGGTTTATGTACAGAAGGAAACAGGCATTACCTTTAAGGATGTAGCTGGTGAAGATGAAGCAAAGGAGTCTTTGACGGAGATTGTAGATTTCCTTCATAATCCGGCAAAATATACCCAGATTGGTGCAAAGCTTCCTAAGGGCGCATTGTTAGTAGGCCCTCCAGGAACCGGTAAGACCCTGCTTGCAAAGGCGGTAGCCGGCGAAGCCCAGGTTCCGTTTTACTCATTATCCGGCTCAGACTTTGTAGAAATGTTTGTGGGCGTAGGTGCATCCAGAGTCAGGGATTTATTTAAACAGGCCCAGCAGTCTGCTCCATGTATTATCTTTATTGATGAGATTGACGCTATTGGTAAGAGCCGTGATACCAGGTTTGGCGGCGGAAATGACGAGCGGGAGCAGACTCTAAACCAGCTTCTGTCTGAGATGGACGGCTTTGATTCTTCCAAGGGACTGCTGGTACTTGGCGCTACCAACCGTCCGGAGATTCTGGATCCGGCGCTTCTGCGGCCAGGCCGTTTTGACCGGCGGATTATTGTAGATAAACCGGATTTAAAGGGAAGAGTTAATATTTTAAAGGTTCATTCCAAAGATGTATTGCTGGATGACAGCGTAGACTTTGAAGAGATTGCCCTGGCGACCTCTGGAGCTGTGGGCGCAGATTTGGCTAACATGATGAATGAGGCAGCTATTAATGCGGTTAAGAACGGCAGACAGGCCGTTTCCCAGAAGGATTTGTTTGAGGCAGTAGAAGTGGTTTTAGTTGGTAAGGAAAAGAAAGACCGGATCCTGAGCAAGGAAGAGAGACGGATCGTTTCTTACCACGAGGTGGGCCATGCATTGGTCAGCGCCCTGCAAAAAGACGCAGAACCGGTGCAGAAGATTACCATTGTTCCCAGAACCATGGGAGCTCTGGGATATGTTATGCAGGTTCCGGAGGAAGAAAAATTCCTTAATACCAAAAAAGAAATTAATGCTATGCTGGTAGGCTTTTTGGCAGGCCGTGCCGCAGAGGAAATCGTATTTGATACCGTTACAACCGGAGCTGCCAACGATATTGAACAGGCAACCCGAATTGCCAGAGCCATGGTAACCCAGTATGGTATGTCAGAACGTTTTGGCCTGATGGGACTGGCAACTCAGGAAGATATGTATTTAAGCGGCCGTACTGTGTTAAACTGCGGCGATGCAACGGCAGCCGAGATTGATCAGGAAGTAATGGCCATCTTAAAGCGTTCTTATGAAGAGGCAAAGCGTCTCCTGTCTGAGAACCGGACGGCGCTGGATAAGATTGCAGAGTTCCTGATTGAAAAAGAAACCATTACCGGAAAAGAATTTATGGAAATTTTCCGCAGAGTGCAGGCAGAAGAAAAACAGAGCGAGAATGTTCAGGCAGAGGCTGGTTCTCAGGAGGGTGAGATATGCTAAAGGATTTGGTATTAAAAAACCGTTCATACCGCCGCTTTTATCAGGATGAAAGAATCAGCGAGGATACTTTGAGAGAACTGGCAGATTTAGCCAGGATGGCGGCGTCCAGCGCCAACTGCCAGGCTTTAAAGTACTATCTGGCTGTGGATGAGGAAACCTGCGCTAAAATATATCCGTCTCTGGCCTGGGCAGGCGCCCTGCCGGACTGGGATGGCCCGGAAGAGGGAGAACGTCCTTCTGCCTATATTGTGATTGTATGTGATGGGAGCATTGCAAAAAACAAGATGTGGGATGAAGGAATTGCAGCTCAGACTATAATGCTGGGAGCAGCAGAAAAAGGACTGGGCGGCTGCATGATTGGAAGCATTAACCGTTCTCAGCTGGCAGAGACTCTGGGACTGGATTCAGAGCGTTACCACATCAGTCTGGTGCTGGCCTTAGGAAAACCGAAGGAAACCGTAGTAACCGTTCCTGTGGGAGAAGATGGCAGCACTACCTATTACCGAGATGAAAATCAGGTACATTATGTACCGAAGAGAAGTTTAGAAGAAATTATTTTATAAAAAGAAAGAAACCCCAGAACCATCTCTGGAACCTGTGTTTCAAATGCACAGGCTTCAGAAGCGGTTCTGGGGTTTTTGAGATTTAATGGTAAATCTTTTTGTGTTCGTAAATAGGCTCAGAAGTCAGCTGGACTCCTAATTTTTTAAACATATTAATATCCACAGAGGACAGCATGACGGAAGTGTGAACCTGACAGCCGCGAAGCTTTGGAAGCTGCTCTAAGGCAATTTGGGCGTTGCGGTCTGTAGCAGCGCACATAGACAGGGCAATCAGCACCTCATCAGTGTGAAGCCTGGGATTTTTGCTGCCTAAGTAAGTAGTCTTTAAGGTCTGAATCGGCTCAATGGCAGAGGGAGCAATCAGGTGAACATTGTGAGGAATATTTCCGAGGGCTTTTACTGCATTGAGTAAAAGGGCAGCAGAAGCGCCTAACAGGTTGCTGGTCTTGCCGGTAACAATCGTACCGTCCTCCAGTTCCATGGCAGCGGCCGGAGCCTTGATTTCAGCAGCCAGCTCTTTACAGGGGGCAATGACAGAACGCATCTCCGGACTGGTCTTGGCCTGCTTCATCAAAAGCTCGATTTTGTAGACTTCTTCCTGAGTTGAATCCTCGTGAACCAGACGAACCAGAGCCTCGTAATACCGGCGGATAATTTCCTGACGGGATGCCTCGCAGCATACCTCATCATCAATGATGCAGTTTCCTACCATGTTCACGCCCATATCGGTAGGGGATTTATAAGGACTTTCCCCGTAAATGCCTTCAAAAATGGCGTTCAGCACTGGGAAAATTTCTACATCCCGATTATAATTGACTGTAGTAGTTCCGTATGCTTCCAGGTGGAAGGGGTCGATCATGTTAACGTCGTTTAAGTCGGCAGTAGCAGCTTCATAAGCCAGATTAACCGGATGTTTTAAGGGCAGATTCCAGATGGGGAACGTCTCGAATTTGGCGTAGCCGGCTTTAATGCCCCGTTTATTTTCATGGTAGAGCTGGGATAAACAGGTAGCCATCTTGCCGCTTCCGGGCCCGGGAGCAGTAATGATAACTAAAGGCTTGGAAGTCTCAATATAGTCGTTTTTTCCATAACCTTCATCACTGACAATCAGGGGCACATTGCTGGGGTAGCCTTCAATAATGTAATGGCGGTATACTTTAATACCCATATGCTCTAATTTTGTTTTAAACTGATCTGCGCTGGACTGGCCGGAATACTGGGTAATAACAACGCTGCCTACGTAAAGGCCTTTGTCCGTATATTCCTGAATCAGGCGGAGCACATCCACATCATAGGTAATGCCTAAATCGCCTCGGACTTTATTTTTTTCAATATCAGCAGCGCTGATGGCAATTAAAATTTCAGCCTGATCTGCTAACTGGAGAAGCATCCGAAGCTTGCTGTCCGGCTCAAAACCTGGAAGAACACGGGATGCGTGGTAATCGTCAAAAAGCTTGCCGCCAAATTCCAGATAAAGCTTGTCTCCAAACTGGCCGATTCTTTCCCGAATATGCTGGGACTGCATAGTAAGATATTTGTTGTTATCAAATCCGATTTTCATATGACAAGAAATCTCCTATCCATTGATGTGAAAGTGTAAAGTCACCAGCACCTTGACTGATGACAGGCAATATATTTCTATATTATACCACAATCCAGAAAAGAAGCCATAAGAATTTTACGAAATTTATACAAGTTTTCAAAGCTTTTTAAAACTGGCAAAAATATCGTTTATGTGGTAAAATAGCCATTAACTATGGTAAGAACGGATGCGGATTTGCAAATTCAGAGAAAAAGAGGATGGTTTATGAAGAGAAAAACAGCGCTTTTGTTGTGCCTGCTGCTCTGTCTTTTGAGCCTGGCAGGATGCAGAAGGTATGAGCACATTGCAGATGTGGCTGAAACAGAGGAGAGCCAGGCAGAATCAGAGGGAACGGACGCAGAAGATTTGACGGAGAAAGAAAACCTGGCAGAGGAAGCTGAACTGGATGGGGAACAGGCAGAAGAAAATGAGATTATCAATATCAGCAGTACTCCGGTGAGAAATCCAGTAAAGGTAAAAGGAATTTATTTGACTGCCAACAGCGCAGGATCTGAGGGACGGATGGATGAAATTATCGGCTATATGGATCAGACAGAATTAAACGCTGTGGTAATCGACGTAAAAGACGACTTCGGCAATGTAACCTTTGAAATGGACAGCCCTGCAGTAAATGAGATTGAGGCAGTAAAAACCTATATCGGCGACATGAAAGGGCTGGCAGACAAGCTGAAAGAGCACAATATTTACATGATTGCAAGAATACCGGCCTTTCGAGATCCCTATCTGGCAGAAAAGAAGCCGGAGTGGTGCCTGAAGCTGTCAGACGGCAGTGTTTATAAGGATAACAAAGGTCAGGCCTGGGTGAATCCCTACAAAAAAGAGGTGTGGGATTACCTGGTAGAAATCGGGAAAAAAGCCGGAGAAGCCGGTTTTGACGAGATACAGTTTGACTACGTCCGGTTTTGTACCGAGCGGGGCATGGGAGACGTGGTATTTGATGAAGCGGATACTCAGGGAAGAGATAAGACTCAGATTATTACGGAGTTTATCCAGTATGCTTATGACCAGCTGACGGCGGAAGGACTCTTTGTGTCAGCCGACGTATTTGGAACCATTATCAACAGCACGACAGACGCCCGGATTGTAGGACAGAGCTATGGAGAGATGGCAGCCAGCCTGGACTATATCTGCCCAATGATTTATCCGTCTCATTATGGAAATGGAAATTTCGGAGTAGATTATCCGGATACAAAACCATATGAAACCATTTTGGGGGCTTTAGAAGGTTCTCAAAAGGAACTGAAAAAATTTGAGTCAGAGGGAGAAAACCAGGCAGTGGTACGCCCATGGCTTCAGGATTTTACGGCTTCTTATCTGAAAAATTACATTCCCTATGGAGATGCGGAAATCAGGGCGCAGATTCAGGCTGTATATGACGCAGGCTATGATGAATGGATTTTGTGGAGCGCTGCCAACCGCTATCATTACGGAGGGCTTTTAACTCCGGAGGAGGCAGAGGCAGAGGAAGCGGCCATTGTAGAATCCAGGGCGGCCCTTCCTCCTGAAACCGAAACGGAGACAGCCGCAGAAACCGAGGCGGGCAGTCAGGCTGTTTAAGAAAACAGAAGACAGCGCAGGATAGACAGAAAGGATGGAGAAGAAAATGGAGAATTTGGAAAGAATCCCGAAACCAGGGGAATTATACCGCCATTTTAAGAATAATCTGTATCAAATCATTACAATTGCATCTCATACAGAGACAGGGGAACAACTGGTGATTTACCAGGCCCTTTACGGAAATTTCGGAGTATACGCAAGACCTCTTTCCATGTTTAACAGTCCGGTAGACCGGGAAAAATATCCGGATGCAGCTCAAAGACTGCGGTTTGAGAAGGTAGAGCAGGAAAGCAGAAGGCCGTCAGAGGAAGAAGAGAGTCCCAATCCCTTGCTGCTGGAATTTTTAGAGGCAGAGGAAATTGGACGCCAGATAGAGATTTTAAAGCGAATGAAGGGAAAGGTGAGCCAGAAGGAACTGGACAGCATTTATCTGGTGCTGGATATGGTTCCTTCTACAGGGGATCCGGATATTCAGCTGGCCTGGCTGGTAAAAAGCCTGGAAACAAGAAAAAGGTACGATGGAAGCCGGCTGCGATAGAAGCCGGCTGTACTTTTTGCCAGGCAGAGGAGGGAATAAATGGTTTTTGACATTGAAGAAGAATTGAAAAAGCTTCCGGCCCAGCCAGGTGTTTATCTGATGCATGACGCAAAGGATGAGATTATCTATGTGGGAAAAGCGGTAAGCTTAAAAAATCGGGTGCGCCAGTATTTTCAGAGCAGCCGCAATAAGACTGCCAAAATTGAACAGATGGTTTCCAGAATCGCCCGATTCGAGTACATTATTACAGATTCGGAAATGGAAGCCCTGGTTTTGGAGTGTAATTTGATTAAAGAATATCGCCCCAAGTACAATACCATGTTAAAGGACGATAAAAGCTATCCCTATATTCGGGCAACGGTGTATGAGGATTATCCAAGACTTCAGTTTGCCAGAACCATGAAACGGGACAAGAGCCGGTATTTTGGCCCTTATACCAGCTCCGGTGCAGTCAAGGACACCCTGGATTTGGTATGCAAGCTTTATCAGATCCGAACCTGTCAGAGGGTTCTGCCAAGAGACGAGGGGAAAGAACGGCCCTGTCTGAACTACCATATCAAACAGTGCCAGGCCCCTTGTCAGGGATATATCAGCAAAGAAGAATACAGGGCCAATTTTAATCAGGCCCTGGAATTTTTAAACGGTAATTTTGAACCGGTATTAAAATCCCTGGAAGAAAAGATGATGGCAGCTTCTGATAACATGGACTTTGAGAAGGCCATTGAATACCGCGATTTATTAACCAGTGTCAGGCATGTGGCCCAGAAACAGAAGATTACCAGCCACAACATGGAAGACCGGGATATTATCGCCATGGCAAAGGCCGGAGAAGATGCAGTTGTTCAGGTGTTTTTTGTGCGGGAGGGCAAGCTGATAGGACGGGATCATTTCCGCCTGTCTGTAGCCATGGATGAGGAAAAAGGGGCGATTTTGACCAGCTTTGTAAAACAGTTTTATGCAGGAACTCCATTTATTCCCAGGGAACTGTGGGTACAGACGCCCTTAGAGGATGAAGAAATCCTGACCCAGTGGCTCAGTGCAAAGAGGGGACAGAAGGTTCACATTACCGTGCCGCAAAAGGGAGATAAGGAGCGTCTGGTAGAACTGGCGGCTAAAAACGCTTCTATGGTGCTGGTTCAGGATTCGGAGCAGATTAAGAGAGAAGAGCTCCGCACCATTGGGGCCATGAATCAGGTTGGCTCCTGGATGAACCTTCCAAAGGTCAGCCGGATTGAAGCCTTTGACATTTCTAATATCAGCGGCGTAGAGTCGGTAGGTTCCATGATTGTATATGAAGACGGCAAGCCAAAGCGCAGCGATTACCGCAAGTTCCGGATTCGCACAGTCCAGGGGCCAAATGATTATGCCTCTATGGAAGAGGTGCTTACCAGACGGTTTTCTCATGGAATTTCCGAAGCAAAGGAACTGAAAGAAAAGGGAATGGATCTGTCTTTTGGAAGTTTTACCCGCTTTCCGGATTTGATTATGATGGATGGCGGAAAGGGACAGGTCAACATTGCCTTAAAGGTTTTGGCAGAGCTGGGGCTTTCCATTCCGGTATGCGGTATGGTAAAGGATGACAGCCACAGAACCAGAGGCCTTTATTTTGACAATGAGGAAATACCCATTGACAGACATTCAGAAGGCTTCCGCCTGATAACCAGGATTCAGGACGAGGCCCACAGATTTGCCATTGAGTACCACAGAAGCCTGCGGAGCAAGAGCCAGGTGAAATCCATTTTAGACGATATCAGCGGAATCGGGCCTTCCAGAAGAAAGGCGCTGATGAGGCATTTTAAAGAAATTGAAAAGATTCAGCAGGCATCTGTGGAAGAATTGCTGGACGTGCCTGGCATGAACCGGCAGGCAGCAGAAGCGGTTTATGAATTTTTCCGAAAACCTGCTTGTCAAACCACATAGAAAGCTTGTATACTTATATCATGTATAAACATACAAATTTAAGGAGAAGAGATCATGTATGGAGTAACGATTACGGAGATTATTAATAAGCTGAATTTGCAAAACGTGACCCCTGAGATTGACACAGATAAAATTGTGGTGTCTCATCCAGATGTAAATCGTCCGGCTCTTCAGCTGACAGGATTTTTTGAGCATTTTGACAATGAACGGGTTCAGATTATTGGCTTTGTAGAGCAGGCCTATTTAAATACCCTGACAGTTGAACGCAAGAGGGAGATTTATGACCGTCTGCTGGCATGCCAGATTCCATGCTTGATTTACAGCCGCAGCATGGGGCCGGATGAAGATATGCTGGAAATGGCAAACCATTATGGAGTTCCCTGCCTGATTTCCGCCAAATCTACTTCCGATTTAATGGCTGAGGTAATCCGCTGGCTCAATGTAAAGCTGGCGCCCTGCATCAGTATTCACGGCGTTCTGGTGGATGTATTTGGCGAAGGCGTACTGATTATGGGAGAAAGCGGCATTGGGAAAAGCGAGGCGGCTCTGGAGCTGATTAAGAGGGGACACCGTCTGGTAACGGATGATGTGGTAGAACTTCGGAAAGTCAGCGACGATACCTTAATCGGAAGCGCTCCGGACATTACCAGACACTTTATTGAACTGCGGGGCATTGGAATTATTGATGTAAAGACCCTGTTCGGTGTTGAGAGCGTAAAGGATACCCAGTCAATAGATATGGTAATTAAACTGGAGGACTGGAATAAAGATAAAGAGTATGACCGGTTGGGACTGGAGGATCAGTATACCGAATTTTTAGGAAATCGGGTAGTCTGCCATTCCATTCCCATTCGTCCAGGACGGAATCTGGCAATTATCGTAGAGTCTGCCGCAGTCAACCACAGACAGAAAAAGATGGGATACAATGCAGCCAAGGAACTGTACAATCGTGTACAGGCCAATTTAAGCAGACAGGGGATTTAAGAATGACAGAATTTTTGGCAAACTTAACAGAGGCAGCCGGAGGAGCGGAGCGGGTTGTAACAGAAGAACTGATGAAAAAACATACCACGTTCCGGACCGGCGGGCCGGCAGCATATTATGTGACTCCTTTCAGTGAAAAGGAGATTGCCGCCGTAGTAAGCCTTTGCCGCAGGAAACATGTGCCTTACTATATTCTGGGAAATGGAAGCAACCTTTTAGTCAGCGATAAGGGATACGATGGAGTTGTGATTTCCATGACAAAGGGCTTTTCTGGGATTGAGGTACAGGATCAGACAGTTACAGCCGGCTCCGGAGCCCTGCTGTCCAGAATTGCAAAGGCGGCCCTGGAAGCCGTAAGGCGCAATATCGAGCGTTTCGAGGGCGACGATTTCATGTTCGAAC
>CALHQJ010000018.1 GCA_938036545.1 uncultured Clostridium sp. | reverse complement strand
TCTGAAAAAGAACTGGAAGGTGCAAGAGAAGCGGGAGTTACCATTATTGACGGTTATGTTCCAGAGCATGCTGACAACGATACCGTAACCTTTAAACATCGTCATATGGATGGAACGCTGCAGATTCGTGCAGATAAGATTATCCTGGCAGTTGGCCAGAAGCCTGACCTGGACGGACTTGGGTTGGAGTTAAAAGAAAAACCAGGAGATGCAGAAGGTTATAAAACCGCAGATCCAAAAGTATTTGTAACAGGAGATCTGGCTCTGGGAGATAAGACAGTAGTCTGGGCTGTAAGAAAAGGAAAAGAAGCGGCACAGATGATTCACCAAAGCCTTCAGGAAAGGGGGAGCCGTTCATGATCAACAAGGATTTATCCATTGATTTTTTGGGAGTTCACTTTGAAAATCCGTTTTGTCTGTCCTCATCTCCAGTAGGAAACTGTTATGACATGTGTAAGAAAGCATACGATACCGGATGGGGCGGTGTAGTATTCAAGACAATAGGACCAAAACATTTTCTGGTTGACGAAGTTTCTCCGCGATTTGCGGCCCTGACAAAAGAGGGAACACCTTTTGTAGGATTTAAAAATATGGAACAGATTGCAGAGCATTCTCTGGAAGAAAATCTGGCAGATGTGAAGCGTTTGAAAGAAGAATATCCGGATAAGGTTTTGATTGCATCCATTATGGGAACCAATGAAGAAGACTGGGTGGAACTGGCCCGTCTGGTTACGGAAGCAGGAGCAGATATGATCGAAATGAATCTGTCCTGTCCGCAGATGACTTCTCATGCGATGGGCTCAGACGTAGGTACCAATCCGGAACTGTGCAGAAAGTACTGTGCGGCAGTAAAAAGGGGTTCTTCTCTTCCGGTTCTGGCTAAGATGACACCGAATATTACCGATATGGTTGGAGTAGCAAAGGCCTGTCTGGAAGGCGGGGCAGACGGAATTTCTGCTATCAATACGGTAAAGTCTATTACAGATGTAGATTTGGACCGCAAGATTGGTATGCCGGTTATTAATGGCAAGTCTTCTATTTCCGGATATTCCGGAAAGGCAGTTAAGCCAATTGCACTGCGTTTTATTCAGCAGCTTAGAACAGCAGAAGGTTTGGAAGAACTTCCAATTTCTGGAATTGGCGGAATTGAAACCTGGGAAGATGCGGCAGAGTTTATTCTGTTGGGTTCTTCTACTTTACAGGTTACCACTGCGATTATGCAGTATGGTTACCGGATTGTAGAAGATATGAAGAACGGACTTATGCATTATATGGAAGAGCAGGGAGTCGATCATTTAAGCCAGCTGGTTGGACTGGCAAATCAGAACATTATTCCGGCAGAAAATCTGGACAGAGATTATATTGTTTATCCAAAGATTGATGAGGAACAGTGTATCGGATGCGGACGATGCTATATATCCTGTTATGATGGTGCACACCAGGCGATGGAATGGGATGAAAAGACCCGTAAGCCCAACTGCAATACAGATAAGTGCGTAGGATGCCATCTCTGTGCACTGATATGTCCGGTTCATGCAATTTCCAAGGGAGAGATTGTGTTAAAACCAGGAAGAAAAGGAAGTCCGCAGGACAAGAAAGTGTGATAATATGAAAGATACTTCAGGGCCTTGCAAAGATACTTACAAATGTGCATTTGTAACAGCTGTCTTGTGTACGTTCTGGATGGCAGCAGCTGCGTTTTTAGGGCTTCCGGGATGGGCTGGTTTTGCAGGATGTACGGCGTATTTTGCAGCGCCCTGGAAAGGTGCAGAAAATTTGCCGAAGACATTTGCCTGTGTAGGAAGCGGAATTCTTTATGCTGTGCTTTCGCTTGCATTAGCACAGCTGATACCAGGTCAGGCAGTTGGGCTGTTTATGACGTTTTTGACCACATTTCTTATGTGTGCAGCCGGAAACAGCCGTTTTCTTAAATTTGTTCCAGGCGCTTTTATTGGTTCCTTTTCTACATTTGCAGCAAAAGGAGATATAAAAGCAGCAGCAGCTATCTTGCTGGGAATTCTGCTGGGATATGCTTGTGATATGTTTGGAAAATTTTTGTGCCGTGTAAAAAAAGAATAGCTGTCAATCATATGAGATTAAAAAAGGGCAAAGCCGTAAAAGCAGCTTTGCCCTTAAAATTACTTTCCTAAGATGATAGAAGTCAGTTCCATTGGATCTACAATCTTGCCATCTTTGTAAACACGCATGTTTCCGCTGGCAATTTCATCAATCAGGATAACTTCGCCGTTGTTATAGCCGAACTCAAACTTAATGTCGTAAAGTTTTAAGCCTTTCTTTGCCAGATCGTCTGCAACAATCTTGGTAATCTTTAATGTCTGCTCCTTCATGGATTCAAACATTTCCTTGCTCATAACGTTTAATGCAACCAGACCTTCGCAGGTTACAAGCGGATCGCAGCGGTCATCATCTTTGAAAGTTGCTTCAACGTAACCGCCAGGCAATTCTGTACCATCTTCGATGTATGCGCCGTAACGGCGGATAAAGCTTCCGGTAGCAACTAAACGGCAGATAACTTCAAGGCCTTTTCCAAATACAGTAGCAGGAAGAACTTCCATGGTTGCATCTTCTAAGTTTGCGCCTACATAATGGGTCTTAATGCCAGCGTCCTTTAACAGCTCGAAGAAGTGGATAGAAGTTTCCAGATTTGCCTTGCCAATACCGTCAATGGTCAATCCTACAGAGTTTTCACCTGGATCGAATACGCCGTCTTTGCCGGTGCAGTCATCTTTAAATTTTAATAAAACATTGCCGTTGTCTAACTGATATACATCTTTGGTTTTACCTTCGTATACTTTCTTCATATTGACCTCCGCATAAAAGTTTTTAAACTTAAGTACAGGTGTAGTGTAGCACAAAATGGAACAGAATACTATATATTTATTTTGATAAAATTATTTTCTGAAAAGCCACATATCTTCTCTATATTTCACAAAAACCAAGCCTCTTCTATCTTTTTATAATTGAGTTTAACAACATTTCATTAACAATACTTATTAATAAAAAGTAAAATTACCGGCATAAATTATTAAAATCAGGTAATTGGCGTCAAAAAAGCTGTCCCATAAGGGGGTTATCCCTATGGGGCAGCTTTTTTCATAGGATGTTGCTTTCTGTGAAATCAAAGAATTATAAGCGGGAAGCAATGGCTTTAATAAACTGTTCACTGTTTAATACCGTAGGATTTTCCAGAGTAGTAATGAGAGCCAGGTCTTTTGTCATAAAGCCGCTTTCAATGGTATCCAGGGTAGCCTGTTCCAGCCGGTCTGCAAATTCAGCCAGCTCTTTGCTGCCGTCTAATTCGCCTCGTTTTCTAAGGGCGCCGGACCATGCAAAGATGGTAGCCACCGAGTTGGTGGAAGTTTCCTCGCCGGCCAGATGCTTGTAGTAGTGGCGCTGTACGGTACCGTGAGCCGCTTCATACTCGTAGTAGCCTTCTGGAGATACCAGTACAGAGGTCATCATTGCCAGAGAGCCAAATGCAGAAGAGATCATGTCGCTCATAACATCACCGTCATAGTTCTTGCAGGCCCAGATATAACCGCCTTCGGATTTCATCACACGGGCTACCGCATCATCAATCAGGGTATAAAAATAAGTAATACCGGCCTTCTCAAATTTGTCGGCATATTCTGCATCGAAGATTTCCTGGAAAATATCTTTAAAGGTGTGATCATATTTTTTGGAGATAGTGTCCTTGGTAGCAAACCACAGATCCTGTTTTACATCTAAAGCGTAGTTAAAACAGCTTCTGGCAAAGCTTTCGATAGAAGCAGAAACATTGTGCATACCCTGGATAATACCAGGACCGTCAAATTTATGGATGGTTTCTTTTATCTGTGATCCGTCAGCCGCCGTATAAACCAGCTCCGCTGTTCCGGCGCCTGGAACCTTGATTTCTACGCCTTTATATACGTCTCCGTAAGCATGTCTTGCAATGGTAATGGGTTTTTTCCAGTTCTTTACGCATGGCTCGATTCCTTTTACAACAATGGGGCTGCGGAACACTGTGCCGTCTAAAATGGCGCGGATGGTTCCGTTGGGGCTTTTCCACATTTCTTTTAAATTGTATTCCTTTACTCTGGCGGCATTGGGAGTGATGGTGGCACATTTGACTGCAACACCGTATTTTTTGGTAGCCAGGGCAGAGTCAACGGTTACCTGATCATTGGTAGCGTCCCTGTTTTCTAGTCCCAAATCGTAATACTCGGTTTTTAAATCAATAAACGGAAGCAGCAGCTCATCTTTGATCATCTTCCAGAGGATTCTTGTCATTTCATCCCCATCCATTTCCACAAGGGGAGTAGTCATTTTAATCTTTTCCATGTAAAACCTCCTGCATTGTTATAGATTCTGTACCGTTCAGGGACGGAATCCTGTTTTCAAATATCTTACTACAAAAAACGAAAAAAGTACAGAAAACAGGCTGAATAATTACAAAAATATCGTACAAGCTAACTACACATGCAGCCGTTTAAAATCGCTATGCAAAACAGAATAATATGGGATCAGGGAGATAACTATGAGCAGGTTTGAAGAAGAAAAAGAGAAAAAAGAGCTGGAAGAAAAAGAGACAGAGATGATGGAAGAATACGGCCAGATGAGCCTGGAAAACAATAAAAAGAGACATAAGATCCACCTGCTGTCAATCATCGGAGAGGTGGAGGGCCATGAGAATCTGTCCGGCAGCAGCAAGGCCACCAAGTATGACCACGTTCTTCCGAAGCTTGCGGAAATCGAAGACGACAAAGAAGTGGAAGGGCTGCTGGTTCTTTTGAATACTTCAGGAGGGGACGTAGATGCAGGACTTGCCATTGCAGAGATGATTGCATCTTTAAGTATTCCTACTGTATCTCTGGTATTGGGAGGCAGCCATTCCATCGGAGTGCCCTTAGCTGTAGCGTCCGATCATTCCTTTATCGTCCCTACAGGCACCATGATGATTCATCCCGTGAGAATGAGCGGAATGGTAATCGGAGCAGCCCAGACCTACGAATATTTCGAGATGATTCAGGATCGGATTTTAAGCTTTGTAGCTGCACATTCCCGAATTAGTTATGATAAGCTTATGAGGCTGATGCATAACACGGAAATGCTGACCAGGGATTTAGGCACGGTTTTAGTAGGTGCAGAAACCGTAGACGCAGGCCTCATTGACCAGGTGGGAGGAATTAAAGATGCGCTGAAAAAGCTACATCAGATGATAGAACAGGCAGACAGATGACAGACAATGCTGCCACAGACTTGAAAAATTGCTGAAACTTTTGTATACTATCAACAATGGGCAATTGTCGCTTTTGCCTGATTAGGAAGATAGTAGGAGGCATATTTCGTGTCAGAAACGAAAAAAACGAAGAAAACACCACAGAACAGTACGAGAAAGCCAGGGCGTCCCAAGAAACAGCCGGAGCCCCAATATGATGAAGGCGCCGAAGTCATTCGAGCCGAGGTATTTATTATCAGTTCTTTCGTAGTAGCTGTGTTGCTGTTTTTAAGCAATTTTAACCTGTGCGGCGCAGTGGGACAGGTTTTAAAAAGCGCCCAGCTGGGCCTGTTTGGCAGCGTCGGATATCTGGTTCCCATCTTTTTATTTATTGGAACCTGTTTTGCCCTGTCGAACCGAGGCAATGTAAGGGCAACGTTAAAGCTTTCCGCTGCCATTGGAGCCGCATTGATTTTATGCGGTTTATTCCATCTTCTTTTTGGAAACAGGGAGCTGGCGGGGGCATCTGTTTTAGAATACTATAAGGTATCGGCTGCCACAGGAAAAGGCGGCGGTCTGGTGGGCGGCCTTTTTGCCGGCGGCCTGTCTGCCGTAGTGGGCACGGTTGGCGCTTATGTCGTGCTGATCGCACTGCTGATTATCTGCATTGTCTGCATTACGGAAAAGTCTGTGATTAAAGCTATGAAAAACGGCGGAGACAAGGCGTACCATTATGCCAAGGAAGATATTGGAAGACGGCGTGAGATTTATGCGGAAAAGCAGGAAGAAAGACGGATTCAGAGGGAGCAGAAGGTGCGGGGCGTTGATTTGAATGCCACAAAGATTGACGATCCGGCAGATGTACCTTTATGTACAGACGCTCCGATCCGTTCTATGTTTGAACCGGCTCCGGAACCGCCTTCTCTGGAGGAACTGCTAAAACGGGCAGAGGCAGATAAAAAGGAAATGGAACAGAGGAAGGAAGAGCCGGAGAAGACGCCGGAATCCCATCCGGCAGACATATTTACCGGAAAGATCGATTATCCTGGATCAAAGGAACAAAAAGCTGTTTCTTCCATGGAGGCGGAGTTGCCACCATTTGAGGCAGACGGCGAAAACCCGGAGGAAGACAGGATTTCTTTTGTAGCGCCGAAAAATACCAGTACCTTAAATGAAATGGATGTTTTGGAAGAGTCGGGAGAGAATTACCGCATTGATAAGGAGCCGGTTCCATTTGAGGAAGATCCGGTTCCAAGCACCGTAATTATGGAAGAAGAGCCTGCATCAGAATTGGAGTCAGAATTTGGACCCAGGCTTGAACCCAGGATTGAACCGGAATTTGCACCTGAATTTGAACCGGAACCTACTCCGGAACCGGTCCAGGCGGCTGATACGGTATACGTTCCGGAAGGGGAAAAACGGGTAGTTACGGCCACTGGAAAGGTCATTGAAAGCGAGACAGAGCTTCTTCAAAAGAAGCTGGAAAAACGGAAAGAAGAGGTAAAGCAGGAGGGAGATTCCCAGGCCGCAGTAGCAATGGAGGCCAGGGAAAAGATTGAAGAAGTCCATAAGGAATACATATTCCCTCCGACCAGCCTGTTAAAGAAGGGCAGCCAGAATACGTCGTTTTCTGAACAGGAATATAAGGATACAGCTATTAAATTACAGCAGACCCTGAGAGATTTTGGCGTGGGAGTTACGGTTACCAATATCAGCTGCGGTCCGTCTGTAACCCGCTACGAGCTCCATCCGGAGCAAGGCGTTAAGGTAAGCAAAATAGTAGCCCTGGCAGATGATATTAAGCTAAGCCTTGCGGCTGCGGACATCCGGATTGAAGCTCCAATTCCAGGAAAATCTGCAGTGGGAATTGAGGTTCCAAACAAAGAAAACAATATCGTTTATTTAAGGGATCTGCTGGAATCAGAAGAGTTTAAGCGCCATTCCTCCCGTCTGGCATTTGCCGTGGGAAAGGATATTGGCGGCCAGACCGTGGTGACGGACATTGCCAAGATGCCCCATCTGTTAATTGCAGGCGCAACCGGTTCCGGTAAATCGGTGTGCATCAATACCCTGATTATGAGTATTATCTACAAGGCCAATCCGGATGACGTCAAGCTGATTATGGTAGACCCTAAAGTAGTAGAATTAAGCGTTTATAACGGAATCCCCCATCTTCTGATTCCGGTTGTCACAGACCCGAAAAAGGCGTCTGGAGCATTAAACTGGGCAGTAGCAGAAATGACAGATCGATATAAAAAATTCGCAAAGTATGGCGTTCGGGATTTGAAAGGATACAATGCCAGGGTAGAAAATATCCAGGATATTGAAGACGAGAACAAACCGAAAAAAATGCCGCAGATTGTAATTATTGTAGACGAGCTGGCAGACCTTATGATGGTATCGCCAGGAGAAGTAGAGGATTCCATCTGCCGTCTGGCACAGCTGGCCCGTGCAGCAGGCATTCATCTGGTAATTGCAACCCAGAGGCCGTCTGTAAACGTTATTACTGGTTTGATTAAAGCAAATGTGCCGTCCAGAATTGCATTTGCCGTATCTTCCGGAGTAGACTCCCGTACCATTATTGATATGAACGGAGCAGAAAAGCTGCTGGGAAAAGGAGACATGCTGTTTTATCCTTCTGGAATGCCAAAGCCCCAGCGTGTTCAGGGCGCATTTGTCTCAGACAGCGAGGTGGCAAAGGTAGTAGAATTTTTAAGTCAGCAGGAGCTGGGAACGCCCTACAGCCCGGACGTGGAACAGCAGATTGCCAAAGGCCCTCAGGGAGCTTCAGCGGGCGGAGACAACCGGGATGAGTATTTTGTCCAGGCGGCAAAATTCATCATAGAAAAAGACAAGGCTTCTATCGGAATGCTGCAGAGAGTATTTAAAATCGGTTTTAACAGGGCTGCCCGTATTATGGACCAGCTTGCAGACGCCGGAGTGGTAGGAGAAGAAGAAGGAACAAAACCGCGTAAGGTTCTTATGTCTATGGAGCAGTTTGAAGAACTGATGGAAATGGGCGGTTGAGTAGTAAATAAACACACAGGAGGATGAAGGATGAAAACAGATATTGAGATTGCCCAGGAAGCGAGCATGCAGCCAATTAAAAATGTGGCTGCAAATTATGGCATTATGGAAGACGAGCTGGAGCTTTATGGAAAGTACAAAGCAAAGCTTGGCGACGAGTTGTGGGAGAGAATTAAAAAACGCCCTGACGGTAAACTGGTTTTAGTAACCGCTATTAACCCTACTCCGGCAGGAGAGGGAAAAACCACCACCTCTGTAGGACTGGGACAGGCCTTTGCAAAAGTAGGAAAAAGCGCCATCATTGCTTTGCGGGAACCTTCCCTAGGCCCCTGCTTTGGCATTAAAGGAGGCGCAGCCGGAGGCGGATATGCCCAGGTAGTGCCGATGGAAGATTTAAACCTTCATTTTACCGGAGACTTCCACGCTATTACTTCAGCGAACAACCTGTTGGCAGCTCTTTTGGACAACCATATCCAGCAGGGCAATGCACTGGGGATTGATCCAAGGCAGATTCTCTGGAAGCGCTGCCTGGATATGAATGACCGTGCCCTGCGCAATGTGGTAATCGGACTTGGCGCAAAGGCAGACGGTATGGTAAGAGAGGATCACTTCGTCATTACCGTGGCTTCAGAAATTATGGCAATTCTCTGTCTGGCAGATGATATGAAAGATTTAAAGGATCGTCTGGGAAGAATTGTAGTTGCATATAATTTTGCAGGGGAGCCGGTTACGGCCGCACAGTTAAATGCAGTAGGCGCTATGGCAGCCCTATTAAAAGATGCGTTAAAACCAAATCTGATTCAGACCTTAGAGCATACGGGAGCCATTGTCCACGGCGGCCCATTTGCCAATATTGCCCATGGCTGCAACAGCGTAAGGGCAACCAAAACCGCTTTAAAACTGGCTGACATCGTCGTAACAGAGGCTGGATTCGGCGCTGATTTAGGCGCAGAGAAATTCTTTGACATCAAGTGCCGGAAGGCTGGATTAAAGCCAGATACAGTCGTATTGGTAGCGACGGTGCGGGCATTAAAGTATAATGGCGGCGTGCCGAAGACAGAACTGGCAGAAGAAAACTTAACTGCACTGTCCAGAGGAATTGTAAATCTGGAAAAGCATATTGAGAACCTTCAGAAATACGGAGTTCCGGTAGTAGTAACCCTAAACTCCTTTATTACCGACACCCAGGCAGAATATGAATACATCAAGAAATTCTGCGAGGACAGAGGCTGTGAGTTCGCTCTTTCCGAGGTTTGGGAAAAAGGCGGCGAAGGCGGAATTGAACTGGCAAATAAGGTAATTCATACCTTAGAGAGAAAGGAAAGCAATTTCCATGTTCTTTACCCGGATGATATGCCGTTAAAGGATAAAATTCATACCGTTGCAGCAGAGATTTACGGAGCAGACGGCGTTACCTATGCGCCTGCGGCAGAGAGAGCGTTAAAGCGGATTGAAGAGATGGGATTTGGCGATCTTCCGGTCTGCATGGCAAAAACCCAGTATTCCTTATCCGACGATCAGACCAGGCTTGGCCGTCCTACCGGATTCACAGTAAATGTAAGGGATGCATACGTATCTGCAGGCGCAGGCTTTGTAGTGGTTCTGACGGGAGCCATTATGACCATGCCCGGCCTTCCCAAAAAGCCTGCGGCAGATAATATTGATGTAAATGAAAAGGGAGTAATCACTGGATTATTCTAAGAAAAAGGAAGGAAACCCCTGAGGCCGCTTTCGGAAAATCTGAAGCGGCCGCAGGTCTTTTCAGCAATAGGAGGATTTATGGCAGTTCGAGAGTGGCTAAATAAAATTTCTTATACCCTTCTTCAGGGAAATCTGGATCAGGAGGCCTCCGAAGTGGTTTATGATTCCAGAAAAGCAGCAGAGCATACAGTGTTTGTCTGCATGAAGGGAGCAAAGGCAGATTCCCATGACTTTATCCCGTCAGTGTTGTCATCGGGATGCCGGATTCTGGTAGTAGAGCATCCTGTATCGGTTCCGGAAGACGTGACCGTGATTCAGGTAGAAAATGGCCGCCAGGCCCTGGCGCATCTTTCTGCTGCCAGATTCGGCTATCCGGCAGAGAAAATGGTAACCATCGGCGTTACAGGCACAAAGGGAAAAACCACGACTACCCATATGATTAAGGCGATCTTAGAAGCCTGCGGCAAAAAGGTGGGCATGATTGGAACCACAGGCGTGGTAATTGGAGACGAAGTCTGGCCTACTGTCAACACGACTCCGGAATCCTGGGCCCTCCATGAGGCCTTTGACAGAATGGTAAAAGCCGGCTGCCAGTATGTGGTTATGGAGGTTTCTTCTCAGGGATTGAAAATGCACCGCGTAGACGGAATTATTTTTGATTACGCTCTGTTTACAAACCTTTCTCCTGATCACATCGGCCCCAATGAACACGAAAGCTTTGAAGAGTATTTATACTATAAATCCCAGATTTTTGCCATGGCAAAGATCGGCATTTTAAATCGGGATGACAGCCACTTTGAAGAGATTAAAAAACATGCCCGCTGTCCGGTTTATGAGTTCAGCCTGGAAAAGCCCTGCGACTTTTTCGCTTCTAACATCCGCTGCGTAGCTGACGGCAGCTTTGTAGGCGTAGAATTTGACATTCAGGGAAAATATGAGGCAGACGTAAAGGTGGGAGTTCCTGGAAGATTTAACGTGTACAATGCATTAGGCGCATTTGCAGTAACCAGTTTTCTCGATCTTCCAAAGGAGACAGTCGAACAGGCGTTAAAGCATCTTAGAGTCAACGGCCGTATGGAACTGGTTTACAGTTCTCCCAAATTTTCTGTAATTGTTGATTACGCCCACAATGCAGTCAGCATGGAGAGTCTGTTGAAAACCCTGAGAGAATACCATCCCAAGCGCCTGATCTGCGTTTTTGGCTGCGGCGGAAACCGCTCCAAAGACCGGAGATACGCCATGGGTGAGATGGGGGGAAAAATGGCGGATCTGTGCATTTTAACAGCAGATAATTCCAGATTTGAAAAAACAGAGGACATTATTGCAGATATTAAATCTGCCCTGATTCCTACAGGAGGAAAGTTCCTGGAGATTCCAGACCGGAAAGAGGCCATTACCTATGCGGTTACTCATGCAGAGGAAGGGGATATGATCGCAGTAATTGGAAAGGGCCATGAAGATTATCAGGAAGAAAACGGAGTCCGCCGTCCATTTTTAGACAGAGCGGTTATTGAGGAGGTTACTGGATTATGCCGCAGCTAAGAGTGGAAGAACTTGCAGCCGCAGCCGGCGGAAAGCTGGTGTGGGGCAATGGGGATACTGTCATTACATCCATTGAGACAGATTCCAGAAAGGCGAAGGCCGGCGCTTTATTTGTTCCGGTGATTGGAGAACGGGCAGATGGACATCAGTTTATTTTATCTGCTTTACAGGGAGGCGCTGCGGCGTCTCTTACCAGCCGGCATCCTGACAGAGAAGCAGTTGAAAACCAGTTGAAAAATGCTTCCGCGCCGGATAGGGCAGCATGGATTTATGTAGAAGATACGGTGAAAGCCCTTCAGAAAATCGGGGCTTACTGCCGCAGCAAAATCCAGGTTCCGGTAATCGGAGTTACGGGAAGCGTAGGGAAAACTACTACCAGAGAGATGATTTCCTGCGCCCTGTCAGGAGGATATGACAGAGTTTTTAAAACTTCCGGCAATTTTAACAGTCAGGTGGGCGTACCCATTACCTTGTTTCAGATTGAGCCTGAGGATGAAATTGCAGTTTTGGAACTGGGCATGAGCGAGCCTGGAGAAATGGAACGAATCGCTTCCATTGCAAAGGTGGATATGGCAGCAGTTACCAATATTGGAATCGCCCATATCGGCCAGTTAAAGACTCAGGAAAACATCTGTATCGAAAAACTGAAAATCCAGGAAGGAATGAAAGAGGGAGGACTTTTGTTCTTAAATGGAGATGACCCCATATTAAAGCACCGGACTGCAAAGGAAGGCTGCCGTACCATTTATTACGGAACAGGTGAAAATTGCCATTATCGGGCAGTCTGCGCAGGAGCGGAAGAGGGATTTCCGGTCTTTACGGCCTGCTGTCCGGATGGAGAGCAGGCCAGGGTGCGTTTGCAGGTATTTGGAAGCCACAACATATTAAATGCTATCCTTTCCATTGCAGTGGCCAAGGAAAATGGAGTGGCTTTAAAAGATGCTGCTAAGGCCCTGGAACGTTTTTCCGGCTACCAGGGAAGACAGCAGGTTGTAGAGACGTCCAAATGTACCATTATTGACGATTCTTATAACGCCAGTCCGGTATCCATGAAGGCTGGGCTGGAAGTCTTAATGGCCATTCATCCAGGAAGAAGAAAGATTGCAGTTCTGGCAGATATGAAGGAATTAGGCCCTGAGGAGACAGCTTATCATAAAGAGATTGGGGCTTACATTGCCGGATTTTTGGATAACCATATGGCAGATGAGCTATTCCTTTTGGGAGATTTGGCAGCGGAGATAGAAAATGGATTGAATGAAGCCGACCCTGATGCCAAAACCAGGACAGCGGTTCACAGATTTTCCGAAAAGTCCGAACTTTTAAAGGCTTTAAAAGAAACGCTGAAGGATGGAGACTGCGTTTTGTTTAAGGGTTCCAACAGTATGGGACTTGGTTCAGTCGCCGCAGAATTGATAAAGGAGGCATAGGCTTATATGGCCGGCATGTATGCCCGGATTATAATTGACATTTCCCACGAAAAAGTAGACCGTCCCTTTTCTTATCGGATTCCGGAAAGGCTTTCCGGAAAAATCCAGGCCGGAACCAGAGTCCGGATTCCCTTTGGGGCTGGGAACAGAGAACGAACCGGCTATGTAGTGGGGCTTACGTCAAAGGCTGGTTATAAGGAAGATAAAATAAAAGAGATTCTGGGCGTGGTGGAAGGCAGTTTCAGTGCAGAATCTCAGCTGATTGAACTGGCCTGGTGGATGAAAGAACGGTATGGCTGTACGATGAACCAGGCGTTAAAAACCGTTCTTCCGGTTAAGCAGAAGGTAAAGGGAACGGAAAAAAAATACATCCGCTGTCTGCTGTCAAAAGAGGGCCTGGATGAGGCTTTTAAAGAGGCAGAACGGAAAAAATACCGGGCCAGAGTCCGGCTTTTTGAAACCTTTCGTTCTGTTTCGGTTATCCCTTATGAAACCGCTGTCCATCAGCTGAATCTGACAGCAGCGGCGTTAAAACCTCTGGAAACCCAGGGAATTATTGCAGTAGAACGGGAAAATGTGTACCGGAATCCGGCGGCCGCCTTTCAAGGGGAAGAGTTCAGGCTTTCCGGACATCCGGTTTTAAATCCGGAACAGCAAAAGATTGTAGAAGATTTTAAAGCCCGTTATGAAGAGGGGGAACGGGGAACTTCCCTGATTCACGGTATTACAGGAAGCGGCAAAACAGAAGTCTACATGGGGCTTATTGAATATATGAGGACGCTGGGAAAAGAAGTCATTGTGCTGATTCCGGAAATTGCCCTGACTTACCAGACTGTTATGCGGTTTTATAAACGGTTTGGCCCGGAAGTGTCCTTTATTAATTCCAGACTGTCTGCCGGAGAACGGTACGACCAGTTTGTGAGAGCCAAAAATCAGGAAATTTCTATTATGATTGGGCCAAGATCCGCATTATTTACCCCTTTTCAGAACCTGGGTCTGATTATTATAGACGAAGAGCACGAAGGGGCTTATAAAAGCGAAATTTCACCAAAATACCATGCCAGAGAAGCGGCGGCCTTTCGGGCAAGACAAAATAATGCCCCATTGGTATTGGGGTCTGCCACTCCTTCTGTAGAAAGCTATGAAAAGGCCATGACAGGAGAATACCATCTGTATACCCTGACAGAGAGAGCGAAAAAAGACAGCCGCCTTGCAAAGGTTCATGTGGTGGACTTAAGAGAAGAATTAAAGGCAGGCAATAAATCTATTTTCAGCGGCCTGCTTCAGGAGCTGATGGAGGAACGGTTAAGCAAGGGCCAGCAGATTATGCTGTTTATGAACCGGAGAGGATATGCCAACTTTATATCCTGCCGTTCCTGCGGAGAGGCGGTAAAATGCCCTCACTGCGACGTAACCCTGACCCTTCACAGAGACGGGCGTATGGTATGTCATTACTGCGGTTATACTGCTTTTAAGCCCTCTGTGTGTCCAAGCTGCGGTTCCCCTTATATTGCCGGTTTTGGAACGGGAACCCAGAAAATCCAGGCTATGACAGAACAGCGTTTTCCGGGGGTGTCTACGCTTCGGATGGATTTGGACACCACCTCGAAAAAAGGAGGACACGAAGAAATCCTGTCCGCCTTTGAAAGCGGAAAAGCCCAGATTTTAATCGGCACCCAGATGATTGTAAAAGGGCATGATTTTCCAGGGGTGACCCTGGTAGGAGTGCTGGCAGCCGATACGTCTCTATATGCGCCGGATTTCCGTTGTGCAGAGCGAACGTTTCAGCTTTTGACCCAGGCGGCAGGCAGAGCTGGAAGAGGGGACAAGGCGGGAGACGTGGTCATTCAGACCTATGCGCCGGACCACTACAGCATCCAGGCTGCAGCAAAGCAGGATTACCCCATGTTTTTCCGGCAGGAAATGGCTTTTCGAAAGATGTTAAAATATCCGCCGGTATGCGGAATTTTAACCATCCAGGCGGCAGATCGGAGAGAGGATGCACTGGAAAAAGCTATGATCCAGATAAAAATGTGGGCAGAACAGGAAACTTTTAAAACAGAGGGGATTTCCCTGATTGGTCCGGTAAACGCCCCGATTTACAAAGTTAATGATATCTACAGAAAAATTTTATATCTGAAATCAGAAAACTATGATATACTAATTAAAATCAGGACTCATTTGGAAGAGTTATGGGAAACGGCCGGATGTTCTCAGGAAACGGCTGTACAGTATGATATTACGTAGTCCGGACTGGATTTACAAAAAAATCGCAACTGTTCAGGACAGGTCATCTTCTTGCCCGCTTACAGCGGACAAGAAGCATCGGAGATTCCTTCGATGTGAAATCTGGTTGGAAAAGTCGTTTACAAACAAGCTTGACACGACTTTTCCAACCAGATTTTCCGCCGTCCTGAACAGTTACAGAAAATCAAAGAAAAGGTGAGAGGATAAATTATGGCAATCAGACAGATTCGTACTATTGGAGACGATATTCTGAAAAAGGAATGTAAAGCAGTAAAAGAGATGACTCCCCGTTTGCTGGAACTGGTGGAGGACATGTTTGAAACCATGTATGAAACGGGAGGCGTAGGCCTTGCAGCCCCCCAGGTTGGAATTTTAAAGCAGATTGTAGTAATTGACGTAGAAGACGGCAACCAGTATATATTGATTAATCCGGAGATTGTTGAGACAGAAGGAAGCCAGACCGGACCAGAGGGGTGCTTAAGTGTACCTGGAAAATCCGGTATTGTAACTCGCCCTAATAAAGTGAAGGTACGGGCGTACAATGAAGATATGGAAGAATTTGAACTGGAAGGAGAAGGCTTTTTAGCCAGAGCTATCTGCCATGAATGCGACCATCTTCACGGCCATCTCTATGTAGAGAAAGTAGAAGGCGATCTGGAAGATACCGAGGATATGGAGGATGAGGAATAATGCGGATTGTGTTTATGGGAACGCCGGACTTTTCCGTGTCTGCCCTCAACTGCCTGGTGGAGGCAGGCCACGAAGTAATTGCCTGTGTAACCCAGCCGGATAAGCCTAAGGGCAGAGGAAAGGCAGTTCTTATGACTCCGGTTAAAGAACGGGCAGCAGAGCTGGGAATACCGGTCTATCAGCCGGTAAAGGTAAGAGAGCAGTCCTTTCAGGAACAATTAAAAGAATTAAATCCTGACGTGATTGTGGTAGTGGCTTTTGGCCAGATTATCCCCCAGTCTATTCTGGATCTGCCAAAGTACGGATGCATTAATATTCACGCATCCCTGCTTCCAAAATACAGAGGGGCAGCGCCGATTCAATGGGTTATTATAGACGGAGAGACTGAAACCGGAATTACCACTATGATGATGGATGCCGGCCTGGACACTGGCGATATGCTGGAAAAAGTCGTAATTCCCATTGAGAAAGACGAGACGGGAGGAAGCCTTCACGACAAGTTAAGTGGGGCAGGAGGTTCTTTGATTGTTTCTACTTTGAAAAAGTTAGAAGCAGGAACCCTTACCAGAACCAGACAGACGGATGAAGAAACCTGTTATGCAGAAAAAATCACAAAATCATTGGGCAATATTGACTGGTCCATGGATGCTTCAGCCATAGAACGTCTGATTCGCGCTTTAAATCCATGGCCCAGTGCGTATTCCTGCCTGGATGGCAAAACCATTAAGATTTGGAAGGCGCTGGTTTTGGATGCTCAGTATGAAGGAGCGTTTGGAGAAGTGGTGGAAGTTCAGAAGGATGGCCTGATTGTAAAATGCGGTAAAGGCGCTCTTAAGATTACGGAACTTCAGCTGGAAGGCAAAAAGAGGATGGATGCAGGTGCATTTCTGCGGGGATTTTCTGTAGAAAAGGGCGTTTTGCTTGAAAGGAGAATGCAGTAAATTGTACGGATATTATTATCGATTTGACCCGACCATGATTCTGGTTTTAATTGGAGTGGTACTGTCTGCCATGGCGTCTGCCAGGGTAAACTCTACGTTTAACCGGTATTCCAGAGTGAGAAGTGTTTGCGGCATGACAGGGGCGGAGGTAGCAATGCGTCTGTTAAATTCCCAGGGGATTTATGACGTGTCCGTCCGCCAGGTAAGAGGAAGTCTGACGGATCACTATGATCCCAGGACGAAAACCGTGAACTTATCTCAGTCTGTATATGGAGCGACTTCCATAGCAGCCCTTGGAGTGGCGGCTCACGAATGCGGTCATGCCATTCAGCATGCTCAAAATTATGCTCCATTAAAACTGAGAGGGGCCTTTGTGCCCATTGCCAATTTCGGCTCACAGCTTTCCTGGCCGTTGATTTTAATAGGCCTTCTTTTAGGAAGAGGCGGTTATACGCTGATTCAGATCGGTATCCTGCTGTTTGTATGTGCTGTGCTGTTTCAGCTGATTACCCTTCCGGTAGAGTTTAATGCTTCTTCCAGGGCAGTTCAGCTTTTAGGCAGCACTGGCATTTTAATGGAAAATGAAGTAGACGGCACCAAAAAAGTACTGGGTGCGGCGGCCCTGACTTATGTGGCAGCTGCGTTAGGTTCGATTTTACAGCTGCTGCGCCTGGTGATTTTATTTGGCGGACGAGGACGGGATGATGACAGATAAGAGCAGTATAACAGCCAGAGAACTGGCTTTGGATATGCTTATGGAGATTTTGGAAAAGGGCAGTTTCTGCCATATTGTGGAGAGACAGGCCCTTTCCAAATATCAATATTTGCCGAAACAGGAAAGAGCGCTGGCTACCAGGCTTACAGAAGGGGTCATTGAGCGCCTTTTTTCCATAGATTACGTTATTAATCAGGTTTCCAAAACAAGGACGGAAAAGATGAAGCCAGTTATCCGCAATATTTTGCGGATTGGCGTCTATCAGCTTCTTTACATGGATCGGATTCCGGATTCCGCTGCCTGCAACGAGGCGGTAAAACTGGCGGTAAAGCGCCGTTTTTCCGGTTTAAAAGGCTTTGTAAACGGAGTGCTGCGTTCTGTAGCCAGAAAGAAAGAAAATCTGGAGTTTCCAGATGATGAAACCAGATATTCGATTCCGGGATGGCTTTTGGATATGTGGAAGCAGGATTTGGGACAGCAGGAGGCTCTGTCGGTGGCAGAGGCTCTGCTTTTGGAGCGCCCTACCTGCGTCCGCTGCAATTTGGCAAAGGACAGTGCAGAACATATTATTATGAGCCTGAATAACCAAGGCGTTCATACAGAACGTCTTCCTGGCTTTGAAGATATTTTATACATAAGCGGTTACGATTACCTGGAGGGGCTGGATGCATTTGCACATGGGCTGATTCAGGTTCAGGATGTCAGTTCTTCCCTGGTCGGCAGGGCGGCAGATCCGAAGGCAGGGGATTTTGTGCTGGATGTATGCGCAGCTCCGGGAGGAAAGAGTCTTCATATGGCAGACTTATTAAAGGGAACCGGTATGGTAGAAGCCAGAGATTTGACTTATCAGAAGGCGGCGCTTATCGAAGAAAATATCAGCCGTTCCGGATTTACCAATATTCGGGCAAAGGTATGGGATGCTTTGGAGCCGGATGAAGAGATGAAAGGACAGGCAGATATTGTGCTTGCAGATCTGCCCTGCTCCGGCTTGGGAATTATCGGCCGAAAGCCGGACATTAAGTACCGGATGAATCTGGAAACCTGTGAAGATTTGGCAAATCTTCAAAAGGACATCCTGTCTGTAGTCTGGGAGTATGTAAAACCTGGCGGAATTCTGGTATTCAGTACCTGTACTATTGATAAAATGGAAAATGAGGACAACCGGAACTGGTTCTTAAATGAATATCCCTTTGAACCAGTAGATATTTCAGAAAAAGCAGCAGGGGCTTTTCAGGAAGAGACATTAAAAGAGGGGTATATTCAGCTCCTTCCTGGACGCCATAACAGCGATGGATTTTTCCTGTCTGTATTTCGTAGAAAGGATTGAAACACTGCCTTATGGAAAAATGTGATATCAAATCCCTGACCTTTGAAGAATTATCTTCAGCAATGGAAAAAGAGGGGCAGAAAGCATTTCGCAGCAAACAGATTTACCAGTGGATTCACGAAAAGCTGGCTGACAGCTTTGACGATATGTCAAACCTGCCTCAGGCTTTGCGGGAACGGCTGAAAGAGGAGTATTCCCTTATCAGTTTGAAGAAAGCAGACGTCAGGATTTCAAAGATAGATGGGACCAGAAAATATCTGTTCGCCTTAGAGGATGGAAATATTATCGAAAGTGTATGGATGAAGTATAAACATGGAAACTCAGTATGTATTTCCTCCCAGGTGGGGTGCCGTATGGGGTGCCGGTTTTGCGCATCTACCTTAGATGGTCTGGAAAGGAATTTAAGACCTTCCGAAATGCTGGATCAGATTTACCAGATTCAGAAGGATACAGGAGAACGGGTGTCCAACGTAGTTGTAATGGGGTCCGGAGAGCCTCTGGACAATTATGATAATCTGCTGCGTTTTATCCGTCTGCTGACAGATGAACGGGGCTTAAATATCAGCCAGAGAAATGTGACGGTTTCCACCTGCGGCATTGTTCCAAAAATTTATGAACTGGCAGAGGAAAACTTAAATATTACTCTTGCCCTGTCCCTTCATGCACCAAACGATGAGGTAAGAAGGACCTTGATGCCCATTGCCAACCGGTATGGATTGAAGGAGGTGCTGGAAGCCTGCAGAGTCTATTTTGAAAAGACGGGACGGCGTCTTACCTTTGAATACAGCCTGGTAAGCGGCGTTAACGATAATCTGGAGGAAGCCAGGGCGCTGGCGTCCCTCATTAAGGATTACCATGGCCATGTAAATTTAATCCCTGTTAATCCTATTAAAGAACGGGATTTTGTGCAGTCTGATAAAAAAGCGATAGAGGCTTTTAAAAATTATCTGGAGCGTCAGGGTATTGCCGTAACGGTCCGCAGAGAAATGGGAAGGGATATTAACGGAGCCTGCGGACAGCTCCGAAAAAGCTTTATTGACAAAGAAAAAGAGTTAAACCTTTAGAAGACTGGAAAGGAGGATGGCAGGATGCAGATCAGCGCATATACGGATACTGGAAGAGTCCGGAGCACAAATCAGGACTACATTTATGCTTCCCAGCATAAAAACGGTCCTCTGTCCAATCTTTTATTGCTTGCAGACGGTATGGGAGGAGCCAATGCGGGAGACTATGCTTCCAGGTTTCTGGTAGAGAAGCTGGTGGCTTATATTAACCGCCAGCCGGATGGGGAGCCGGAAATCTCGGTTCTTAATAAGGGGATTTCTGAGGTGAACCGAAAGCTGTATAAAGAATCGCTGAAGGATTCGGCTCTTCAGGGCATGGGCACTACCATGGTAGCAGCTACAGTATCAGATGGGGTTCTGTATGTGGCCAACGTAGGAGACAGTCGTTTGTACTTAATCCGAGGCGGCCTGATTCAGGTGACCAAGGACCATTCCTATGTAGAAGAAATGGTGTCATTGGGGCTTTTGAAACGGGAAAGCAGGGATTATCAGAAGAAAAAAAACTATATTACCAGAGCCATTGGCGCAGAGCCAGAGGTAGAGGCGGACTTTTTTGAAGTTTCCCTTCACCAGGGGGATAAAATCCTGCTGTGTTCCGACGGCCTCAGCAACATGGTCAGTGATAAAGAGATTTATTCAATTGTATCAGGAAAAGGAAGCCTTTCCGAGCGGGCCTGGAGACTGATACAGGCGGCCAATGACCATGGCGGAAAAGACAATATATCCGTAATTTTGGCAGAGCTTTCCGAGTGGGAGGTGACGCCATGTTAAACAACGGAGACTTTTTACAGGATCGATATGAGATTTTGGAAAAAATCGGTTCCGGCGGTATGTCAGACGTATATAAGGCAAAGTGCCACAAGTTAAACCGTCTGGTAGCTATTAAAGTGCTGAAAACAGAATTTTGTGCAGATGCCGGTTTTGTTGCCAATTTTAAAATGGAAGCCCAGGCTGCGGCAGGACTTTCCCATCCCAATATTGTCAATGTTTATGATGTTGTAGATGACGGAGATATTCATTACATCGTCATGGAACTGATTGAAGGTATTACTCTGAAACATTATATTGCAAAAAAAGGCAGACTGGACAATAAAGAGGCCATTGGCATTGCAATCCAGATTGGCCAAGGCATGATGGCGGCCCATGAAAGCCACATTATCCATCGGGACATTAAGCCCCAGAATATTATTATTTCCATGGACGGAAAAGTGAAGGTAGCAGACTTTGGCATTGCCAAGGCCATGAGCAGGCAGACCAAAAATGGCGATGCCATCGGTTCGGTTCACTATATTCCGCCGGAACAGGCCAGCGGCAGTATCAGCGATGCCAGAAGCGATATTTATTCCTTTGGAATCACCCTTTATGAGATGGTGACGGGAACTCTGCCCTTTGACGGCAATGATGCAGAGTCTGTAGCCATGGCTCATATGGAGCAGGAGCTTACGCCGCCATCCAAGATTAACAGTAAGGTGGCGCCAGGACTGGAAAAGATTATTTTAAAATGCACCAGAAAGAACCCTGACGAACGTTATGGTTCCTCAGCCCAGGTAATCAACGATCTGCGCCACGCCCTTTTAAACCCTAAGGAAGAGGATAAATATAAAAAACGGTCCCGGACAGAGGGAAAAACAGCTGGCAAAGAATCGGAAGAAGACAGTCCGAAACCGGAAAAAGACGTTCATAAAAGCCTGGAACGGCTGTTTTCCATCGGCGGCATTGCAGGAGCGATTTTTATTGTGGCTGCGCTGATTTTTTTGATTGCCCAGATTACAGGACTCTTTAATCTGGGGCCAGGCCTCGCCCTTCCGACAGATGGAGACAATGTTATCCGCACAGAAAGCACCATTGTCCTGTCTGACAGCCAGACTAATATTCCGGAGATGTTAGGAATTACAGAGGAGGGAGCAAAAGCCCGCCTTGCAGAAGTATCCCTGGTTCCCGACATCAGCTATGCCTATTCGGAAACCGGCAGGGAAGGCTATGTGATTTCCCAGGACAATGCGGGAACGGTAGTGGAAAAAGGTTCCAGAGTCCGCATTACGATCAGCAAAGGAAGCGGAAGAACCCAGGTCAGTTCTCTGGAACTGACAGGAAAGACTGATGTAGAGGCAAAAGAAATTCTGGATACCAACGATATTTCCGTTATTATGACTGCTGAAAACAGCGAAACCGTAGAGGCAGGGCGGGTAATCCGCACCATGCCGGAGGATGTGGTATATAAGGGCGGCGATCCGATTATCCTTTATATCAGCTCCGGTCCTTCTGTGAAGAAGGTTCTGGTTCCCCAGATTGCGGGACTGCCGGAGGAACAGGGACTGCAGCTTCTGGAAGAAGCAGGGCTAGTTTCCGGAGATGTGGAACTGGAACACAGCGATACCGTAGCGGAATGGAGCATTATCCGCCAGAATATCGCTCCTGGAACCCAGGTTTCCGAAGGAACTTCTGTTGGATATGTTGTAAGCTACGGGCCGGAAGAGGTACCGGTACACCAGTCTGGGT
>CALHQJ010000017.1 GCA_938036545.1 uncultured Clostridium sp. | reverse complement strand
CCAACCGATGAAAATCTAAAATAAAAATACATTCTGCAAAAAGAAGAATTTTACACCGACAGCCAGACTTTGCGAAGTCTGGCTGTAATTTTTTTGCAGAGAAAAGAGACTGTTACAATTACTTTAGTGCAGCGTGCCTATTTCACCCGCATCCATAGACAACATTCTTTAAATGTGTTAAAGTTTAAGCAAAAATACCAGGCAAAGGAGAAGAATTATGTCCAAAGAGTATCTTCTTTTTGATTTAGATGGAACCCTTACAGACCCGATGGAAGGAATTACTAAAGCGGTTCAGTATGCCTTAAAGCATTATGGGATCGAGGAACCGGATTTGAAAAATTTATGCTGTTTTATCGGCCCGCCGTTAAAAGACAGCTTTATGAAATATTACGGCTTTTCTGAAAGCCAGGCAGGAGAAGCAGTTTACGTATTTCGAGAATATTTTTCAGCAAAAGGAATTTTTGAAAATCAGGTTTTTCCAGGAATCGAAGAGATGTTATCTGCACTGAAAGATGCAGGAAAAAAACTGATTGTGGCCACTTCCAAGCCGGAGCATTTTGCAAAACAGATTCTGGAGCATTTCCATTTAGACGATTATTTTGATTTTGTAGGCGGAGCAGACATGGAAGAAACCAGAGTGAAAAAAGGCGACGTTATTCGCTATGTACTGGAAGAAAACCATGTGAATGACGTGGGCAAAGTAGTGATGATTGGCGACAGGGAACACGATATTCTAGGCGCAAAAGAAAATGGAATGGACAGCGTAGGCGTACTGTTCGGTTACGGAAATAGGGCGGAATTCGAAGAGGCAGGGGCAGACTGGATTGTGGAAACCGTAGAAGAACTGACAGAGCTGCTTTTAAAAGAAATCTGAAGACAGAAAAAGAGGATAACCATATGTTAAAAGACGATATGATAATGAAAACCGGTATTATCCATATTTTGGATTCTTCTGTGGGAATGCCGGTACTTTCCGACCATGAAATGGAAATCGGATCGGATTTGTCAGATTTTTTAAAGGGACACATTGAGAAATTCACAGAAAGCGATGATGTAAAGGTATGCCAGTTTTCGGAAACGTCCCAGGCAATGGCTCTGCTTTCTGAGTGTACGCCGGATAATTTTGCAGAAACCAGCAGACAGCTGGCAGGACGGCTGTTTGAGATTATGAATTCCAACATTGATATTCCGGCAGGAGATATGGCAGTAGTGGTGTTTAGCTGTGAAGGAAAGGATTATATCGGAATCCTGAAACTGAATTACCGGACTTCTTATACCCATTTGACCAAAACGGAAGAAGATGGAAGCAATGGAAACGGGATTATTCTTCAAAGAGCCCTTCTGCCAGGCCAGGGACAGAAGCTTTCTGAGGCCTGTGTGGTGGATTTGTCTAATGGTTCCATTCTTCTGACTGAAAAAAAGTATGAGATCAATGGGGAAAAACGGCTGTATTTTTCTGAATTGTTTTTAGAATGCCATGCACCGCTGTCCCAGAAAAGCCGGCTGGATATTGTGACAAAAGCGGTAGAGCAGGTTAATAAAAAGTATTACGGAGATGACGACGCAGAGCGTAAAATGAAAGTCAAAAACGCGATTTATAAGGAGCTGGAAGAAAGCGGAACCTTGCGTGTAGAGGCGGTAAAGGAAAAGGTGTTTCCCGACAGTCCAAAGATGCAGGAGGAACTGGTGGAGAAGCTGGATAAATACAATCTGGCAGATGCGGTAGTAGAACCCAAAATTGAAAAAACCATTAAAAAGTTTCAAAAGCAGCATTTGACTACAGATACGGGAATTGAAATTACCATTCCCATGGAAGAATACGGCAATCCGGACAAGGTAGAATTTATTACCAATCCAGACGGAACCATTTCCGTTCTGATTAAAAATATCGGTCATCTGTCATCCAGATAGAACAGCGTGGTTTACAGGTGCAGCTTCTGTATGCAGGCGGCATCATTCAGGACACCGGAATAAGGGATTGTCTTTTCCGTCTGCCTGCGTTATAATAAGTAGGAATAAGACGGCTTATGATTGGATAAGCAAATGGAGGAATACCATGAGTAAAAAAGTAAGAACCAGATACGCACCCAGCCCAACAGGACGGATGCACGTAGGAAATTTAAGAACCGCATTATACGCATACCTGATTGCAAAGCATGAGGGAGGCGATTTTCTTCTTAGAATTGAAGACACTGATCAGGAACGTTACGTAGAGGGAGCAGTAGAGATTATCTACCGCACCCTGGAAAAGACCGGCCTGATCCATGACGAAGGTCCTGATAAGGACGGCGGAGTAGGCCCCTATGTCCAGAGTGAACGTCAGGCTTCCGGCATCTACCTGGAATATGCAAAAAAGCTGATTGAAAAAGGAGAAGCATATTACTGCTTCTGTACCCAGGAGAGACTGGATTCCCTGAAAAAGACGGTAAACGGCGAGGAAATTATGGCTTATGACAAGCACTGTCTCCACCTTTCCAAAGAGGAAATTGAGGAAAAGCTGGCTGCCGGCGTACCGTATGTCATCCGTCAGAATAACCCGACAGAGGGAACGACTACCTTCCATGATGATATTTATGGGGATATTACAGTTAACAATGACGAGCTGGACGATATGGTTCTTATTAAATCAGACGGTTATCCGACCTACAATTTTGCCAATGTAGTAGACGACCATTTAATGGGAATTACTCATGTAGTCCGCGGTAACGAGTATTTATCTTCTTCTCCAAAATATAACCGTCTCTATGACGCATTTGGCTGGGAAGTACCGGTTTACGTACATTGTCCGCTGATTACCAATGAAGAGCACAAAAAGCTGAGCAAGAGAAGCGGCCATTCTTCCTATGAAGATTTAATCGATCAGGGCTTTATTTCGGAGGCTGTTGTCAATTATGTGGCTCTGCTTGGCTGGTCCCCAGAGGACAATCGGGAAATTTTCTCTTTAGATGAAATGGTAAAGGAATTTGACTACCATAGAATGAGCAAATCCCCAGCAGTATTTGATATGACTAAGCTGCGCTGGATGAACGGCGAATACATGAAGGCAATGGAGTTTAACAAGTTTTATGAGATGGCAGAGCCTTATTTAAAGGAAGTCATTAAAAAAGACCTGGATTTAAAGAAAATTGCCGCTATGGTAAAGACCAGAATCGAAGTATTCCCGGATATCAGAGAGCACATTGATTTCTTTGAAGAACTGCCAGAATACGATCCTGCTATGTACGCGCACAAGAAGATGAAAACGACCCAGGAGAACTCTCTGGAAACATTACGGGAAATTCTCCCGATTTTAGAGGCTCAGGAGGATTTTGGCAACGACGCTTTATATGAAAGACTGTCTCAGTATGTCAGCGAAAAGGGAGTCAAGACCGGATTTGTAATGTGGCCGATTCGGACTGCAGTATCCGGCAAACAGATGACTCCGGCAGGCGCAACCGAGATTATGGAAGTGCTGGGCAAGGAAGAATCCTTAAAGAGAATCCGTAAGGGTATTGAGCTTTTGGAGAATTAATATGGCATTTAATGAAGCGCAGAAGCAGGCGATTCTGCATAAAGAAGGACCGATGCTGGTCCTGGCAGGTCCCGGTTCAGGAAAGACTACGGTGATTACCAACAGGATTCGTTACCTCACCAAGTATGAACATGTCAATCCTTCCTCTATTCTGGTTATTACGTTTACCAGAGCGGCAGCCAGGGAGATGGAAGAGCGCTACAATAAAATGTCCCAACAGGAAGAATCAGCAGGAAGTGGAAGGGTCAGCTTTGGCACCTTCCACTCTGTCTTTTTTCGGATATTAAAACTGGCCTATGGGTTTACTGCAGCCAACATTGTACGGGAAGACCAGAAGATTCAATGCATTCGGGAATACATGGAAAAGCTGGATTTAGATGTAGAAGATGAAACGGAATTTGTCTCTTCTATATTGGCGGAAATCAGCATGGTAAAAGGAGAAGGCTTAAGCTTAGAACATTACTATTCTAAAAATTGTGGAGAAGACGTATTCCGCAGCCTGTACCAGGGATATGAACAGTTTCTGCGGAAATACTCTCTGGTGGATTTTGACGATATGCTGGTTATGTGTTATGAATTATTCCGGCAGAGAAAGGATATCTTATCAGCATGGCAGAAAAAGTACCAGTATTTCCTTATTGATGAATTTCAGGATATTAACCGGATTCAGTACGAGATTGTAAAAATGCTGGCTCTTCCGGAAAATAATCTGTTTATTGTAGGAGACGACGATCAGTCCATCTATCGGTTTCGGGGATCAAAGCCGGAGATTATGCTGGGATTTGAAACAGATTACCCAAATGCAAAAAAAACGCTGCTGGGGATCAATTACCGTTCTTCCAGAGAGATTATTGAAGCTGCAGGACGGCTGATCAGCCACAATGAAAAACGTTTTTCCAAAGAACTCCAGTCAGCCAGGGGACAGGGAAAACCGGTAATTACCCGGGTGTTTGAAGATGCCAGGGAAGAAGTGACTGCAATTGCAGAGGAAATCCGTGATTATCACAGGGCCGGACTGGCTTATGGGGACATGGCGGTTTTGTTCCGCACCAATATAGGAGCCAGGCTGCTGGTGGAGAAATTTATGGAATATAACATTCCGTTTCAGATGAAAGACGTTCTTCCAAACCTGTATGACCATTGGATTGCCAAAGACATGCTGACCTATATGGAGATTGCGGAAGGAAACAGGGAGCGGGGAGCATTTCTTCGGATTATCAACCGGCCCAAGCGGTATATAAGCAGAGATGCCTTTGACAACCCTGTTGTGGATTTGGAAAAATTAAAATCTTTCTACCAGGACAGAGGATGGATGTTAGACCGGCTGGAACAGCTGGAATACGACTTGTCCATGCTAAGGGGGATGGCTCCGGTGGCGGCAGTTAATTACATTCGAAAGGCTGTGGGATATGATGATTATTTACGGGAATATGCCCAGATAAGACGGCTGAAAGCAGAAGAACTGCTGGATACTGCCGATCAGCTTTTAGAAAGCGCATCCGGCTACAAAACCTTGGACGCCTGGAAACAGCATATGGCAGAATACAGGGAGCAGCTGTTAAAAAAGGCCCAGGAAGCCAGAGAGCAGACTGGAAATGATGGAGAAAGCGTACCGATTATGACCATGCATGGAGCCAAGGGACTGGAATTTCCAGTGGTTTATATTCCAGATGCCAACGAAGGCGTGACGCCTCACAATAAGGCTGCTTTGGACGCTGATATGGAAGAAGAACGGCGGATGTTTTATGTGGCTATGACCAGGGCAAAAGACAGGCTCCACGTCTATTACACCAGAGAACGATACCACAAGAGGCAGGAAGTTTCCAGATTTGTAAGAGAATACTTAGGACGGGCATAATAAGATGGCGGATACAGCAGGAAAATTTATATAACAGGAGGAACCCATGATTCATATTTACTGTGGAGACGGAAAAGGAAAGACAACGGCGGCTTTGGGACTGGCAGTTCGGGCTTCCGGCAGGGCAAAACGGGTGTTAATCGCCCGATTTTTAAAGACCGATGATTCCGGAGAAGTGCCAACGCTTTCTTCCATTCCCCAAATCCATGTCATTCCCTGTGAAAAGACCTTTGGTTTTTTCTTTCGTATGAGCGAGGAACAAAAAAAGGAAGCAAAGGAGTATTACAGCCAGTTGTTTGACAGGGTACGCAGTCAGGCAGATGCGTTTGAGCTGGTAATTCTGGATGAGATTATGGCGGCCTGCAACTACGGCCTGGTTTCCGAGGATGCTGTGGTACAGTGGCTGGAGGAAGTGAAGAACTGGACGAAATGTGAAGCGGAATGTGAACCGGAAATTGTGCTGACCGGCCGCAATCCGTCAGACCGGATTCAGCAATTTGCCGATTATATTACAGAGATGAAAATGATTCGCCACCCCTATGAAAAAGGGATTCCGGCCAGAGAGGGAATTGAGTATTAGAAACCTCTTGCATTTTATCTCATAGTCTGATAAATTATCGGTAGGCACTTACGTTAGTGCGGGCCCTGCCCGAAGGGACAGAGGCTGATTCTTACGAAAAGAGAGGTGTAGGATATGGCAGAAGATTTAAACAAGATGGAAGAGCAGGAAGAGATGACTGTTACCCTTACATTGGAGGATGACACAGAGTTAGAGTGTATCGTTCTTACTATTTTCCAGGCAGGAGATAAAGACTATATTGCTCTGCTGCCTATGGAAGGACAGGACGCAGAAGAAGGAGAAGTATTCCTGTATCGTTACAGCGAGACTGAGGATGGAACTCCAAATCTGGAAAATATCGAAGATGATGACGAGTATGAATTAGTTGCAGACGCATTTGACGAGCTTCTGGACGAAGAAGAGTACGATGAAATCGTAGGCGAAGACGAATTAGACGACTAAATAACGGATTTCGTTATTGCCTGATAGCAAAGAATAACAGGGACAGGTTCCGACGGTATGCGCTTTTTAGATGGCGCAAGGGGGCTGTCCCTGTTTTATTGGAAAAATATTGGGAATTGTCTTTTTTTCCATACATGCAGGTTTATTTTTGGCTAAAAAAGTCTAATTTTTTCGAATTTGCCGATTTTGGTGTATACTGGCAGAACAACAAAAAAATGAGGGGGATATTTATATGAAGACAGCGGAAGAGGTTTTAAATGACTTCCCGCTTTTAAAGGGGTACAAAGGATACGGCATTTTGATTGCCTGTCTGGAAATGGCATGGGAAGACGAAGGACGGCTGGTACACATTCGGGAGCGGATTTATCAGCCGGTTGCCAGAGAACGGGGCGAGAGTCTTTCAAATCTGGAGAAAAATTTAAGGACGGTACGGGACGTCTTTCTCCTGTGCGGCGGCAGGGATTATCTGGAAAGAACCTTAAAGATTCGGGTTCACCTGCCGCTGTATCCCAGGGAAATGATAGAAATGCTGCTGGAGTGCATGCAGAGAGACTCGTCCCGTCAGCGTCCGCCAATATAAATTTCAATATTTTGATGTGATTTACGAAAACCGGAAGGAGTCATGCCGGTTACCTGCTTGAAAACCCGATTAAAGTGGGTAAGATTGGAAAAGCCGGTTTCCCGCCCTACTTCGGTAATATTTTTTTCGGTTTCCATCAGCATACGCTGGGCGTTCATAATTCGGGTTACATTAATATACTGGACAATGGTACTGTTGGTGTAGGAGCGAAATTCCCGACACAGGTAAAAGGTACTGACATAAAATTTTTCTGCTAAATGTTCTAAAGTAATCTGTTCGTTATAGTGGGTGTGAATATATCCGATAATCTGTGTAATTCTCTTAGTCTGTTCTGGTTTTACAGAAGTCACAATACGTTTTTCACGGACAATGTGGTATAAAAGAAAATTTAAAAGACTGTGGCTGCATTCACGGCCAAAAGGACTTTTAGACTCCAGCTCTTTTAAAAGTTCGATTAAAATACGGTGAATCATCTGGTTTTCCCGAGAACTTGGGCGGTATAGGCCAGTTCCTTCGTCCAGAAGGCGGATTACCTCGGGGGAGTCAATTTCATCACGGCGAAAATACAGGATAATGCGCCGAAACCGCATATCTGTATCTCCATAGGAATAGTGCATGCTGTAAGGCGAAAATATAATGAAATCTCCTGGCTGCAGCAGGTATAAATCGCGATCGGACCGCTGATACCGTCCGCCTTCTTCCAGATAATAAAGTTCGTAATAATTGTGGTAATGGGGCTGGGACATATTGTCGTTGACGCCTGCAATCCGTTCACAGGCAATTTCATCTCCCTGCGCCATGCGGATTCCTGCCTGATCCAGCATAATGGTTCCTCCTGGTAAGTTCTGTGTAGTATTTGGGAGAACGGGAAGTTCAGCCCTGATTTTATTATAGCAAAGCAGAAATGAGAAAGCAAGAAATGTAAAAAAAACGTTGTATAAGAGCAATAATTGTCTGGTTTTGTCTTGGGATAATTTTTATAATAAGTCAACAAGGCAATGAAGGGAAATAAAGGAGGAACATGAGAGATGAAAGTCTGTACAACAGCATTTGCCGTAACCAAACAGGACAATTATTTTTCGATTGCTACCAACTGCGTAGAGATTCGGGTTCTGTTTTTAACAGACTCCATTGTGAGAATCCGCGCCGGATTTGACGGGGATTTTGCAGAAGAGTCTTACAGCCTAGTTATGACAGCCTGGGAAGATCGGATGGACAAGCTGATGAAAAACTACCGCAGACGGGTAGAAGCTGCCTATGCCAAGCTGGAGGACGGAGAAGAACAGGCTGTAATCCGCGGGAAAGAACTGACCGTTGTTGTAGAAAAATCGCCATTCCGCATCTGTGTATACGATAAGGACAACACCCTGATTCATGCGGATATTGTGGATTTAGCTTACCAGGAGGATTCCAATCACCGCCGGATTCATACCAGTGAAATTACTGCAAACGACTGCTTCTACGGCTTTGGAGAAAAGAGCGGAGAGTTTAACAAGGCCCAGAAATTTATGGGAATGAGCCCAAAAGACGCTATGGGCTACAACCCCAGGGAGACGGATTCCTTATACAAGCACATTCCATTTTATATTAAGCTAAGTAAAGACACCAAAAAGGCAGTGGGATATTTCTATCACAACACCTATGAATGTGATTTTGACATGGGACGGGAAAAGAGTAACTACTGGAAGATGCACAGCCGCTACCGTGCAGACGGAGGGGATATTGATTTATTCCTGATTGCAGGCCCGACAGTCCGCCAGGTAGTAGAACGTTACACAGATTTGACCGGCAAATCTGCCCTGCTTCCTAGAACTGCTTTGGGATACCTGGGTTCTTCCATGTATTATCCGGAATTAGAGGCAGACTGTGATGATGCGATTGTAGATTTTATTGATACCACTAAAGAAGAAAAAATTCCAGTAGATGGCTTCCAGCTTTCTTCCGGCTACTGTACCGTAGAGACGGACAAAGGTATTAAGCGGTGTGTATTTACCTGGAACAAAAAGCGCTTTAAAAATCCGGCAGACTTCTTTAAACAGATGAAGGAACGGGGAATTACCGTTACCCCTAATGTAAAGCCGGGTGTTTTATTAATTCACCCGAAGCTGGAAGAAATGAAGGAAAAGGGCATGTTTGTAAAGGCCAGTGACAGCGAACAGCCTGCAGTAGGAACCTGGTGGGGCGGCCCTGGCGTATTTGCAGATTTTACAAAAGAGTCTGTTCGGGAAGAATGGAAAGAACTTTTAAAAGAAAATGTTCTGAAGTATGGAACAGATTCAGTATGGAATGACAACTGTGAATACGACAGCCTGGTAGATAAGGACAGCCGCTGCTATTTTGAGGGAAAAGGCGGTACCATTGGCCAGCTGAAATCCGTAATGTCCAACATTATGTGCCACATTACAGACGAAGCCATCCATGAGGCATGCGGAAACACCAGACCTTATATTGTATGCCGTTCCGGTCACAGCGGGATTCAGCGTTATGCCCAGACCTGGGCGGGAGATAACTTAACCTGCTGGGATGCATTAAAATACAATATTGCCACCATTTTGGGAATGGGTCTGTCCGGAGTAGCCAGCCAGGGCTGTGATATCGGAGGATTTTACGGACCTGCTCCAGAAGGAGAGTTATTTATCCGTTGGATTCAAAACGGCATATTCCAGCCTCGTTTTTCCATTCATTCTACCAATACGGATAATACAGTTACGGAACCATGGATGTACAGCGACTTAAAGGATGACATCCGCAGAGCAATAGAATTCCGTTATCAGTTAAGCCCATACCTGTATTCTCTGACAGACAGGGCCCACCGCCTGGGACTGCCCATTATGGAACCTATGTGCAGCGCATTCCAGAATGACGTAAACTGCTACGAAGAAGGCGTAGACTTTATGTTCGGAGATTCCCTTCTGGTTGCCAATGTGGTGGAAAAGGGAGCGAAGACCCGTAAGGTTTACCTGCCGAAGGGAGACAAGTTCTATGACTTCTATACCAGAGAAGAATATGCTGGCGGCCAGACCATAGAGATTCCGGTTACTATCAGCAGTATTCCGCTGTTTATCCGAAGCGGTGCAGTCATCCCTATGGCGTTAAATCAGATGACTAATTTAGCCACAGAGCAGGCATCCGGCATCCGGATTTTATGTGCAGCTGACAAAGACGGCCAGTTTGATTTGTACGAAGATGACGGAAAGACCATGAACTATGAACAGGGCGATTACTTAAGAACCCATATTACCATGACGGCAGGAGAACGCACCTATCTGAATTTTGAGCAGGAAGGCAAGTATGAAACTGCAGTAGAAGATATGGCTATTGACATGGTTCACAGAGAAAAATCGCCTTACTGGGTAACGGTAGATGGGGAGCAGATTCCACACTTCCTTCACAGAAGAAAATTTGAAGAGGCAGAGTGTGGCTGGTACTACAGCCAGAGACTGAAGTCTGTACAGATCAAATATAAGAATCCGAAAAAAGACTATCAGGTGCTGGTATCCTTTGAACAGTTTGATTTAATCGGAATGTAAAGAGAGGGCAGTAAAATATGAGAAAGCTTGCAGCAATTACAATGGCGTTATGCCTTGGCGCATCTGTACTGAGCGGATGTGCAAATACCGGAGCCGCAACCAGCGCAGCAGCGACTGCAGAAAATCCCATGATTTTAGCGCTGGCTCACGGTCTAAGTGAAACCCATACGGTACACATTGCCATGACCGAGTTTGCGGATAAAGTAAATGAGAGAACGGATGGACGGGTTCAGGTCAGAATCCTCCCCAACGGACAGCTGGGATCGGAAAATGAGAACATGGAGCAGCTGATGGCAGGAGTAATTTCCATGACCAAGGTATCAGCGCCTGGACTGGCTACTTATAATGAATCCTATCATACATTTGGACTTCCCTATATTTTTGATAATACGGAAAACTTTTACCATGTTATGGATTCTGAGCAGATGCGGGATTTCTTCCTGTCTTCTGAGGACGACGGTTTTGTGACGCTGACTTATTACACTTCCGGAGCCCGTTCTTTCTATACCAAGGATAAGGCCATCCGCACTCCGGCAGATTTAAAGGGATTAAAAATCCGTGTTCAGGATATGAAGTCTCAGACTGACATGATGAAGGCCCTGGGCGGAATCCCTGTTACCATGTCTTATGGAGACGTCTATACTTCTCTTCAGACCGGCATTATTGACGGAGCAGAGAGTAACGAGACTGCGTTGACTACCGGAAAACATGGTGAAATCTGCAAGGTGTTTTCTATAGATGAACATGCCATGATTCCGGACGTACTGGTTATGAGCGCAAAGACCTGGAAGAACATCAGTCCGGAGGATCAGCAGATTATTCTGGAAGCAGCCTATGAATCTACGGAAAGCCATAAGGTGGAATGGGAAGCAGCCATTGATGCGGCTGTGGCAGAAGCCAGTAAAGACATGAACGTTGAGTTTGTCAGTGACGTGGATAAAGAAGCATTCCGTCAGGCTACAAGCAGCATGGTAGATGAATACTGCACAGAGTATCCGGGAGTGAAGAACCTGCTTGATATTATCAATTCTGTAGAATAAGGGGGATGTTCTGATGAAAGAGACTTTATCTGTAGTGAAAAAAGTTATGACAAAGCTTCTGGCAGGCATTGCCACAGTATTATTATCGGTTATGACCTTGCTGGTACTGTATCAGGTATTTACCAGATACGTCTTAAACAATCCGGCGGCGTTTACGGAAGAACTGGTACGGTATTTCCTGATTTGGACCGGATTTATCGGTGCTGCCTATGCCTTTTTTACCAGACAGCACATGTGCCTGGTAGTTGTAAGAGACAGCTTGAATCCGGCAGGAAAACGGATTTTAATGACACTGGTAGATTTGCTGATTTTAGCCTTTGCCTTATTTGTTATTACCATTGGCGGCATTAAGCTGGCGCTGAGTGCGGAGAAGGTGTATTCTGCCCTTCTTGGAATTCCCAGAAGCCTGGTATATGCCATGGCGCCGTTATCCGGAATTTTTATTATTGTAGCCCAGGTGATTAACTTATATGAAGACATTACCGGAATTACCATTGAAGGAGGAGAGGAAGAATGAGTATAGGAGTTACAACCATTATCCTGTTTGCGGTGTTCGCCCTGCTTTTGTTTGCCAGCTGCCCGATTTCCGTCAGCATTGTTATTTCTTCTATTGTAGCGGCAGTTTCTTCCCTGTCCTGGGATCAGATTACCTTTATTACCATGCAGAAGATGAACAGCGGTGTAGAAAGCTTTTCCCTGCTTGCAATCCCCCTGTTTATTCTGGCTGGAAACATTATGAATAACGGCGGTATTGCCAGACGGTTAGTTAATTTTGCAAAAATTTTCGTTGGTTGGATTCCTGGTTCCTTAGCCCAGGCCAACATTGTAGGAAACATGCTGTTCGGCGCATTGTCCGGTTCTTCCGTTGCAGCAGCGTCCGCAATGGGCGGCTGCATTTACCCAATTGAAAAAGACGAGGGCTACGATCCTGCATTTGCTACGGCAGTAAATATTGCATCTGCACCTACCGGCCTTTTGATTCCTCCTACCAGTGCGTTTATCGTATACTCAACCGTGGCAGGCGGCGTATCCATTTCCACCCTGTTTATGGCCGGATATATTCCGGGCATTCTGATGGGACTTGGTTCCATGGTAGTTGCGTTTATTTATGCAAAGAAGCACAAATATCCGGTATCCGGAAAAATGCCAGGTTCCGAGGCATTAAAGGTTACCTTGGAAGCAATCCCAAGCCTGCTTCTGATTGTAATCGTTATCGGCGGTATTGTAGGCGGTATCTTTACTGCAACAGAGGGAGCCGGAATCTGCGTTCTCTACTGCCTGATTTTATCAATCTGCTATAAGAGCTTAACCGTAAAATCCTTTATGAAGATTTTAGTAAACAGCGCATGCACCAGCGGTATTATCCTGTTCCTGATTTCCGCATCCTCAGCCATGTCTTTTGTTATGGCTTACTCCGGAATTCCGGCAGCCATCAGTACCGCAATCATGTCTGTTTCAGAAAATCCATATGTGATTTTCCTGCTGATGAACGTGATTTTACTGATTGTTGGTATGTTTATGGACATTACTCCTGCAATCCTGATTT
>CALHQJ010000016.1 GCA_938036545.1 uncultured Clostridium sp. | reverse complement strand
TCGGAAGAATCTCCGATGCTTCTTGTTCGGCAAAGCCGGACAAGAAGATGCCCCCATCCTGAACAGCTGCATTCAGCAAATTGGCTTGCACACGCCCGAAGGTCTGAACAGCCGGCCTTCGGGCACATCTGTTTTTGACAGGAATCACTTCTATGGCAACAGTAAAAGGATTTGTAGAGCGGATCAAATTCCGCAATGAGGACAACGGCTATACGGTTTTAAGCATTGCCGATGGAAAAGACGAAACCATTCTGGTAGGCACGTTCCACTATATCAGCGAAGGCGAGATGGTAGAGGCCACTGGCACGATGATAGAGCATCCGGTATATGGAGAGCAGCTTCAGGTGGAAAGCTATGAGATCAAAACCCCAGAAGACAATACAGCAATTGAGAGATATTTGGGCTCCGGCGCTATTAAAGGCGTGGGAGCTGCTTTGGCTGCCCGAATTGTAAAAAAATTTAAGGCAGATACCTTTCGGATCATGGAAGAAGAGCCGGAACGCCTTGCAGAAGTAAAAGGAATCAGTGAAAAAATGGCCATGGCTATCGGTGAACAGGTAGAGGCCAAAAAGGAAATGCGGCAGGCTATGATGTTTCTTCAGGAATACGGTATTTCCATGAATCTGGCAGTGAAGATATATCAGGAATACGGCCCCAGAATGTACAGCATTTTAAAGGAAAATCCCTATCGACTGGCAGATGACATTCCAGGGGTAGGATTTAAGATGGCAGATGAAATTGCCCAGAGAGCAGGCTTATTTACAGACTCTGATTACAGGATTAAAAGCGGTATTTTCTATACGCTTCTTCAGGCAGTTGGAAATGGACATACTTATCTGCCGGAAAAGGAACTGAAGGCCAATGCAGCAGAATTACTTCAGGTACATCCGGAGGACATGGATAAGCATCTGATGGATCTTCAGATGGAGAAGAAGATTATAGTCAAAGGGCTGCCAGAGGGTGAACGGATTATTTATTCTTCCCAGTATTACTATCTGGAATTAAACGCAGCGAAAATGCTGTGGGATCTGAATATTCGGGGAGAGATTCCGAGAGAAACCATTGAAAAACGGCTGGAGCAAATCCAGGCGTCAGAAAGCATTGAACTGGATGAAATGCAGCAGCAGGCGGTTTTGGAAGCAGTCAACAGCGGCCTGCTGATTATTACCGGAGGCCCTGGTACAGGAAAAACCACTACGATTAACACGATTATTCAGTATTTTGAGATGGAAGGAATGGAAATTCAGCTGGCAGCGCCTACAGGAAGGGCGGCAAAAAGGATGACGGAAGCGACCGGATATGAGGCCAGAACCATTCACAGAATGTTGGAACTGACAGGGATGCCAGGAGAAAAAGAAGTTACGGGAATGCATTTTGAACGGAACGAGGAAAATCCTCTGGATGCAGATGTGATCATTATTGATGAAATGTCCATGGTAGACATTAACCTGCTTTATTCTTTATTAAAAGCCATTCCTGTGGGAACCCGTCTGATTCTGGTAGGAGACGTGAATCAGCTTCCCAGCGTAGGGCCAGGAAACGTCCTGAGGGATATTATTGATTCCGGTCAGTTTAATGTAGTCAAGCTGACGAAAATTTTCCGTCAGGCAGCAGAAAGCGACATTATTGTCAATGCCCACCGGATTAATGATGGGCTGCAGATTCCTTTGGGAAAGCCCAGCAGGGATTTCCTCTTTATAAAACGGGATACGCCGGATGCCATTATCAGCGCCATGATTACGCTGGTGCAGAAAAAATTGCCAGATTATGTACATGCAGATCCAATGGAGATCCAGATTATGACGCCTATGAGAAAGGGCGCACTGGGAGTGGAACGGCTGAATCAGATTTTGCAGTCCTTTTTAAACCCGCCGGATAAAAAGAAAGCGGAAAAAGAGCTGAACGGTACGATTTGGCGAATCGGCGACAAGGTGATGCAGATTAAGAATAATTACCAGATGGAGTGGGAAATACGCAACCGTTATGGGATTCCTGTGGATAAGGGAATGGGAGTGTTTAACGGGGATATTGGAAGAATCCGGGAGATCAATGAGTTTGCAGAAACCATTACCGTAGAATTTGACGAAGGCCGCATGGCGGAGTATCTTTTTAAGCAGACAGAGGAACTGGAACTGGCTTATGCCATTACCATTCATAAATCTCAGGGAAGCGAGTATCCGGCGGTAGTAATACCGGTTCACAGCGGCCCCAGGATGCTGATGAACCGCAACTTGATTTATACAGGAGTTACCAGAGCCAGAACCTGCGTCTGCCTGGTAGGGATTCCGGAAACCTTTCAGGCCATGGCGGACAATACCATGGAACAGAAGAGGTATTCCGGTCTTAAGGAGAGAATCAGAGAATTATGTCCATTGATGTAAAGAAGAAAAAGCCTGCCTTTGCTGCGGTGAGACCGGCCTGGAACCTGTTTTTAGACTGTCTGTACCCCAGAAGATGTCCGGTCTGCGGAGAGATTGTGACGCCGAAAGGAAACTTTATCTGTCCGGACTGCGAAAAACAGCTTTCCTGGGTGACGGGGCCGGTCTGTAAATCCTGCGGCCGCCAGGTTACGGACGAGACGGCAGAATACTGTCCGGACTGTATGCGCCGCTCCCACAAGTTTGACGGCGGCTTGGCTTTGTGCAACTACAACGAGGCGGCAAGAATATCCATGGGAAAAATCAAGTACCAGGGCCGCAGGGAATATCTGGATTTTTATGGTTCAGAGATGGCAAAACGTTTGGGAGAGCAGATAATGAAAGCCGGGGCAGATGTACTGGTACCGGTGCCGGTACATCCGGCCAGAAAACGGAAAAGAGGGTTTAATCAGGCAGAAGTATTGGCTGTCCGGATTTCAGAAGAACTGGAAAGACAGCTGGGCAGAAGGATTCCGGTGCGGACGGATTTATTGTTCCGGACGAAAAAGACGCTGCCCCAAAAGGATTTAAGCGCCGCAGAGCGTTTAAAAAATCTGGAAGCTGCATTTGAAGCAGGAGAGATTCCGCCGGATATCCGCAGGGTCATTCTGGTAGACGACATCTATACGACGGGAAGCACGGCAGATGCCTGTGCAAAAGCACTTAAGAAAGCCGGAGTTTTCAAGGTATATGTGGTAACGGCCTGCATTGGAAATCAGTAGATTTCCCAGGCTGGATTATTTTGAAAAAATGTTGACGAACCAATATTTTTATGTTATAGTGGACAGGCGAATGGAAGAGCTTAGGTCTTTTTTTTATGCTCAAATTTAACGAAAAAAAGGCCGACAACAACAAAGAATATTAAGTGGAGGTGGAAGTCGTGCGCACAAGAATTACACTGGCATGTACAGAATGCAAACAACGCAACTATAACATGACTAAGGAC
>CALHQJ010000015.1 GCA_938036545.1 uncultured Clostridium sp. | reverse complement strand
GAGCGTAGCTCTTACCTCTACTATGGGTCCTGGCGTAAAGCTGAACGTAGCAAAGTTAGCTAACTAATTGCTGCTGATTTAAGTATCAACTTCAGAAACGCATATTATAAACACCGGTCATTTTGGCCGGTGTTTTTGTTTGACAGGGATTTTCCTATCAAACAAAAAACACTTTTAAAAATCGATTGACAATCATTAGATTCTGTGTTATATTACTCAAGTATTGACTGCCGAAGACAGCAGGTGCCGTAAGGCTTAAGGTGAAAACGCCTGCCGAGGAACGTACAAATCAAACATAGATTGATTTTGTAGCCCTCTGTCTTTGTGACAGAGGGATTTTTTTCGCAGGGGATACTTTCAAAATAATATAGGAGGTAAACCATCATGGCAAAAGTTGAATTAAAGCAGCCTATCGTTGACGAGATTGCTGGCTTATTAGACGGCGCAGCAAGCGCAGTAGTTGTTGACTACCGCGGTTTAACTGTAGAGCAGGATACACAGCTTCGTAAGCAGTTAAGAGAAGCAGGCGTAACTTATAAGGTATACAAGAACACCTTAATTAAGCGTGCTGCTGAAGGAACTGATTTTGCATCTTTAGATCCAAACTTAGAAGGACCTACCGCATTAGCAGTATCCAAGACCGATGCTACCGCACCGGCAAGAATCTTAGCTGAGTTCGCAAAGAAAGCTGACAAGCTGGAGATTAAGGCTGGCGTTGTAGAAGGAATCTACTACGACGCAAAGGGAATGAACGTTATCGCTTCTATTCCTTCCAGAGAGGTTCTTCTGGGCAAGTTACTGGGCAGCATCCAGTCTCCAATTACCAATTTTGCACGCGTTCTGAACCAGATCGCAGAAGCAAAAGAGGCATAATTTTCCTGACCGGACATTGTGCGGCATGAAAATAACCGGTTTGGCTTTATAAAAGGCCGGCCCCCAATTATAAGAACGAACTAATTATTGAAAATCAAACAAATATTTATGGAGGTAAATAATCATGGCAAAGTTAACAACCGCTGAGTTTATCGAAGCTATCAAGGAATTATCCGTATTAGAGTTAAATGAATTAGTAAAGGCATGTGAGGAAGAGTTTGGCGTATCTGCAGCAGCAGGCGTAGTAGTTGCAGCAGCAGGTCCTGCAGAGGCAGCTGAAGAGAAGACCGAGTTTGACGTAGAGTTAACTGATGTTGGTCCAAACAAGGTTAAAGTTATCAAAGTTGTTCGTGAAGTTACCGGCTTAGGCTTAAAGGAAGCTAAGGACGTAGTTGACGGTGCTCCTAAGGTAGTTAAGCAGGGCGCTTCCAAGGAAGAAGCTGAAGACATCAAGACCAAGTTAGAGGCTGAAGGCGCAAAGATTACCTTAAAGTAATTTTTCACCAGATTAATTTAATTACTGTTAATATTCGGTTATCGGGTATTATGAAAAAGGAGCTGAAATCTGCGGATTTCGGCTCTTTTTGCAGTGGGATGCAGAAAAATCAATTTTTGAGAAGTGATTAAAAACGAGCTGCAAAACGGGACAGAAAGCAGAGAAACCGCTGCTGCCCGTTTTGCAGCATTTTTGAGTTGAGGCTATTTTCTGGCGGATTCTTTTAACAGGACCTGAATTTTACCACGCATTAAATCAAAGGCTACATCGTTCATGCCACTGTTGGTAATAATGTCAGCGAAAACCTTAGTAGGCTCTACATAGAGATTATGCATGGGCTTTACGGTAGTCAGATACTGGGTAATAATTCCTTCAATATCTCGGCCCCGCTCTTTGGTATCTCTTAAAATTCTCCGCAGGATTCGCTCATCGGCATCGGCATCTACAAACACTTTGATGTCCAGTAAATCCCGAAGCCGTTCGTCGAACAGGACTAAAATTCCTTCCAAAAGAATGACTGGTTTTGGCTCAACCCGAACGGTTCCCTGAGCGCGGTTGTGCTGAGAATAGTCATAGGTAGGACATTCAATAGCCTGCCCCTCTTTCAGTCTGGCTAAATGCTTAACCAGCAGTTCTGTCTCAAAAGCGTCGGGATGATCGTAATTAAGTTTTTTTCTGTCCTCAAAGGCAATTCCATCATTGCAGCGATAGTAATTGTCGTGGTAAATAACAGATACCTGTTCTCCGAAAGCGTCTCGGAGCCGATTGGTAAACGTAGATTTTCCGGATCCGGTACCGCCTGCAATGCCAATAATAATAGGTTTCATTTGATTCCTCCTGTGTATAATATAGTTGCTGAAAATATGGATCAGCATAGTTATTTACGGTAATTTTACATATAATATACCTATTATACACGAAAATCGCTCTTGGTAAAACCCCTTCCTATACGTTATAATAGATTTAGAAATTGTGGGAGGAAACAGTATGGGTAAAGTGCGCCAGAAAAAGACATTGTCAAGAAAAGCAAAATTTTATTTATTATCATTAATTCCGTTATATTTTTTTGTGGCAGGGCTGATTGTACAGCCTGTTGAAGAAATTCTGCCAGGCCTTGTACGACTGATTGTAGAGCCGGATTTTTTGATTACCGATTATTTTGTAATTGGCGGAATTGGGGCTGCTTTTATTAATGCGGGAATTTTAGCTATTATCAGTATATGGGTGATTTATAAACTAAATATGGAAATGGACGGCCACACGATTACGTCTGTGTGCCTGATGTTCGGTTTTTCTTTATTTGGAAAAAATCTGCTGAATATCTGGGCTATTTTGTTTGGCGTGTTTTTATATGCCAGATACCATAAAACTTCAGTTTCCAGATATATTTATATAGGATTTTATGGGACAAGCCTGTCGCCGATTCTGACTCAGGTGATGCAGATTTGGCATGTTCCCCTGGCAGGCAGGATTCTGCTTAGCCTGGCTATGGGATGTGTTATTGGGTTTGTACTGCCTCCTTTGGCTACCCATGTCCACTATGCACACAAGGGATATTCCTTATATAACGTGGGATTTGCAGCAGGCGTTATTGCAACTGTAGTAGTATCGGTTATGAGATCCTTTGGAATTACGACAGAATCCAGGCTGATCTGGTCTACGGGAAATGATTTATTATTTTTCGTTATGTTGTCCATACTATTTGGAGGCATGATGGTTGGAGCTGTTTTATACGGCGGATGGGAAACACTGAAATCTTATAGAGAGATATTAAAATCTTACGGGATTTCTGGGACAGATTATGTAAAAGAGAACGGCGGTCCGGCAACGATTTTTAATATGGGATTGAATGGGTTGTTTGCCGTGATTTTTGTTTTAGCAGTAGGGGGAGATTTAAATGGCCCTACAATCGGCAGTATCTTTACAATCGTAGGATTTTCAGCTACAGGGAAGCATATTCGTAATATTTTTCCGATTATGCTGGGAGTCTGCCTGGGCGGCATTACAAAGACCTGGAATATCTATGATCCATCAGCAATCTTGGCGTTGCTGTTATCTACGACTCTGGCTCCTATTGCAGGAGAATTCGGGTGGGCGGCAGGTATTCTTGCAGGATTTTTGCATTCTTCCGTGGCCCTGAATGTAGGGATTGTGTACGGCGGCATGAACTTGTACAACAACGGCTTTGCAGGCGGTCTGGTGGCAATTTTCCTGGTTCCGGTCATTCAGTCTGTACGGGATCGGAGAGCGCGGGCGAGAGGCGGAATCTCGTTGTAGACTGTACAACTGCATGTTATAATAAGTTCCATCAAAAGAAAAAGGAGAGAGCGTATGAAAAAGTTTATGGCCGAGTTTAAAAAGTTTGCCCTTAGAGGCAATGTAATGGACATGGCAGTCGGCGTGATTATTGGAGGTTCCTTTTCTGGAATTGTAACATCATTAACGGATAACTTTATTAATCCGATTTTAAATTTCCTGTTGGGCCACGAAAGCTATAATCTGGCAGATATTGCCGGATTTGCGTCTGCATTTCTTTCTTCAGTAGTAAACTTTATTTTAATGGCATTTATATTATTCTGCCTTATAAAGCTGATTAATAAAGCAATGTCATTGGGAGCTAAGAAAGAAGAAGAGAAGCCGGCAGCTCCGACTACGAAGATTTGTCCGTACTGCAAGAGCGAGATCCCGATTGATGCAACAAAGTGTGCACACTGCACGTCTGAGGTGTAGCTGCAGGATTCCCAGGAATAAAAGACAGAAAATAAAAAAGCCGTGCATCTGAGAGGGTGCATGGCTTTTTTGATAATAGATCTTTCTTATTTCCCCAGCATGATTTTTACAATTTCTTTATCGGTTTCTCTCATACCTTCATGGCCCAGTTGTCCAATGTTGCGGATGGTATTTTCCACTCCCTTGGTTACGATGCCGTCACCAGCGCGGAACTGCTGGCCGTTTTTATACATGTGGTAGCCAAGGATACCTGCTTCTACGCTGGAAGCGATTTTCGCAGCACAGCTGGGCTTTGCTCCGTCACAAATGATACCGGATACGATTGCCAGTGAATTTACAAGGGTATGGGCGATAGCGGTATAGTTGGCGCCTTGGAGGTAAGCGATGCCGCAGCCTGCTGCACAGCCGGCGCTGACTGCGCCGCAGTAGGCGGAGAGACGCCCAATACCGGTTTTTTCATGGATGGCAATTAAGTTGGAAACAGCCAGGGCACGGTATAGTTTGTCTTTGGGAACAGCCAGGGCTTTGGCATATTCAATAAGAGGGACGGAAACGGTAATGCCCTGATTGCCGCTGCCGGAATTAATGACTACAGGAAGTTCGCAGCCGCTCATTCTGGCGTCAGCCCCTGCTGCGGCTTTGGCGATTGCCCGGTTACGAACGTCATTGCCATAAAATTTCAACATGGTGGAACCGATATTAGCGCCGTAATCTCCCAGCAGTCCTTCTTCGGAAATCTGGGTATTGTATAAGCTCTGAACGTCTAAAATCGGACGAATATCCTCTAGCTGGCAGGTGTCTGCAAAATCCAGAATATCAGCAATGGTCAGCAGGCTTTTGTCAGTCAGCCCGCTTTCGGCAGGGGCGTCATTGCAGCCTGCAGCAGCAGGCTCAGCGCCTTGATTGTCTAAAAGAATCTGTTCGTTTTTACTGATGAAGACAATATTGGTGTGATATTGGCTGATTCGGACGACAGCAGAGTTGTCATTCTGGTAGAGCGAAATGATAATGTCGAAAATAATACCGTTATCGACAGCTTCTACTGTGACTGGAACCGTTTCAAGGAAATGGCGCATTTGGGCTTTCTGCTCTATGCTGACCTGGGAAATGACTTCCAGGGCTTTATCAGCCTGGCCGCCTACAATTCCTGCGGCCGCCGCCGCTTCAATGCCTTTCATGCCATCTGTATTGGGAACTACAACGCTTTTTACGTTTTTAATGATGTTGTTGCTGACGCCAATTTTGACTCGATCCGGAACACCCCCCAGCACCTCTCTTGCCTTGGCAGCTGCATAGGCGATTGCAATGGGCTCTGTACACCCCATCGCAGGAATCAATTCTTCTTTTAAGATCTGTACATAGGCCTGATAAGTTTTGCCCGTTCTTTCCATGGTATTTTGTACTCCCTTCGTCTCATCCCGTGTGCGTTTAAAAAGCTTTACCGTAACTATACACGTTTTTGGCGTTCAAGGCAACTGCCTGCAGATAAAGTTGATGGACGGTGACAAGAAGGCCCAATCTGTAAAAAACCTTTGCAATTTTTTCGGGTATCATTTATAATGGCTATATTAACTAAGGATGCCGGAGAACGACTTTTCTGGCAGCACGTCCCTGATTCTAAAAGAATTCCCCAATTACAATGCAAACAAAATATATTACATCAAAGAAAGGCGAGGAATTATTTATGCGTGAAAAATTAAATACGCTGCCATTGGCAGAATTAAAAGAATTGGCCAGAGCGCAGGGCATTAAGGGAGCCAGCACAATGCGTAAAGCAGACCTGGTGGATTTGCTGTGCCAAACTGCTGAAAAGAGAGATGAAAAAGAGAAGACAACTCAGCCGGAGAAAACTCAGCAGGAGAGAGTCCAGACAGAGAGAACCCAGCCAGAGAGAACTCAGCCCAGAAACAATAGAGCAGAGTCTGCGCCCCAGGAAGAACTGGCGGAATTGGACAGCGGCTTGGAAGCGAATGGCATTTTGGAAGTAATGCCGGATGGATTTGGCTTTATCCGGTGTGAAAATTTCCTTCCAGGCGACAACGACGTATATGTAGCGCCATCCCAGATTCGCCGTTTTAATATGAAAACCGGCGATATTGTGCGGGGCAACCGGAGAGTAAAAGCGCCTACGGAGAAATTTGCAGCGCTGCTGTATGTGACGTCCATCAACGGATATCCGGTGAGCGTTGCAGAGCGCCGTCCTAATTTTGAAAACCTGACTCCAATTTTTCCGAACCAGCGTCTCCACATGGAAACTCCAGGCGGGAAAAATACAGTAGCAATGCGGGTTCTGGACTTGCTGGCTCCTATTGGAAAGGGACAGAGAGGTATGATCGTATCTCCTCCAAAAGCAGGTAAGACCACGCTTTTAAAGCAGGTTGCCAAGGCAATTACCACAAACCAGCCGGACATGCACCTGATTATCCTGCTGATTGACGAGCGGCCTGAGGAAGTAACCGATATTAAGGAAGCCATTATAGGGCCAAATGTAGAAGTGATTTATTCTACCTTTGACGAATTGCCGGAGCGCCATAAGAGAGTTTCAGAAATGGTAGTAGAGAGGGCAAAGCGCCTGGTAGAACATGGAAGAGACGTGACAATTCTGTTAGACAGCATTACCCGTCTGGCCAGGGCCTATAATCTGGTGGTTCCGCCATCTGGCCGAACATTATCCGGCGGTTTGGACCCAGCGGCTCTTCACATGCCAAAGCGGTTTTTTGGCGCTGCCAGAAATATGCGGGAAGGCGGAAGTCTTACGATTTTAGCAACAGCGTTAATTGATACGGGAAGCCGTATGGATGATGTGATTTACGAGGAATTTAAAGGAACCGGCAATATGGAGCTGGTTCTGGACAGAAAGCTGTCTGAAAAGAGAATCTTTCCGGCAATTGATATTTTGAAATCCGGCACTAGACGGGATGACCTGCTGCTGAATCGAGAAGAGGCAGAGGCAGTCGACATTATCCGTAAGGCAACCAATACTTTAAAACCGGAAGAATCTGTAGAAAAAGTATTGGATTTGTTTACTAAGACCCGCAACAATCGAGAATTTGTGGAAATGGCGAAAAAAGTTCGGTTTTAGGCCGTAAAACCCGTATAAATAATGCTTGCAATCCCTGATTTTCTATGTTATACTTACAACGCTGTGCATACAGCATAAGTCGTGATAAAATGCAGAAATGCATTTTTGCGGTCGGAAACCGCACAATAAGAATAGAGAGGTGAAAATTATGAGAGAGGGAATCCATCCAGCCTATTATCAGGCAAAAGTAGTTTGCAACTGTGGTAATGAATTCGTAACCGGTTCTACCAAGCAGGACATTCACGTTGAGGTTTGTTCCAAGTGCCATTCATTCTATACAGGTCAGCAGAAAGCTGCCGCTGCTCGTGGACGTATTGATAAGTTCAATCGTAAGTACGGCGTTAACGCTGGCAAATAAGTTTGAGCACATAGGGTTGAGCTTAGTGGAAACACTTGCTCAGCCCTTGTTTTTTGTAGGAGGAGCAGCGATTGAAGTATTCTGGTATTGGTGGTCAGGCAGTCATTGAAGGAATTATGATGAAAAACGGAGATGACTATGCGACGGCAGTCCGCAAGCCTGATGGAACCATTGAAGTAAAAAAAGATACCTATGTAAGCCTGACAGAAAAGGTAAAGATTTTATCCCTGCCCTTTATCCGCGGAATCTTTAATTTTGCGGATTCTATGGTACTGGGTATGAAGAGCCTGACCTGGTCTGCCAGCTTTTTTGAGGATGATGAAGGCAGTGAACCAGGAAGATTTGAGCTTTTTTTAGATAAGGTGTTTGGAGAAAAACTGGAAAAAGCGTTAATGGCATTTGTTATGGTATTTTCCATGATAATGGCTATTGGTATTTTCATGGTGCTTCCCATGTTCTTGTCCAATATCTTCCGGAAGTTTATTCCTTCTGACACCGTTATGGCAGTCCTGGAAGGCGTGATACGTATCACAATTTTTATCGTATATATTAAGTTAATATCCCGCATGGAGGATATTAAGCGCACATTTATGTACCATGGAGCAGAGCATAAGTGCATTAACTGTGTGGAGCACGGAATGCCTCTGACTGTGGAAAACGTGCGGAAAAGCTCGAAGGAGCATAAGCGCTGCGGAACCAGTTTCCTTCTGATTGTCATGGTAATCAGTATTCTGTTTTTCATGGTAATCCGTGTGGAAAACGTATGGCTCCGTGCGGCAAGCCGGATTATTCTGATTCCGGTAATTGCAGGCGTTTCGTATGAATTTTTAAGACTGGCAGGCCGCAGCAATTCCTGCGTGGTAAACGCGTTAAGCCGGCCAGGAATGTGGATGCAGGCCCTCACCACTACGGAGCCGGATGACTCCATGATAGAGGTGGCAATTGCCGCAGTAGAGGAAGTATTTGACTGGAAAGCATATTTAAAAGAGAACTTTCCGGAAACTGTAATTCCAGAGTCTGCAGGTTCCCAGACGGAGGAAGCGTGATGACCCTGGGACAGCTTTTGGAGGCAGGGGCCGAGAGACTTTCACAAAAGCAGATTGCAGAGGCAGAACTGGACGCCAGATATTTGCTTTTAGCTGTGACAGGCATCAGTCCGGCCATGTTTTTGATAAAAAGAGGCCAACAGGCAGATACGGAGACGGAGCAGAGGTTTTTTGAACTGATCCGGCAGAGAGAAGCAAGAATCCCCTTACAGTATATTTTAGGAACTCAGGAGTTTATGGGACTGGAATTTTTGGTCAGTCCAGACGTTCTGATCCCCAGACAGGATACGGAAACCCTGGTAGAACGAGTGCTGGAAGACGAGAAACGTTTTCGGGCAGACGGGAAAGAGGGGGCAGAGAGAAGCCTTTTAGATATGTGTACCGGTTCCGGCTGTATTGGGTTGAGTCTGGCAATTTTAGGCGATTTTAAAAACGTTATGGCAGCAGATATTTCTCCGAAAGCCCTGGCTGTAGCCAGAAAAAATGCAGAACGTCTGCTGGCGGAAGCCGTTAGGAAAGAAGTGAAACCAGACGTTCAGTTTGTAGAGAGTGATCTGTTTGAGCAGATTCCAAAAGACAGCCGGTTTGACGTAATCGTTTCCAATCCGCCTTACATTCCCAGCAGAGTGATTGAAGAACTGGAGCCGGAGGTAAAAGACCATGAGCCGAGGCTGGCTTTAGACGGCACGGAAGACGGACTGGCATTTTACCGGAGACTGGTGTCAGAATGCGGAGCATTTTTAAACCCTGGAGGCCGTATTTATTTTGAAATCGGATATGACCAGGGTGCAGCAGTAAAAGAACTTTTAGAAACAGCAGGTTTTATTGAAACAGAAATAATCAAGGATATCCCCGGCCAGGATCGGGTAGCAGCGGCGAGATGGCCGCAGGAGGTTTCCAATGTTTGATAGATTAGAAGACATTCTTATCCATTATGAAGAACTGATGCTGGAACTGAGCAGTCCGGACGTAACGTCAGATGCGAAAAAGTTCCAGAAATTAATGAAGGAGCAGGCAGATCTGGCTCCGATTGTAGAAGCTTACAAAGAGTACAAAAAGGCAAAACAGGCCATTGAAGACAGTCTGGCAATGTTAGAGGAAGAATCTGACGAGGAAATGCGGGAACTGGCTAAAATGGAGCTTTCCGATGCCAAGAAGCAGGTAGAAGAGTTAGAGCAGACCATTAAAATTCTGCTTCTTCCCAAAGACCCTAATGATGATAAAAACATTGTATTGGAAATCCGTGCAGGCGCAGGCGGTGATGAAGCAGCTTTATTTGCGGCAGAACTGTACCGGATGTATGTGAATTATGCAGAAAGCCAGCGCTGGAAGATCGAACTGGTCAGCGTAAATGAAAACGGTATTGGCGGATTCAAGGAAGTACAGGCCATGATCAGCGGAAAGGGCGCTTACTCTAAGTTTAAGTATGAATCCGGAGTTCACCGTGTACAGCGAGTGCCGGAGACAGAGTCCGGCGGACGTATTCATACCTCTACCGCAACCGTTGCAGTTATGCCAGAGGCAGAAGATTTCGATATTGTGATTGATGACAAAGACGTCCGGATCGACGTAATGAGAGCTTCCGGAAACGGCGGACAGTGTGTCAATACGACAGACTCTGCGGTACGTCTGACTCATATTCCTACAGGAATTGTGATTTACAGCCAGACAGAGAAGTCTCAGTTACAGAATAAGGACAAAGCTTTCCGCCTTCTGCGTTCCAAGTTATACGATCTGGAACTGGAACGCCGCCAGAATGAAGAGGCAGACGCCCGCCGCAGCCAGATTGGCACAGGCGATCGTTCTGAGAAAATCCGTACCTACAACTTCCCTCAGGGACGGGTAACGGATCACCGGATCAAATTGACCCTGTATAAGATTGACGATATTATGAATGGAGATATTCAGGAACTGTTAGATGCGTTAATTACTGCAGATCAGAGTGCAAAGCTGGCAAAGTTAAACGAAAATCAATGAAGATTTCGTTTTCCAGATTTGCAAAACCCCTGATTTTATGGTATTATTAGCACTAGTATAATGACTGTTTGTGTGTCGGTTCACCGACTGAAAGACCAGGAGGATACAATGAAGGGAATTATTTTAGCAGGAGGAAGCGGAACCAGGCTTTACCCTCTGACCAAGGTAACATCCAAGCAGCTTTTGCCGATTTATGACAAACCGATGATTTATTATCCCCTTTCTGTATTGATGAATGCAGGGATTCGGGATATTTTACTGATTTCCACGCCGGATGATACGCCAAGATTTCAGGCGCTGTTAGGGGACGGAAGCCAGTTTGGCATTAATTTGTCTTATGCAGTCCAGCCAAGTCCGGACGGACTGGCTCAGGCCTTTATCATTGGAGAAGAGTTTATCGGAACAGATTCTGTAGCCATGATTTTAGGCGACAACATTTTCCATGGACAGGGATTAAAGAAACGTCTGCGTGCAGCAGCGGCCAAGGAAAAGGGAGCGACTGTATTTGGCTATTACGTAGACGATCCGGAACGGTTCGGCATTGTGGAATTTGATGAAAACGGACGGGCTGTTTCCATTGAGGAAAAGCCGGAGAATCCAAAATCCAACTACTGTGTTACAGGCCTGTATTTTTATGACAACCGGGTAGTGGAGTATGCCAGGAACCTGAAGCCATCGGCCAGAGGAGAACTGGAAATCACAGATTTGAACCGGATTTATCTGGAAAATGGAGAACTGGACGTAACCTTAATGGGGCAGGGCTTTACCTGGCTGGATACAGGAACCCACGAATCCCTGGTAGACGCTACCAACTTCGTAAAGACCGTAGAGACCCATCAGCATAGAAAGATTGCCTGCCTGGAGGAAATCGCCTACTTAAACGGCTGGATTACCAGAGAGCAGGTACTGGAAGCATACGAGATATTAAAGAAAAATCAGTACGGCAAGTATTTAAAGGACGTATTGGATGGAAAGTATGTAGACAAGCTTTATAATTAAAAATCATAAGGAGAACGTTATGAAAATTATCGTAACAGGCGGCGCCGGATTTATCGGCGGCAACTTTGTACATTACATGGTAAATAAATATCCGGAAGATGAGATTATCAACCTGGATTTACTGACCTACGCAGGCAACCTGGAGACTTTAAAGCCAGTAGAGGATAAGCCGAACTACAAGTTTATCAAAGGAGACATTGCAGACCGCGACTTTATTTTCAATTTATTTGAGACAGAAAAGCCGGATGTAATTGTAAACTTTGCAGCAGAGAGCCATGTAGACCGTTCCATTACCGATCCGGAGATTTTCGTGCGCACCAACGTAATGGGAACCACAACCCTTCTGGATGCCTGCAAAAAGTACGGAATCAAGAGATTCCATCAGGTATCTACCGATGAAGTGTACGGAGACCTGCCTTTAGACAGACCGGATTTATTCTTTACCGAGGAAACACCGCTGCATACTTCCAGCCCCTATTCATCTGCAAAGGCCAGCGCAGACCTGTTTGTACTGGCATACCACAGAACCTTCGGACTGCCAGTAACCATTTCCAGATGTTCCAATAACTACGGCCCTTACCAGTTCCCGGAGAAGCTGATTCCATTGATTATCAGCCGTGCGCTGGCAGATGAGGAACTGCCGGTATACGGAACAGGAGAAAACGTAAGAGACTGGCTGCACGTAGAGGATCACTGCGTAGCCATCGACCTGATTCTTCAGAATGGAAAAGTAGGAGAAGTATACAACATTGGCGGCCACAATGAGAGAACCAATTTAGAGGTGGTAAAGACCGTATTAAAGGCATTAAACAAGCCGGAAAGCTTAATCCGTTTCGTAGCAGACCGCTTAGGCCATGACAGAAGATACGCCATCGATCCGAAGAAGTTAGAGACTGAGCTTGGCTGGAAGCCAAAATACAATTTCGATACCGGAATGGAACAGACCATTCAGTGGTATCTGGACAATGAAGAATGGTGGAAACACATCATCAGCGGAGAGTACAGCCAGTATTTTGATAAGATGTATGGAAATAAGTTAAAATAAATTACTGCGCAACGGGGCGCCTGGAAACAGAAGAGGAAGACCGCGCAGCAGGTCTGCTCCTGCTGTGTAAGGATTCTCAAGTTTTCGGGCGCTTTATTTGCAAGTTATCGGGAAAGGCAGCCGGCCGGCAGTTTTTCTGACAAATAGGAGGAGCAGGAAATATGAAGATTCTGATAACCGGATCAAAAGGCCAGTTAGGCCATGATTTAATGAACGAACTGTCCAAACGGGGGATTGAATACGTCGGCGTAGATGTAGAAGAAATGGATATTACAGATGGGGACGCATGCCGTCGGGTAATTACAGACGCGGCGCCGGACGCAGTTATCCACTGCGCTGCATATACTGCAGTAGATGCGGCAGAGGAAAATGTGGAACTGTGCCGTAAGATTAACGCCGAAGGAACCAAAAACATTGCGGAAGTGTGCCATGATCTGGACATTAAAATGATGTACATCAGTACGGATTATGTGTTTAATGGCGAAGGAACCCGCCCATGGGAGCCAGACGACCACAGAGAACCTTTGAATATTTACGGATTAACCAAGTATGAAGGCGAGGTATATATTGAAAGACTGGTAAAGAAATTTTTTACGGTGCGGATTGCCTGGGTATTTGGCGTCAATGGCAAAAACTTTATTAAGACCATGCTTCGTTTGGGCGAAGAACGGGGGGCAGTCAGCGTAGTGGACGACCAGATTGGTTCTCCTACCTATACCTACGATTTAGCACGCTTGTTAGTTGACATGATTCAGACGGAAGAGTATGGCCGTTACCATGCTACCAACGAAGGGCTGTGTAGCTGGTATGAATTTGCCTGCGAAATTTTCCGTCAGGCAGGCATGAATGATGTGAAAGTAACTCCTGTTGATTCTTCTCAGTTTCCGGCTAAGGCAAAACGCCCGAAAAACAGCCGGATGAACCGTGAGAAGCTGGTTGAAAAAGGATTTACCCCTCTTCCAACCTGGCAGGATGCTTTAAGCCGGTATTTAAAAGAAATCGGCTATTAAAAAGCGATAAAGCTGGAGGATAATATTATGGGAAAATATTTTGGAACCGATGGATTTCGCGGAGAAGCAAATGTAACCTTAACTGTTGAAGACGCTTTTAAAGTAGGACGTTTCCTGGGCTGGTATTACGGCCAGAAAAAGCCGGACGAGCGCACCAGAGTGGTAATCGGAAAAGATACCAGACGCAGCAGCTATATGTTTGAATATTCGCTGGTTGCCGGTCTGACTGCCTCCGGAGCAGATGTGTACCTGCTTCACGTGACCACTACGCCAAGCGTTTCTTATGTTGTGCGGACAGAAGAATTTGACTGCGGCATTATGATTTCTGCCAGCCATAACCCATTTTATGACAATGGTATTAAGGTCATTAACGAAAAAGGAGAGAAGCTGGAAGAAAGCGTGATTACAGAGATTGAAAAATATCTGGACGGCGAGATGGGAGAAATTCCTCTGGCAAAGAGAGATCAGATTGGCCGTACGGTAGACTTTGCAGCCGGCAGAAACCGCTATATCGGATATTTGATTTCCATTGCAACCCGCTCCTTTAAGAATATGAAGGTGGCTCTGGACTGTGCCAACGGAAGCGCTTCCGCTATTGCAAAAAATGTATTTGATGCGCTGGGAGCAGAAACACATGTCATTTCCAACGAACCTAACGGTATCAACATTAATACTGGCTGCGGCTCTACACACATTGAAAACCTGCAGGCATTTGTAAAGCAGGAGGGCTGTGACGTAGGCTTTGCTTATGACGGAGATGCGGATCGGTGCCTGGCTGTAGATAAAGACGGCAACCTGGTTGACGGAGACAAGATTATGTATATCTGCGGCAAATATATGAAGGAACAGGGGACTCTGGTAAATAATACCGTGGTTACCACGATTATGTCCAATTTCGGCCTTTATAAGGCATTTGACAGAGAAGGCATTTCTTACGAGAAGACCGCAGTAGGCGATAAATATGTATATGAAAATATGTCCGCTAACGGCCACTGCTTGGGCGGAGAACAGTCCGGCCATATTATTTTCAGTAAACATGCTACAACCGGAGACGGTATTTTAACCTCCTTAAAGCTGATGGAAGTCATTCTGGAAAAGAAACAGCCGTTAGATAAGCTGGCTTCCGAAATTCAGATTTATCCTCAGGTGTTAAAGAACGTCCGTGTAAAGGACAAAACTGCTGCTCAGGACGATCCGGATGTAAAGGCGGAGGTAGAGAAGGTATCAGAAAGCCTTGGGGATACAGGCCGTATCCTGCTGCGCCAGAGCGGTACAGAGCCGGTGGTCCGTGTCATGGTAGAAGCGCCGGAGCTGGAAATCTGCGAAAAATACGTGGATCAGGTCATTGAGGTAATGGGCGATAAAGGCCATTTTGTATAATAGTTTACTTATTTTGTATCTCAAAACAGATTGATATGTAAAAACGGTTGTGATATAATACAAAAAATATTACAGCCGTTTTTTATAGAAAAGTATGTTCTAAAAATAATCAGCAAAGGGATGATGAAAGATGGGGTTAGACCTGTAAAGACCACATTGTTCATTGTAATTCGATACGGTGTGATTTACCGACTCCAATGCTCAGAACAGGCAGCAGGATAGAAATGTACAAGATGAATGAGCAGGATATGAAAAGTAATAGTTTGGCCATGCATCTTCTTGCCCGCTTACAGCGGACAAGAAGCGTAGGGCGTCCGCCTTATGAAGATTCAGACAGAAAAATTCTTATGAAAACAAGCTTTCAACGCTTTTTTCTGTCTGAATCCCCGCATGGCTGAACTGTTACCATGAAAATAAGAATGCCAGAAAATGGAGGAAAAAATCATGTTAAATTATCAAAGATATAAGAGGGTTCCGGTAGTGGATTTCCCGGAGCGTACCTGGCCAAATAAGGAGATTGAGAAAGCGCCTGTCTGGTGCAGCGTAGATTTAAGGGACGGCAACCAGGCTTTGGTAGAGCCAATGGTAGTAGAAGAAAAGATCGAGATGTTTAACCATTTAATCAAGCTGGGCTTTAAGGAAATTGAAGTGGGATTTCCGGCAGCGTCTCAGATTGAGTATGATTTTCTGCGCCAGCTGGTAGAACGGAAATTAATTCCAGACGACGTAGTAATTCAGGTACTGGTTCAGTGCAGGGAACATCTGATTAAGAGAACATTTGAAGCTATTCAGGGCGTGAAAAAGGTAATCATACATATTTACAATTCTACATCCACTCTCCAGAGAAATGTGGTATTCCACAAGGATAAAGAAGAAATCAAAGACATTGCAGTTATCGGCACAAAGCTGGTGCAGAAGTATGCCAAGGATTATCCAGGAGAACTTCGGCTGGAATACTCTCCAGAAAGCTTTACCGGAACAGAGTTAGATTATGCTCTGGAAGTGTGTACTGCAGTTCAGGAGACCTGGGGGGCTACCAGCGAGAATAAAGTGATTATCAATCTTCCTGCTACCGTAGAGATGAATACGCCTAATGTTTACGCCGATCAGGTTGAGTGGATGAACACCCATTTTAAAAACCGTGACAGCATTATTTTAAGCATCCATCCTCACAATGACAGAGGTACGGGAATTGCAGCTACAGAGCTGGCTTTACTGGCTGGTGCAGAGAGAGTGGAAGGGACTCTGTTCGGCAACGGCGAGCGCACCGGCAACGTAGACATTATGAATATTGCATACAATATGTTCTCTCAGGGAATTAATCCGGAACTGAATCTGGAAAATATTACAGAGAGCATTGATATTTACGAACGCTGTACCAAGATGGATATCCACCCAAGGCATCCTTATGCAGGAAAGCTGGTATTTACGGCATTTTCCGGTTCCCATCAGGATGCTATCAACAAGGGAATGCAGGCGCTCCATGAACGAAATGGACAGTACTGGGAAGTTCCGTACCTGCCCATTGACCCAAGCGATATTGGACGGAAGTACGAGCCGATTGTACGAATTAACAGCCAGTCCGGAAAAGGCGGCGTAGCCTTTGTTATGGACACTTTCTATGGTTACAAGCTTCCCAAGGGAATGCACAAAGAATTTGCAGATATTATCCAGAAGATCTCCGAGAAGCAGGGTGAGGTTGCTCCAGAACAGATTATGGAAGAGTTCCGCAGCAATTACCTGGATCGCAAAGAGCCAATGCACTTCCGCAAGTGTCGTATCAGCGATGCAGACGTTGGAAACGGAGAATTTGCAACCCTTGCCAAAGTTACCTTTACCGACCATGGCGTTGAGAAAACCTTTGAGGGCGTAGGAAATGGCCCGATTGATGCAGTTCAGAGAGGATTGGAGGAAGCTTTGGGAATCCAGATTCGGGTTATGGACTACAACGAGCATGCATTGTCCATCGGTTCCGGCGCTCAGGCAGCATCTTATATTCATTTAGTAGATCTGGCAACAGGCAAGGCAACCTATGGCGTAGGCATCAGCTCCAACATTACCAGAGCGTCTATCCGAGGTATTTTCAGTGCAGTAAACAGATTGTTCTATTAATATAAATTAGCGCCAGTATACAAAAGGAGCGAGTTGTCCCTCTGTATGCTGGCGCTAAAAAGCTGTCCCAAAACACGTGATTCAGGACAGCTCTTTCTATTTACAAATTATAAACTCTTCACAGCTTCTGCAATGTGTCTTGCAGTCAGACCGTATTCTTCCAGAAGGGCTTCCGGAGTACCGGACTGGCCAAATCTATCAGTGATTCCAACTTTTTTGAATTTGAAATCGCCATTTCCAATTAATACGTCTGCTACGGCATCACCTAAGCCGCCAATAACGGAATGTTCTTCAACTGTAACAACCTTGCCGCATTTTTTTGCGCTGGCTAATACCGTTTCTCTGTCAATTGGCTTAATGGTGTGTACATTTACAACTTCTGCATGGATTCCCTCAGACTCTAAGGCTTTTGCAGCTTCTAAGGCTTCGTTTACCATAATACCGCAGGCAAAAATTACAACATCGCTTCCCTCACGGAGAACATTGGCTTTGCCAAGTTCAAATGGCATCTCTTCTTCAAAGACTACAGAAGGCATTCTTGCCATACGCAGGTATGCAGGCCCCTTCATATCCACAAGAGCTTTGACTGCACGCTTTGCCTCATTGGCGTCGCAGGGGACTACTACAGTCATTTTCGGAATGACTCTCATCAGGGCAATATCTTCAATAGCCTGATGGCTTCCGCCGTCTTCACCCAGGGTAACACCTGCGTGAGAGAATGCGAACTTTACATTAAAACCAGGATAAGCGCATCCATTGCGAACCTGATCATAAGCCCGTCCCGTGCCGAAGATGGCAAAGGTGCTTACAAAAGGAATATATCCCATGGTAGACAGGCCGGCTGCCATATCAACCATATTTGCTTCTGCAATACCGGCGTTAAAGAAACGTTCCGGAAACTTGTCAGCAAATTTATAAGTCATGGTGGAGTGGGAAAGATCCGCGTCCAGAACCACGATTTTGTCATTGGCTGCTCCTAATTCTGCCAGGGCCTCACCGTAGGCAACCCGAATGGCTTTCTTCTCACTCATATTTAATCCTCCAATTCTTTCAGCGCTGCCTGACGTTCTTCTTCATTGGGGCCTTTTCCATGCCAGCCAACCTGGTTTTCCATAAAGGAAACGCCCTTGCCCTTTACGGTATGAGCCAGAATGCATTTGGGCTTACCGGAAACAGGGGTATGGAATGCGTCACTGATGGCCTGCATGTCGTTGCCGTCAATCTCAATTACTTCAAAACCAAAGGCTTTGAATTTATCTGCAATACTGCCAAGACTCATAACCTGATCGTTAGAGCCGTCAATCTGAAGGCCGTTGTTATCAACAATAACAGTTAAGTTGTCCAGCTTGTAGTGAGCGGCAGCCATAGCGGCTTCCCAAACCTGGCCTTCCTGGAGTTCGCCGTCACCTAAAAGAGTATAGACCTTGGCGCCCTTGCCCTGAAGTCTTGCGCCTAAAGCCATGCCGACAGCAATGGAAACGCCCTGTCCAAGAGAACCGGTAGACGCCTCTATGCCAGGACAGCGTTTGCAGTCAGGGTGTCCCTGAAGCATACCGTTGATTTTACGGAAGCTTTTAAATTCACTTTTGTCAAAGAATCCACATTCAGCCAGAATCCCGTAGAGCGCAGGAGCAGCGTGGCCCTTGGACAATACAAAACGATCCCGATCTTCTTTGCGTGGGTTCTTAGGGTCGATATTCATCTGATCACAATATAAAACAGTAAGGATCTCAACTGCAGATAAAGAGCCGCCTGGATGTCCAGAAGCTGCGTCAGCGGTTAAATTGATAATGTCACGGCGCACAGCACGGCAAGTCTTTTCTAAACTTGCAAGATTCATGATCTACCTCCTAAAATTTACGCATAATTACTTTAAGAATATCAAAAAATAAAGGAATTGTCAACGAGGCAAGAAAATTTAGAATACTTTTAGAAATAAACCCTCAGAACTATGTTATACTATATAAAAAGTAAGCTTATATACGGAAAGCAGGAGTAAGACTCCATTGGGAGAAAGGATATTGTAAGATGAAATTAAAAACTCGACTTGTCGTCGCTTTTGTGACGATTACGCTTATGCCGATTTTTTTGATATACATGGTAGCAGTAGGGCTTTCCGCCTATCAGACCAGAGCTTTCAGCGAACAGTACGGCCTGACGGAACAGATTGACTTGTTTTCCGGCAACTCGGTACAGGCTTTTAACCGTTTGACCCAGAGTTTTGAGAAAAAAATCAGAAAGGTTGCCGACAGTTCTCCGGAAAAATTTGAAAATCAGGATTATTTGACGATTCTCAATGACGAACTGAAAAATTATTACGCTTATTTAATCGTAAGAAAGGAAAACCAGATTATTTTTGCAGGAGACGACGACCTCTGTATAGACGAGGAGATTCTGGTACAGCTTCCAGGCTATGGCAATGGCCAGGAAAGCGGAGAAGGCGGCCTGTATCTGGACGGCGAGAGCCAGCATCTGGTTAAGCAGATGGATTTTACCTTTGGAGACGGAGATAAGGGAAGCATATTCCTGATTTCCCAGGTGGACGAGCTTTTGCCGGAAGTAAAAGCCATGCTTCGGGAGATGCTGATTGCGGGAATTATGATTTTACTCATTGCCGGAACGGTTATGGTAGTCTGGATTTACCGTTCTATTATCCAGCCTTTGGGAAAACTGGAAGAGGCTACGAAAAAGATTCGGGACGGCAACCTGGATTTTTCTTTGGAAGTAGAAGAGGAAGACGAAATCGGCCAGCTCTGCCAGGATTTTGAAGAAATGCGTATCCGTCTGAAAGAGTCTACAGAAGAAAAGATTCAGTATGATAAGGAAAGCAAAGAACTCATCAGCAATATTTCTCATGACTTAAAGACTCCCATTACGGCGATTAAGGGCTATGTAGAAGGAATTATGGACGGTGTGGCCTCTTCTCCGGAAAAACTGGATAAGTACATCCGTACTATCTATAATAAAGCAAACGACATGGATCGGCTGATTGACGAGCTGACCTTTTATTCTAAAATTGATACCAACAAGATCCCATATACCTTCTCCAAGATTAATGTCAGCCGTTACTTTAGGGACTGTGCAGAGGAAGTAGGCCTGGATCTGGAAGCGCAGAATATTGAGCTGGGATATTTTAATTATGTAGAAGACGACGTCTGCGTGATTGCAGACGTAGAGCAGCTGCGGCGTGTGGTAAATAACATTATCAGCAATTCAGTAAAATATCTGGATAAGAAGAAAGGAATTATCAATATCCGGATTAAGGATGTAGGAGACTTTGTAGAAGTGGGAATTGAAGATAATGGACGAGGCATTGCTGCCAGAGATCTGCCCAATATATTCGACCGGTTTTACCGGACAGACGCTTCCCGCAATTCCACAAAAGGAGGAAGCGGCATTGGCCTTTCGATAGTGAAGAAGATTATCGAAGATCACAATGGACGAATCTGGGCCACCAGTAAGGAAGGGATTGGAACGGAGATACACTTTGTTCTTAGAAAATACCAGGAGGTTATTCAAGATGAGCAGAATATTAATCATTGAGGATGAAGAAAGCATTGCAGAGCTGGAAAAAGACTATTTAGAGCTGTCCGGATTTGAAGTAGAAATCGAAAATGACGGCGCTGACGGTCTGGAACGGGCTCTCAGCGAGGATTTTGATCTGATCATACTGGATTTAATGCTTCCAGGCATGGATGGATTTGAGATCTGTAAACGATTCAGAGAAAAGAAAAATACCCCGATTATTATGGTTTCTGCAAAAAAAGAGGACATTGACAAGATCAGAGGCCTGGGCCTGGGAGCAGACGACTATATTACCAAACCGTTCTCTCCAAGCGAGATGGTGGCTCGTGTAAAAGCCCATATGGCCCGTTATGAGCGTTTGATTTCCAGCGGCCTGCCTGCCAATGACATTATTGAAATCCGCGGCCTGAAAATCGACAAGACGGCCCGCAGAGTATGGATTAACGGCGAGGAGAAGAATTTTACTACCAAGGAATTCGACCTGCTTACGTTCCTGGCAGAACACCCCAATCATGTATTTACCAAAGAAGAACTGTTTAATAAGATCTGGGATATGGAATCCATTGGAGATATTGCTACCGTTACGGTACATATCAAGAAAATCAGGGAGAAGATAGAGTTTAATACGGCAAAGCCCCAGTATATTGAGACAATTTGGGGAGTTGGATACCGGTTTAAGGTGTAAAAATCTTGACAGCAGTTTCAGTTGCTGATATAGTTATTTTTTGTACGAACGAGAGGATGAAAAGCCTGAACGTGGCTGACCGCCTCTCGTTTTTGATGGAGAGAAACAACAGATGCAGAACAGAGAGGATTAAGGAATTTATATATGGAGACAATGAAATTTGAAGAGTTAAATTTAGATGATCGGATTTTACGGGCAGTTGCGGACATGGGATTTGAGGAAACTTCCCCAATCCAGGGCCAGGCAATTCCGGTGGCATTAGAGGGAAAAGACCTGATTGGCCAGGCCCAGACCGGAACTGGAAAAACGGCGGCGTTTGGTATTCCCCTGCTGGAAAAGATTGATCCAAAGGTAAAGAAGCTGCAGGCAGTGGTGTTGTGTCCCACCAGAGAACTGGCGATTCAGGTAGCAGAGGAAATTCGCCGTCTGGCAAAATATATGCATGGAATTAAGGTGCTGCCAGTATACGGAGGACAGGAAATCGTAAAGCAGATCCGGTCTTTAAAAGACGGTACCCAGGTGATTATCGGTACTCCGGGCCGAGTTATGGATCACATGCGCAGAAAGACCATCCGCACGGAAGAGGTTCACACCGTTGTGCTGGACGAAGCAGATGAGATGCTGAATATGGGATTTTTAGAGGACATGGAGACAATTCTGGGACAGCTTCCGGAAACCCGTCAGACCATGATGTTTTCTGCAACCATGTCCCCGGCAATTTTGGAAATTGCCCGCAAGTTCCAGAATAATCCAGAAACGGTAAAGGTGGTCAAAAAGGATTTAACCGTGCCGAAGGTTACTCAGTATTATTATGAAGTAAAGCAGAAGAATAAAGTTGAGGTTTTAAGCCGCCTGCTGGATTTATATGCGCCGAAGTTGTCTGTAGTATTCTGTAATACCAAAAAAGGTGTAGAGGAAGTTGTAGAGGCCCTTCAGGGACGGGGGTATTTTGCAGAAGGACTTCATGGAGACTTAAAGCAGATCCAGAGAGATCGGGTTATGAACAGCTTCCGAAACGGAAAAGCAGATATTCTGGTGGCAACAGATGTAGCGGCCAGAGGCATTGATGTAGATGATGTAGAAGCGGTATTTAATTATGACGTTCCTCAGGACGACGAATATTATGTTCACAGAATTGGCCGTACCGGAAGAGCAGGACGGGAAGGCAAGGCCTTCAGCCTGGTAGTAGGAAAAGAAGTGTATAAAATGCGGGACATTCAGCGTTACTGCAAGACTCGGATTATTCCCCAGGCCATTCCGTCCTTAAACGACATTACATCCATTAAGGTAGACAAGGTTTTGGATCAGGTTCGGGAAACCATTGAAAACCAGGATTTGAACGAGATGATTGATGTAATTGAAATGAAGCTGATTGAAGAGGATTACACTGCCATGGATTTGGCGGCAGCGCTGCTTCGGATTGTAGTAGGCGATGAGAACGAGGACATTGCAGAAAGCAGCCGTCCGGCCCGCTCCTTAGATGAACTGGATTTCTATGGGGGACGGGGCTCCGGCAGAGACAGGGGAGGCCGCAGAGGAAGAAATGACGGTTCCGGCAGAAGCAGAGGACGCAGGGAGCGGGCTTCTGAAAAGGTGTATGATTACATTACAGGCGAAGGAAACGCCATGGCCAGACTGTTTTTAAATATAGGAAAATCCCAGGGAGTAACTCCAGGAGACATTTTAGGGGCAGTAGCAGGAGAATCCAGGATTCCAGGACGGGCAGTAGGCAGCATTGATATGTATGATGGATACACTTTTGTGGAAGTGCCGGATGAGTATGCCGATACGGTGATTAAATCCATGAAAAATGCCAGAATTAAAGGAAAAAACGTTCATGCTGAACGGGCTAATACCAGAAAATAACTGCTGGCGCATACATGAGTTTTTTGAACAGTTACGAATATGTGATTAAAATAAGCTGCTCTGGCAAAAACTGTCAGGCAGCTTTTGCTGATTCAGGGAAAACAGGAGGGGAAAAATGACAGTAAAACAGTTGTTAAAAAAACAGAGAGCCGGATTTGCGGCAGGAAAAACGCTGGAACCGTCTTTTCGCAGAGCTGCTTTGCTGCGCTTAAAAGCAGCCATAGAACAGTATCAGCCGGAAATTGAAAAGGCCTTGAAAAAGGATTTAAATAAGTCGGGATTTGAAACCTATATGACAGAAACAGGCCTTACCATAAGCGCCCTTTCTTATACCTTAAAACATTTAGAGTCCTGGACCAGACGCCGGATTGTACCTACGCCTCTGGCCCAGTTTCCGTCATTTAGTTTTACCATAAGAGAACCCTATGGAAATGTACTGGTTCTTGCGCCCTGGAATTATCCGTTTTTGCTGGCAATGGAGCCGTTAATAGGAGCCATTGCCGCCGGAAACTGCTGCATGGTAAAGCCTTCTGAATACGCCCCTCATACAGCCGGCGTAATCAAAAGGATTGTAGAAAAAGCCCTGCCTTCCTGGCTGGCAGCAGTAGTTTTAGGAGACAAAACGGTAAGCGAAGAACTGCTGAAACACCGGTTTGACTACATTTTCTTTACCGGAAGTCCCAGTATAGGAAAAGAAGTGTTAAAAAGGGCAGCTCATAATCTGACGCCGGTTACTCTGGAACTGGGTGGAAAAAGCCCCTGTATTATAGATGAAAGCGCAAATATTCCCATGGCAAATAAATAATACTTTAATCATCTTTTTATATCTCCATTTAAGTCTTGTAT
>CALHQJ010000014.1 GCA_938036545.1 uncultured Clostridium sp. | reverse complement strand
TGCATATATTAATGACGCCCTGTTTCAGGCAATACCAAAATGTACTGATCCTCATTGCTGTTTATTTGCCCCTCTCATCACTGATAATCGACCCCCGTTCCATGGTAATGACACGCTTATTCATCTCATCCACCATTTCCTGACTGTGTGTGACCACAATCACAGTTGTCCCCCTCTGGTTGATTTCCTCCAGAAGCTTCATGATTCCGTGGGTGTTAAAGCTGTCCAGATTACCTGTGGGCTCATCCGCCAGAAGTACTTCCGGATTATTGATGAGAGCCCTGGCAATGGCCACCCTCTGCTGCTCTCCTCCGGAAAGCTGCCTGGGATACGCCTTGTACTTGGAAGACAGCCCAACCAGACGGAGCATCTCCGGCACGGTCTCTTTAATCACCCGGCCAGGCACCCCGATTACCCTTTGGGCAAATGCCACATTCTCAAACACAGTGCGGTCTTTCAGGAGTCTGAAATCCTGAAAGACCACACCTAATATTCTGCGGTATTTTGGCACATACCGCCTTGGCATCTTACCCAGATCCATATCATTGACAATGATACGGCCGGAAGTTGGCTCTAACTCCTTTAGCAGAAGCTTCATCAGAGTCGACTTTCCAGAACCGCTTCGTCCCGTAATAAAGACGAACTCTCCGTCATCAATGGTCAAATTGATATTTTTTAAGGCCTTTGTGCCATTTTCATAATTTTTATTGACATTAATAATCTCGATCATTAGTAGTCCAGACTTTCCATATACTTCATGTACTTCACAACCATCAGCGCAATCTTAAAGGTAATGGCATCTTCAAACACCCGAAGATCCAATCCTGTGCTCTTCTGAAGCTTGTCCAGACGGTAAACCAGGGTGTTGCGGTGGATGTAAAGCTGTCTGGAAGTCTCGGATACGTTTAAGCTGTTCTCAAAGAACTTATTAATCGTAGCCAGAGTTTCCTCATCAAACTCATCCGGTGACTTGCCGTCAAAAATCTCCTTAATAAACATCCGGCACAGCGGCAGCGGAAGCTGATAAATCAGACGGCCGATTCCCAGATTGCTGTATGCCACTACGTTCTTATTGCTGTAGAAAATCTTTCCTACATCTAACGCCATCTTAGCTTCCTTGTAAGAACGGGAAACCTCTTTAATCTCATTAACAATGGTGCCAAATGCTACGTGTACCTTGGTCATAGCCTCAGTATTCAGCATATCCAGCAGGGTATTGGCAGTCTTTTCAAGATCTTCATAGCCTTCCCCTGGCTTTACTTCTTTTACCAGAATGATATTCTTCTCATCTACTGCAGTAATAAAGTCTTTTGTCTTGGTTGCAAACAGGCTTCTCACTGTCTCTAACGCATTGATGTCCTTTTCATTTTTAGTTTCAATCAAAAAGACAACTCTTCTTACGTTTGTCTCAATATGCAGCTTCTTTGCACGGTTATAAATATCTACCAGCAGCAGGTTGTCCAGCAACAGGTTCTTAATAAAATTATCCTTATCAAAGCGTTCTTTATATGCGACTAATAAGTTTTGAATCTGGAATGCAGCCAGCTTTCCTACCATATATACGTCATCGCTGCCGCCTTTTGCCAGCAGAATGTATTCCAGCTGATGCTCGTCAAACACTTTAAAGAACTGGTATCCCTGAATGACCTGACTGTCTGCTGGAGAATCCACAAACGCTAAAATAGAGCTCTCATACTCCTCCGCATCAGAAAACGTAGACGCCAATACCTTTCCTTCAATATCACAAATACATAAATCAATTCTGGTAATTCCTTTTAATCCTTCAATAGTGGTCTGAAGTATCTGATTTGAAATCATGGCCTCTCTCTCCTTTTGGTCAAATTTACACATATATCCGTAATATAAGTATATATTAAAGCAAATATATAAAAAAAGCAAGCGGAGATAACTCCGCCTGCCTAATTTTTTATAAAACTTATGAAATTTAGTTTAAGATAACTTTCTCAGTCTCTTTGTCGAATACGTGAGCTTTGGTCATATCCAGAGCAAGCTTAACGGTATCGCCAGGTCTTGCGGTTGTACGTGGATTTACTCTTGCAGTGCAGCTGGTCTCATCAATATCAAAGTATAAGTAAACTTCTGCACCTAACATCTCGTATACACGGATGGTTGCTTCGATAACGCTCTTTGCATTCTGAGCTAAAGCCATCTCGTCATCATGTAAGTCTTCTGGACGGATACCTAAGGTAACAGTCTTTCCAACATAGCCAGCAGCCTCTAACTTCTTAGCCTTCTCAGCTGGTAAAGCGATGGTGTTGCCGCCGAAAGTTAAGGTAACGTCAGCGCCGGACTTGCCAACTACTGCATCCAGAAGGTTCATCTGAGGAGCGCCGATGAATCCTGCAACGAACTTGTTGCATGGCTTATCGTACAGATTCTGTGGAGAATCTACCTGCTGAACAACGCCGTCCTTCATAACAACGATTCTGGTACCTAAGGTCATAGCCTCGGTCTGGTCATGGGTAACGTAAATGATGGTTGCTTCCAGTCTCTGATGCAGTTTGGAAATCTCAATACGCATCTGGCCTCTCAGCTTAGCATCCAGGTTGGACAGCGGCTCGTCCATCAGGAATACCTTCGGGCTACGAACGATAGCACGTCCCATAGCAACACGCTGTCTCTGACCACCGGACAGAGCCTTTGGCTTACGATCTAATAAATGCTCAAGGTCAAGGATTCTTGCTGCCTCATGAACTAATTTATCAATCTCATCCTTTGGAGTCTTTCTTAACTTTAAGCCGAATGCCATGTTATCATAAACAGACATATGTGGATACAGAGCGTAGTTCTGGAATACCATTGCAATATCTCTATCCTTAGGCTCAACGTCGTTCATCAGCTTGCCATCGATATATAATTCACCGGAAGAAATATCTTCCAGACCAGCGATCATACGAAGGGTGGTAGACTTACCACAACCAGACGGACCTACGAAAATGATAAATTCTTTATCTGCAATTTCCAGATTAAAGTCGTGCACTGCAACGAAACCATTTGGATACTTTTTTGTAACATTCTTTAAAGATAAACTAGCCATTGCAAAATCCTCCTACTTATTTACATGTGTTAGACTGAAGACGCTTCCTCCCCACTTTTGAAACGCCTCCATGTGATGTTATAATCATACCCGAATCTGCCAATTTTGGCTATTCTTTTAATCACTAAATTTCCGTCATTTTAATTGGCTAATTTGTACACCCGAGTGGAATGGTAAGAAAAAATGTCCAAAAGATTCGTTTTATTTTGTGCAATCATTTACATCGTTTCTAATATTCCATAAATCCTTCCCCTAAAACCTCTCTCGCATCTTCAACAATTACAAATGCCCCTCTGTCAAATCTGGCAACAATTTCTTTTATCTGAGTAATTTCTTTTTTGGAAACGACACAGTACAGCATTTGACGTCCTTCGCCGGAGTACATGCCTTTTACTGCAACTCCCGTAACACCCCTGCCCATCTCCGTCATAATGGTCTGGGCAATGGTTTCAGAGTGGTCTGAAATGATATAAATAGACTTTGCAAACTTTAAACCTTCTATAATATTATCGGAGATTTTCGTCAGCACAAAAATGGCAATCATTGCATACAGAGCCAGATGGAGACCAAAGGTAGAAAGTCCGGCTAACACAATCAGCGTATCCAGGACCATCATAATCTGCGCTATGGAATAATGAGGTATCAACGGCTGTATCAGGGCTGCCAGAGTATCGGTTCCTCCTGTGGTAGCCATGGCCAAAAGCACCATACCGGTTCCTACTCCGCACACAATTCCACCATACAGCGCCACCAAAAGCAAATCATCTGCTACAAACGGAACATCTGGAATCACGTACAGCCATGCAGACAGGGCGACTGTGGCATACACAGTCCTTTTAATGAATTTCCAGCCTTTTATCTTATATGCTCCTATAAACAGAGGGACGTTAAACAGGGTATTGGTCAGCCACAGGGGGACGCCCAGTTTTGCTTTAATAATAATCGCCAGACCGGATGCTCCGCCAATTACCATATTGGCCGGATCAAAAATATTTTTCACAGAGACTGCGATAATCAGCGCTCCCAGCGTAAGAAGCAGATAATCTGCCCAAACCGGACGGTTGTTGCTTTTAAACACACTCATTGCCTACCTTCCTTTCTAAAAAAACAAAGGGAACGAAATCTCGTTCCCTTGTTAGTTTCTCTATTTTTTTCTCGCTAATACATTAATCCATCGAGTATCCGGATGGTTGGATCTCACATCTGCAGTAACCCACAGCTTTTCAATGGTAAACTTACCAGTGTCTTCTAACAAGTCCCTGATTTCCGTTTCTGTATAATCGCTGAAATACCGCTCTCCCCGAAAACCTTCAAAATTGCCAAGACGGACGGAAAGATACAGGATTCCATGCTCTTGTAAGGCTGCTGCTATTTTCTTTAAAATTGCCGGCATCTCGTCTTTTGGAATATGGACAAATGCGCCGCAGGCCCAAATGCCGTCGAACACGTCGTCAAATTCCATGTCTTCATACTTAAGCTGGAGAACCTCAAGGCCTGTATGTACCTCTGCAAGGCGGCACATTTCCAGAGAAGCGTCCATAGCAGTCACATCATAGCCCAGCTCGTACATATAGAGACTGTCCCTTCCAGAACCGCATCCCATGTCCAGAATGGTTGCCCCTTCCTCCATCTCTTCCAAAAACATTCCGATAATTGGAGTCATATCCAAATCTACCGTATCTTCAAAGAATTTTACTGCGTATTTATTATAATAGTCTATCGAGTCCACCATACTCCTCCTATACTTTTTGGATGGATTTTTCCGTAATCCGGATTTTTCCCTCTTTTAGCAGTTTCCCAACTGCCCGCTTAAATTCATTTTTACTCATATTAAATTCCCGCCGGATAGTCTCTGGCCTGGCTTTGTCATTAAACGGAAGAACTCCGTCAAATTCTTCAATAACCTGCATCACCTTAACCGCATCTGTCTCCATCTGCATGTAAGCCTTCTGGCGCACACTTAAATCCAGCTTGCCGTCATCCCGTACCCGGATTACCCTGGCTTCAATCTCGTCGCCTTCTCTCATGTTCTGAAACAGCTCCTGCTTCGGAATCAGTCCGTAATAGCGGTTATCCACTGCTACAAAAGCGCCGATATTCTCATTGATCTCATAAATCCTGCCTGTAACCTGATCATCCTTCTTATACGGAGATTGATTGCTCATATAAGAATACACCCTCATAGTCGCTGCCAGACGGCCGCTCTTATCCACGTATAAGGCTACCAGGCATTTTTCACCTTTTCTCACCGGATGGCTCTGCTCACGGAATGGAAGAAGCAAATCCTTTTCCAGGCCCATATCCAGAAATGCGCCGATTTTGGAAACCTCTTTTACCTCTAATACCGCTGTCCCGCCAACCTGCAGCCTGGGTGTTTCCACTGTTGCAATAAGCCTGTCCTCAGAATCCTTATAAATAAAAGCCATAATCTTATCGCCGATTTTTGTTCCTTCCGGAACCTGCTTTTTGGGAAGAAGGACACTGGCTGTTTCCCTGGCGCTTTCGCTTAAATACACGCCGAATTCTTTTATGCGAACTACTTCCAGTTCCTGAATCTTTCCTAATTCAATCATATATCTGCCTTTCCCGCTCTCCCTGGTCCTTCAGCCTGGCTTTCGTACTGCATCCATACTACTGCATAAGGTCTTCCCTCAGTGCTGCACAGAGAAAGAACCTTGCCCTGATCCATCTCTGATACTCTGGGAATAATCGTATCTCCAAGGACAGCCGCTTTTTTATAGTCTGCTCTCAGTTCCTGAATCTTCCCAGACTCTCCTGCTGCCTGTCGGGCCATCTCCACATACTGAGCATTGTTTACATGATGATTGGTATCAATGTGATAACGATTGACAATGATCGGCTCTCCCTGGACAAACTCCTGGGGTACCGGAATCTTCCTCGGTACTTCGCCCATATCAAGAGGCGGCTCTTCGGCTCCGTAAGGCGCTGTGTCCTCTTCCCGAACCCGAACCGGAAGCAATGTAGTTGTATCACATAAAAACCAGATTGAATTGGCCTTTACCAGATAATTTCCTTCCGAATCCAGTATGGCAAAATTACGATATCCGTAGATTCCCTTAAACGCATAAGGCCAGGTCACTACCTGAACTCGCTCTCCAAGCCTGGGGTATCTCTCTACCAAAATCCTCCAGGAAGACAGCAGCCATGCCCTGTGTTCTTCCTTCAGGAACTCTACGCCTACTCCGCAGTCTTCAGACTGAAAGGTACTGCAGTCCTGAAAATAATTGATGATTCCCGTCATTGTAAGGAATCCGTCTTCATCCGTCTCACTGTAACGAATCCTGCTGTCTAACCGATACATATACGTCCTCACTTTAAAATCACATACCATTATATCTGATTATCTTTCCATTGTCCAGTAGTAACTTATTGTTTATCTTCCCAGATCTGGAAAAGAGCCGTTAAGCATCTTTGCTCTTCGACTCTTTAAAAGCTGGGCTACAAGGATTCGAACCTTGAAATGACGGAGTCAGAGTCCGTTGCCTTACCATTTGGCGATAGCCCAATAAAACTATGAACTTGTAATTGTGAAAGAATCCTTCTTTCAAACTGGGCTACAAGGATTCGAACCTTGAAATGACGGAGTCAGAGTCCGTTGCCTTACCATTTGGCGATAGCCCATCAACGCAACGAGTGTATTATACAATACTATTACTCGTTGGTCAAGCACTTTTTTTAATTTTTTTCAAAAATCAGTAACCGTTCACCCATGCATCTTCTTGCCCGCTTATTCTTCGGCTGTGTTCCGTCCCCATTGAATAGTTCCTGTTCCTTCGTTTCAATGGGTTCTGAATCTGCCTGCTTTCCTTCACCTGACGAATGATATCTTCTGTAACTGCCGTTACCTGGACTTCACTCCTTAACTGATACTCATTCTCGTCAATCTGCCGGGAAATCTCCCCCATAGTCATCACCGCTAATTGAGGCACATCTTCCGTGCTAACACTTTCATTTTCCTCTACCAGAGACTGAATAAAGGATGCTTTTCCCTGGGAAATCTGATATTCCTCTGCTATTTCCAGAACTTCCTGACGTGCTGTCTCGTCTGCGGTTATTGTCTGTTCATAGACCACAGCCTTCACCTCATTGAATGCCAGAGAGGTTTCCACATTGGAAGAAACGGCCTGACGCAGCTCCTCTTTTTTCTTCTCTCTCTTTTTGGAGGAAACCGTAATCAATACTGCGCTTTTTTCCTCGTTATCTTTTTTTAAATAGCCCTCGTCTGTCATTACCGTAATTACAGAATCTACAGCCTCTTCTAATTTACAGCCTCTGATTTCCTGTCTGGCAATCACGGACTGGCCATCTTCATTCACAGCCTTGCTGGCTACTACCCTGTCTCTGCGATTTAAAGAAAGTTCAATGCTTGGATTTACATCCAATCCTACAACTGTAACAACCTGCCTAAATTCATAGTAATAACAGCTGCCTACAAGCATAATCCCCAAACAGGCGGCTGCAGCCAGATTCCCTGCTCTTCTGCACTTAAATCCTCTAAACTCAAATCTGAATCATGCTTCTGTTCCCGAAATCTCATATAGCACAGATTGCGGGCTATAGTAAAAATCCATGCCAGCGGCTTTCCTCTGGAATGGTAAGATGCTGCTGAAACCCATACTTTTATATAAGTTTCCTGCATTACCTCTTCTGCGTCCTGGGGGCTTTTCAATATAGACAAAATAAAGCTGTAGACATTTCTGGCTGTATGTTTATATAATTGCAGGAATGCCTCCTGGTCTCCCTTGGCAATCCGGCTTAACAGCAAATCATCATCAATTCTGCCTGATTCCCTGGCTTCCCCAAAGCCATTTACCTCCAATGGCAACATGGTACGAAATTCCTTTCCTAATTCGTTAATGCAGCAGTCTGCAGCGTTATTGCAGACTGCTGAAACTATTTCCGTATTCTACGGATTCCAGGCATAACCCTTCCGGCGGCGCTGCCGGCCCCGCCATCTCCCTGGATAACGCATCTAAGGTTACTTTTATGCTTTCCGGACTTCGTTCCCCTAAACCTACCTCTATCAATGTTCCCGTAAGGATCCGGACCATGTACTGCAAAAAGCCATTTCCGGTATAACGGATTGTCAGCTTTGTGCCCTGTTCTTCAAACTCAATTCTCTCAATGGTCCGGATCGTACTTTTTTTCATTTTTTTATTTCCGCAAAAGCTTTTAAAATCATGGGTTCCCAGTAAAAACCTGGAAGCCGACTTCATTTTGCCAATATCCAGCTGCTTTCCAAAACCATAGGTATACTTTCTGGCAAACACGTCCTTTTTTTCACTCATTTCAATCCGGTAGGCATATGTTTTTCTCACTGCATGAAGCCTGCTGTGAAACCGATAGGGAGCCAGTTCTACAGACAGCACCCCAATGTCTTCCGGAAGGTAGGTATTACAGTAGGTTTTTATCTCTTGTTCATCCATCTTTTGAGGAAGGTAAAAATTAACGGTCTGTCCTGCTGCATGAACCCCCTTATCTGTCCTGCCGGAACCGTGAACCTCTACCGGTTCTCCTGCCATCCGGCTCAAAACTGCTTCCATTTTTCCCTGAATCGTCTTATCTGTGGTAACCTGCTTTTGCCAGCCGTCGTACCGGCTTCCGTCATACTGCAGTACCATTTTATAGTTTACACTCAATGCTTCCTCCTTATTCGCCGCCAAAGCGCAGCTCCAATCCCTGCGATAGCCAGTCCGAAGACTGCGCCGCTGATGTCCAGCCACACATCCTGAACCATTGCAGCTCTTCCTGTTGAAAACAACTGTATCGTCTCGTCTACCAGCGGAACTGCAAGTACTGCCAGCATACCGGCCAGCCACTTTTCACTTTTTGCTTTTAGACTGGCAAGATTTCCAAAAAGCAATACGCCCATACCTGCATATTCCACAAAATGGGCGGTCTTGCGGACAATGTGTTCCGTCAGCCAGCTGCTCTGGAGTCCGGCGTGGTTTAATAGTTCTATGGCTGCCTCTAGGACTGCTCCGCTTTCCTGGGAAGATTGAACTGCCGGCTTCATGGAACGGCTGTAAATTACCCCAATGTATAAAATCAACAGAATCAGCCAGACCATCTGGCGCCTTTCTAGGTTGCGTAGTTTCATTTGATTTTCCTCCATAATTGTTCAATTATAGTACAAAAAAAAACTTATAGCAACTAAAAAAGGACACGGCTTCTGCATCTCAAAAGCCATATCCTCTTACTTTCCTGTTATTTTAATCCTAACACTAAAATTACCAGAATCACTACCGGAATTACAAATGTTACATACCATCTTAATGCCCTGGGCATTTTCAGACCTTCGCCTGTATTGGCTTCTGCCAGATAATTATCAAATCCCCATCCCCATCTGGTAACACAGAACAAAAGGAATACGAGGGAACCGCCTGGCAGCAGCAGATTGCTGACAATAAAATCTTCCAAATCCAAAATGGTGCTTCCTGCACCTCTTGGCTGGAATCCGCTCCACAGATTATATCCCAGCACACATGGAATGGATGCGGCAAAGATGATGATTCCATTGACCAGAGCAGCTTTTTTACGGCTCCAATGCCACTTATCCATGCAGCAGGCCATAATATTTTCAAATACCGCAACAATGGTAGAAAATGCCGCAAAAGTCATAAATACAAAGAATAATGCTCCCCAGAACCGTCCTCCTGCCATCGCATTAAATACATTTGGCAGAGTAATAAAAATCAGTTCCGGACCTGCTTTCGGATCTACGCCAAATGCAAAGCAGGCTGGGAAAATAATTAATCCGGAAGTAATTGCTACAAAAGTATCCAGAATGGCAATTCTTACAGATTCTCCAGTCAAGCTTCTGTCCTTACCCATGTAGCTTCCAAAAATGGCCATAGCTCCGATACCAAGGCTTAGTGTAAAGAAAGATTGGTTCATAGCAGCAATGATTACATTCAGTAATCCTACTTCTTCTACCTTGCTCCAATCTGGAACCAGATAAAACTTCAAGCCTTCCATGCCACCGTCCAAAGTAATGCTGTTTACTGCCAACACTACAATCAAAGCCAGAAGTCCAATCATCATAACCTTGGTAATCCGTTCCACACCTGCCTGAAGTCCCATAGAACAGATTAAAAATCCAACGATTACTATCACTGCCATCCAGAAGGTCATGCTGACCGGATCTCCCAACATCTTGGAAAATTCTCCGGCAACTGCCTCTGTATTCAGACCCGCAAAATCATTCTTTAAAAATTTAAAGAAATAGCACAGCATCCATCCTGCAACCGATGTGTAAAACATCATCAGCATATAATTTCCAAACATTGCCACATAACCATGCAGATGCCACTTACTGCCTGGTTTTTCCAGTTCCTGGTAGCAGCATATAGGACTCTTTCTACTGGCCCGTCCTACTGCAAATTCCATGGTTAATACGGGAACTCCTACTGCAATGAGGAAAAACAGATAAAACAATACAAAAATACCGCCGCCATTTTGACCGGTCACGTAAGGAAATTTCCATACGTTTCCAATGCCAATGGCACATCCGGCAGAGATTAAAATAAATCCCAGCCTTGACTTGAAATTTTCTCTTTCCATACCTAACTTCCTTCTTCTCTGTTTCTTCGCCGTGTTTTACGGCATGGTTATTATATTAATATAGAACAAAAAAAAAGTAAAGTCTCAAATAGAAAAACAGCGGAAGCTCCCATAAACAAGGGCTTCCGCTGAAATAAAAAAGAGCGCGAGACGGGATTCGAACCCGCGGCCCCCACCTTGGCAAGGTGGTGCTCCAC
>CALHQJ010000013.1 GCA_938036545.1 uncultured Clostridium sp. | reverse complement strand
TATAGAAGTATTTAAGACGATTTAAGACTTTTTATTCTGAACAGTAAATCCTGCCATGGCGGCAAAACGGATTGTGTTTGGTAAGTTTTTAAATGGGGGACAGACCTGCGTGGCTCCGGACTATATTTTGGTTCAGGCTTGTGTAAAAAAAGAACTGGTTCGGTGGATAAAGTATTGGATACGGAAACAACTTGGGGAAAACCCATTGCTAAATGAAGATTATCCGAAAATCATCAACCGGAAACATTACACACGGCTTTTGAATTTACTGGAAGGACAAAACCTGCTGGCTGGAGGACAGCGGAGAGAGGATACGCTTCAAATTGCGCCGGTTCTGGTTGATGAGCCGTCATGGGACAGCCCGATTATGAACGAAGAAATTTTCGGGCCGATTCTTCCTGTTATTTCAATTGAGTCTATTGAGGAAGCGGAACAAATCATAAAAAAAGGTGAAAAACCGCTGGCACTGTATTTGTTTACCTCCAGGAAAACCGCAGAAACCTGCATTTTGAACCGGGTATCCTTTGGAGGCGGCTGCGTAAATGATACAGTAATTCATTTAGCCGGCAATTACCTGCCCTTTGGAGGTGTGGGAAACAGCGGAATGGGAGCATACCATGGAAAGCATACCTTTGAAACCTTCAGCCACGAAAAATCCATTGTGAAAAAAAGCATTCATATTGATTTGCCAGTGCGGTATCAGCCTTATACAAAAGGAAAACAGAAGCTTTTAAAATTCGTCCTGCAGTAAGTGATGATGTCCAAGTCCTCCTATTTACTTTAAGTAAAATTTGTGTTAAAATCAACAAATAAACAATGTGAAAACGTTACCCTATTTTTCACGGAATTCACGGAAAAGAGGATGGTATGAAGAAAAAAGTAATCGTATTCGGAAGCTTTGTGGTAGATTTGATGGGGAGAACTCCTCATCTTCCGGCGCCAGGAGAAACGGTGAAGGGAAGCATGTTTCGGATGGGACCTGGCGGAAAGGGCTTTAATCAGGGGGTGGCGGCTTATAAGGCCGGTGCGGATGTGACGATGCTGACAAAGCTGGGACGTGATACCTTTGGCAAGGTGGCTCTGGATACTATGAAGGAACTGGGAATGGATGACAGCCATATTTTGTTTTCTGAGGACAGGGAGACAGGCTGCGCCCTTATTATGGTAGATGAGACTACAAGCCAGAATGAGATCGTAGTGATTTCAGGAGCCTGCAGTACCATTACGGATGAAGAGGTGGATCGGTTAGCGCCTCTTTTAGACGGAGCGGCTTATCTTCTGACCCAATTGGAGACCAATCTGTCCTCAATTGAACGAATCATTAATCTGGCATATGAAAAAGGCGTGCCTGTGATTTTAAATCCAGCCCCTGTGCAGCCGGTGAAAGACGAACTTTTAAGCAAGGTGGCGATGGTGACGCCAAATGAGGTAGAAGCAGAGATCATGACGGGAATACCTGTGACAGACGAAAACTCTGCAGACTGTGCGGCGGCCTGGTATATGGAACGGGGAGTGAAGCAGGTAGTCATTACCTTGGGAGGCCGCGGCGTATATGTAAATGATGGAGTGAAAAAGGGGATTGTTCCAGCTTTCAAAGTAAAGGCTCTTGACACCACAGGGGCAGGGGATGCTTTTAATGGAGGCCTTCTTACAGCTCTTTCTGAAGGAAAGGATATTTGGGAGGCTGCAGTCTTTGCCAATGGTCTTGCTGCCCTTTCTGTGCAAAAGATGGGAACAACTCTTTCCATGCCGCTTCGGGAGGAAATTGATGAGTTCTTACAATGTAACCATTTGTGATATTGCGAAAATGGCTGGGGTTTCAGTGACAACCGTATCCAGGGTATTAAACAACAAGGGGTATGTAAGTGCAGAAACCAGGGAGTGCATAGAGGCTTTGATTAAAGAATATAACTACCGTCCCAATGCTGTGGCCAGAAGCCTGATCCGCAGGAATACGGAGATGATTGCCGTAATCCTTCCAGGCAGGATGAACCCGTTTTTTGCCCAGATTCTGGATGCAGTAGATACAAAAGCCGACAGGGAGCACCAAAGCGTGTTATTTTATAATACTGCGGAAGATCCGGATAAGGAATACGAAGCCGTGACCCAGGCAATTGAACATCGGGTGAGAGGGATATTAATCCTTCCGGTAATGAACTGCCAGAGGCGTACTGCGGAACTGTTGTCTTATGCAGAAAGTTCCGGCATTTCTGTGGTACTGGTAGACAGGGATGTGCCGGCAGGTTCGTTTAATTCTGTATTTATTGATAACAGCCAGGTGGTATATGACGCCGTTCAGATACTTTTTAAAGCCGGACACAGGGAGATTGGGATCATTTCCTGTCCGGAAACTCTGACAAAAGGAAGGGGACGTCTGGACGGCTACCGGCGCTTTTTACTGGAACAGGGGATTTCAGAACAACCGGAATATATATATAAGGGGAAATTCGATGAAGAAAGCGGTTATGAGGCTTTGCAGTATTTTTTTAACATGGAGAAGCCTCCAACCGCCGTTTTAGCCACCTGCAGTTCTGCCACTCTGGGCTGCATCCGTTATCTGAATGAAAAGGGGCTTAAAGCCGGAGAGGATATCGGTTTGATTGGATTTGACGACATTGCTCTTTTAAATGCCATCGGCTACCAGGTGACAGTGGCAGACCGCCCTATGCGTGAGATGTCCGATTTGGCTTATGATATGTTAATGGAAGCCTCTTTGAAAGAAAAACAGCCGCAGAAAAAAGTTTTGTTAAAACCCCGGATTTTACTTCGGGGAAGCGAAAAAATGAAAACAAAAGAAAGGATATATAGCCATGAGCGATACAGACAAACGGCAGTGTGACCTGCTGATTAAAAATTGTAGGATGCTGACACCGGAATTCGAGATCCTGGAGCATGCTTCTGTAGCTGTTGTAGGTTCACAGATTGGAGAAGCAGGATTATCTTCCCAGGTGGATGAACACTGGGAGGCAAAAGAAATTCTGGAGGCAGATGGCAACTTGTTAATGCCTGGTTTTATTGATGGCCATACCCATACCTGCCAACAGCTTCTGCGTGGCAGAACTGCAGACGAGTACCCCATGATCTGGACCCGTTTTTTAGTGCCTTTTGAAAGTAATTTAAGTCCAGAAGATGTACGGGTTTCCGCAAGACTTCATTGCATCGAGATGATGAAAGCGGGCTTTACGGCATTTGCTGATGCCGGAGGCGTTCATATGGATCAGGTGGCAGAGGCAGCGATGGAGACCGGTATCCGTGCTGCGCTGTGTCCTTCCACTATGGATATGGGCAATGTAGTGTGCGGAGAGATGAAGCGGAGCACAGAGGACTGTATCAAGGTAACGGAGGAACTTCACAGCCGGTATCAGGGAGCCGGAGATGGAAGGATTGACATCTGGTTTGGGATACGCCAGCTGATGACCTGTTCTAAGGAGCTGATCGAAAGGATTTTGGAGAAAGCGGAGGAACTGGATACTGGTATCCATATGCATCTGTGCGAGCATAAGGACGAAGTCAGCTTCTGTCTGCAGAATTACGGCCTGCGGCCTGCGGAGTTTTTAGAATCAGTGGGTGCTTTAAATCCAAGACTTCTTACCGCCCACAATGTGCTTTTGACAGAACGGGATATTTCCCTTCTGGCACAGAAGGGGATACATGCCATTTTATGTCCGATGGCTAATTTTATCAATCACGGTTTTCCCAAAGTTCCTTCCATGCTGGAGAGAGGACTGTCTGTGGGAATTGGCTGCGATGGTGCATCTCACATTGGATTGGATATGTTTACCCAAATCCGATCATTGAAGGCAGGGACTATGGCTCAGTGGGGGCTTCCAGTATTTGATCCGGTGGCAATCCCAAATCGGGAACTTCTTAAGATGATTACTCTTGGCGGAGCGAAGGCTCTTCGCAGAGAGACAGAACTTGGAACGATTGAAGAGGGAAAAAAGGCAGATTTGATCCTGATGGATGTAAAAGGGCCTCATATGCGTCCTACCCAGCGTCTGCAAAACACGGTGGTGTCGGCGGGAACCAGCCATGACATCTTACATACAATTATTAACGGAAAATTCGTTATGCGAGATCGGAAGCTTGTGGATTTGGATGAGGAAAAGATTATAGCCGACGCTGAACAGCATATGGAAGAAATCATCAGGAAGGCAGGAATCTGACCATGAAAAAAAAGATTTTATACAGCTGCGATACAGGAGTGGACGACGCTTTGGCGTTGGCATATCTGGCAGCGCAGAAAGATTGTCAGGTGGTGGGAGTCACCTGTTCTTATGGCATGAGTTATGTGGGGGATGTGTTCCGAAATACCAAAACAGCTTTGAAATTATTTGGTAAGCCGGATATTCCGGTGGTTATGGGAAGTGAGACACCTTTAAGTGGTGAAAAACTGGATTTTTCCGAAGGCAGTAAGTTCCATGGCATGTCCGGAATTGGCGGCGTTCTGCCGCCCAGTACGAAAGAGGACTGGGGAGAGGCAAAGCCGGAAGATGCTACCGATTTTATTATAGAGATGATTGAACGGTATGGAAAGGAACTGTACTGGGTAACCAGCGGTCCAATGACGGATATTGCCAGGGTTCTGAGAAAAGATCCTCATATAGCAGAAAAGGTAGGAGCCGTATATGTTATGGGCGGAGCTTTAGCTACTCCAGGTAATATAGGGCCTGCAACAGAGGTAGTAACAGAGGCGAATGTGCGTCTGGATGTAGAGGCCTGCAAAGAAGTATTGGAATCTCAGCTTCCTTTGGTACTGGTGGGTCTTGATGTTACCAGAAAAACATTATTTACCTATGAAGATCATGAACGGTGGCATCAAATTGGCACAAAGAGCGCTCTGTTCCTTTACGAGGCGCTGAAGCATTATCTGGGAGCATATAAGCAGAACCATCCGTATTTGAATGGCTGCGGACTTCATGATCCTCTGGCAGCAGTGGCGGCTATTCATCCAGAGATCCTGACGGTTATACCCATGCACCTGACCTGTTTTACAGAAGGCCCTATGCGGGGAAAAACCACAGAAGATGTATGGAAGTGCAATGATCCAGATTACCATATGCAGGCAGCCATGTTTGTAGATGTAAAGGCATTTCAGAAAGAATTTTTTGGTACAGTGGAAGCTATGTTGAAGGAATATTAGGGAGGGAGAGCCCATGGAACGGATCTATGTTGCGGGATTTGACGTGTTTTATCCCGATTGGAAGGAAAAACGTTATTTTGAATACAGGGAGCTTTGTGGCAGATACGGGTTTGAAATGCAGGCTCAAAAGGCAGCACCCAACGAAGGAAAGACCCTTGGAGAACAGATTTTTTTGAAGAACATACATGCTATCGAGAACTGTCAGTATGTGGCGGCCAACTTAAACACATTTCGTGGGAAAGAGCCAGACAGTGGTACATGTTTTGAGATAGGCTATGCATATGCGCTGGGAAAGAAAATATACGGATATTTGGAGGATGACCGAACCATGCTTGAAAAGATGGGAGCGGCAGCAGATGAGAATGGATTTGCAGTGGAAGATTTTGACCTTCCGGTAAATCTGATGCTGGGCTGTACGGCTGTCATTGTAAAAGGTGGGCTGGAGGATTGCCTGAAGGAGATACGGAGAAGGGAAGGGAGAGACTGATGGCACATCTGCTGGAAGTAAAAGACGTTACCAAGATTTACGAGGGCGGCGTACTGGCAAACCACAATGTGAATTTCACTGTAGATGAAGGAGAGATTCACGCCCTTGTGGGAGAAAACGGAGCAGGAAAGAGTACGCTGATGAAGATGCTTTACGGACTGGAAAGCATCACCTCCGGCCATATTTATATGAATGGAGAAGAACTGAAGCTTTCATCCAGTAAGGAGGCAATTGCACACGGTATCGGAATGGTACATCAGCATTTTATGCTGGTAGATTCTTTGACGGGTGCAGAAAACATGATGCTGGGAATGGAAAAAACCAGTTTCGTTTCTAACAAAAAGCGGGACATCCAGATTACTAACGAAGTAGCAAAAAAGTATAATTTTGATATTGATGCGTCTCGGCGGGTGCGGGATATGAGCGTCGGCATGAAGCAGAAGCTGGAGATTTTAAAGATTTTATACCGCAGCGCAAAAGTGATTATTTTGGACGAACCTACGGCAGTCTTAACACCTCAGGAGACGGAGGAATTGTTTGAAAAGCTTCTGGATTTGAAAAAGAGAGGCATGACGATTATCTTCATTTCCCATAAGCTGAATGAAGTAAAACGTATCAGCGATCGGATTACCGTATTAAAGGGCGGAGAAACTCAGGGAACCCATCTTACCAAGGATGTGACGGAAGAAGATATTTCAAACCTGATGGTAGGCAGAGAGATTACCTTTGATTATGACAAAGAATTAGTCAAGCCAGGAGAAGAAGTACTTCGGGTAGAGGAACTGAAATACGTAGATAAATTTAAGATCCCTAAGCTGTCAGGCGTAAGCTTTGACGTACACAGGGGAGAAATCGTAGGCATAGCAGGCGTAGAAGGAAACGGCCAGAGCGAATTGATTTCCATTATTACCGGAAATATGCGGGCGATTTCGGGAAAGGTACTGTTAAATGGCAGGGACATTACCAAAGAGTCGGTAAATGCAATCCGAAAAACAGGAATGTCCCATGTACCGGAAGATCGAATGGCAGACGGCTGTGCTCCGGAGATGAGCGTACAGGAAAACCTGATTGTATCCAATATTGATACCTTTACCAACAAGCTGGGCATGGTTCAAACCGGCAAGGTGAAAGAACACTGTGCACAGCAGATTGAGGAATTTACCATTAAGACAAAAGACGAGAACCAGTCTATCGGCAGTCTGTCCGGCGGAAATATCCAGAAAGCTATTGTGGCCAGAGAGTTTAAGGCAAAAAGCGATCTATTAGTGCTGAATCAGCCTACCAGAGGCGTGGACGTAGGAGCGATTTCCTTTATCCACTCCAAGATTCTGGAGATGAGAAAGCATGACAAAGGGATTCTGCTGGTATCTGCGGATTTAAACGAACTGATTTCTTTAAGCGACCGGATCCTGGTTATGCACAAAGGGAAAGTGGTTGCTTCCCTGAAAAATGAGCCAAAGGTTACAGAACAGGAACTGGGACTGTACATGCTGGGAATCAAGAAGCAGGAGGGATTGGAGTAGGTCATGGAAAATAAGACGCAGAAGACGAAAAAATTTGATATCATGAATTACTTTGGAATCATCCGGATTGCGGCAGCGCTGCTTTTGTCCATGGTTTTGGTGTTCGCCATTATCTTTTTTGTCAGCGAAACACCAGGAGTTGCCATTCAGAAACTGATGCTGGGCCCTCTGGAGACCAAGAGAAGCTTTTTTAACGTGATTGTGCGGGCAATCCCGCTGGTATTTACGGGCCTGGGACTGACTCTGTGTTTGAAGAGCGGCATCTTTAATATTAGTTCAGATGCATCTTTTTACATGGGAGCTGTAATTTCCACAGCTATCGCTATTTCCGTTCCGCTGCCAAATATCGCTCATCAGACAGTACAGATTTTGGTAGCTGCAGTAATAGGAGGTCTGATCTCCATGCTGCCAGTCATTATTAACAAGTATACAAAGGTCAATCCGGTCGTTCTTGCCATTATGGCAAACTCCATTTTTTATTACTTTGGCCTTTCCATCATTAGTACGTTCTTTTTGGAACCCAGCGGAAGCTGGGGAAGCTATAAGTTTCCAGATGATGCAAGACTGGGAACCATGCTGAAGGGAACAACCCTTCATTGGGGATTTGTGATTATGATTGTAGTAACGCTCCTTGTGATCTTTTTGATGAACAAGACCTCTTTTGGCTACAAGGTGCGTGTAACGGGAAGCAATCCGGCTTTTGCCAAAGCATCCGGCATTAAGACGGGATTGGTTATCCTAATGGCCCAGTTTTTAGGCGGCGCCATTGCCGGTATGGGCGGCGCAATTGAAATCGTAGGCGTATACAAACGATTCCAGTGGCAGACTCAAACCAACTATGTTTGGGACGGTCTTTTGATTTATATGCTGGCCAATGGAAATCCTATATATATTCCACTTACCGCTTTTTTCATCGCTTACCTGAGAGTAGGCGCAGAGATTATGTCCAGAGCTTCAGACCTGGATCCGGAGATTGTCACGTTCCTTCAGGGTATTATCATCCTGCTGGTGGCATCCCAGAGATTTCTTTACTTTATTAAACAGAGGCATGACCAGAAGATGTCTCTTAAACAGGCAGAGGAAGGAGGTGCAGCAGCATGACAGAATTTTTCTTATCCCCTACATTTTGGAAGACGGTGCTTGCCAGCACTACTCCGGTTATGCTGGCTACATTGTCCGCTAATATGATGACTAAATCAGGAATTTTCAATCTGGCTATTGAAGGAACCATGCTGATCTGTGCCCTTACCGGCGTTGTGGTAAGCGCATTTTCCCAGAATCTCTGGGCAGGCTGTCTGGTGGCTGTCCTTATGGGTATTTTGGTGTCATTTATATTTGGCTACTTCGCATTGATTATGAAAGGCGCTATGAATGCCTGTGGCGTTGCCATGAATCTGATTGCTTCCGGCGGTACCGTATTTGTACTGGTAATGCTCACCGGCAGCAAGGCTAACTCCAGTGCATTAAAGAGCCTGACTTTCCCAGTGGTAGAGATTCCATTTATTAAAGAGATTCCGGTCCTTGGAACCATCCTTTCAGGGCAGAATTTAGTGACTTATATCGGCTGGGGTATTGTGGCTCTGACGGCTTGGATGCTTTATAAAACCAAGCTGGGTATTAATATCAGAGCAGTAGGTGAGAATCCGGCAGCGGCCAGAGCAGCCGGAATTAACGTAATTTTCCATCAGTTTGTAGCGCTGGCAATTTGCGGCGTATCCTGTGCATTTGGCGGCATGTATTTGTCTATGGGAGCACTGCGTTCCTTTACCACCGGTATGGTGGCAGGCAGAGGCTATATGTCACTTGCTATGGATGCCATGAGCCAGGGCAATCCGGTAGTAGGGTGTTTAAGTTCCCTGCTCTACGGATTTTCGGACACCATTACCGTGTACCTGCAGCTTTACAGTAAGATTGACTTAAAGCTGATCGAGGCGTTCCCATACCTGTTTATCATCGCCGTGCTGGTGGTAATTCAGGGTGTTCGCAAGGTGGTAGCCCGAAGAAAAGAAAAGCTTGCAAGCCTGAGTCAGGCTGCATCATAAATCCATTTTACTAAAAGGAGGAAAAAACATGGCACAAGAGTATTATGATCCATGGTCTAACACAAAGACTGTCAACGGTCTTGATGCGGATTTGGTGATTTCCGCACTGCAGAAATGTATTCGTCGGGCAGAGGAGGATACGGCTCTCCGTATGGCGTATGAGCTGTATATGACATCCACTTTCCACGAAGAGAAGATGTGGAATCGTCTGTTGGTGATTTCCGTAGAGGATATCGGTTTTGGCAATGAGCAGGCTCCTGTTTTTGTGAAGACTATGTACGATCTTCACAAGGAGTATGCATACAAAGATGGAGACCGTCCAATTTTCTTCATGCATGCCATCCGCTATCTGTGCAAGTGTCAGAAAGAGCGTTCCACTGACCACATCAAGAATATTATTATGAAAGAATTTGATGCTGGCTATGTTCCGGAGATTCCGGATTATGCTATCGATATGCATACCATTCAGGGCAGAGCAAGAGGCAGAGATGTGTTCTATTTCCTGGATGAAGCAAGTAAGGTTCAGCCGCTTTGGGATGGTTACGATGATTCGTACCGCTTAAAGCTTTATGAAATGTGTAAAAAGGAAGCTGAGCAGAATAAGGAGGAAAAGTAAGATGAGAAAAATCAACCGTTTCGCAGCAGCAGCTATGTCTGCTATGATGGCAGCAAGCCTTCTGGCAGGATGCTCTAAGCCTGCAGGAGAAACTCCTGCAGCAACTACTGCAGCAGCGGCAGAAAGCCAGGCTGAGGAAACCAAGGCTGAAGAGAGCAAAGCAGAAGAGACTGAGGCAGCTAAGGAAGACGATGGAGAACTGAAAGAAATTTATGTATTTATCCGCGACAGAGGCGATCTGTCCTATTGGGACAGCATGGCTGAAGGCGCAGACAGAGCTGTAAAAGATTATGCAGACAGAGCCAATATTCATGTAGTAGAGACTACAATAGATTTACAGGCAAACCTGCAGGCTATGTATGAGGCAGCTGATGCAGGCGCAGATCTGATTATCACTGCTTCTGACTTTAAGGACAATCTGGTAGAAGTTGCCAATGAGTTCCCTGATATTGCATTCACCATTATCAGTGAAGACGTAATCGATCAGTGTGAGAACGGCAATGCTTATGGCGTAGACTTTGCTACCAGCCAGGCTGCTTATCTGGGCGGTATTGCTGCTGCAGATCTGGCAGAGAGCGGCGTAATCGGTTTCATCGGCGGTATGGATGAATCTCTGGTTATTCAGGAATTTTTATGGGGCTACATTCAGGGTGCAAAGGCTTATAATCCTGACACCAAGATCGTTTACAACTATGTAGGCGCATGGAATGATCCGGATACTGCAAAAACCCAGGCTATGACCCAGTACAATGATGCGAATGCAGGCGTAATCTTTGCATGTGCAGGCGGCTCCGGCAACGGCGTTCACAATGCAGCAGGCGAGGCAGGAAAATACGTATTTGGCGTAGATAGCGACCAGTCTGTACTGTATAAAGATGATCCAGCTATCAGCGCTCAGTTTGCTACTTCTATTGTAAAGGAAGTAGGAAATGCTGTTTACACCGTAATCGGCCAGTATCTGGATGAAGGAACTCTGCCTTTCGGCGAATACGAGATTCTGGGACTTGCTGACGGCGCTGTTGGTATTGTAGAGAGCGATGTGTTAATGAATGCACTGTCTGACGAAGGTAAGGCTGCTCTGGAAGAAGCAAAGGCAGGTATTGCTGATGGTTCTGTAGAGGTTCTCAGCGCTATTGGAAAGAGCCAGGATGAGATCAAGGCATTTATTGATGAGAACTGCCAGTAAATTTTAAACATACAAAACGGATTGTAACAGGTTCCGCGGTTTCCTGAATATGGGAAGCCGCGGGATTTTTTTATACGCATAAAAATCTGTCAGCGGCAACTTAAGATTTAGAGAAGGTTGCCAATCTGAAAAAAACAGGTTATACTGGGTTTAGAATAAAACCATCAGGAAGAGAGGGGTCAGCAATGATTATACAAAGCAGCAGAGTCTGGATTGCCGGACAGTTTATGCCGGCGCAGCTGGAAGTGACAGATGGCGTGATTAGCCGCATCTATAGCTATGGTGAAAAACAGGCAGATGAGGACTATGGAGATAAGAGAATTGTCCCCGGCTTTATTGACGTTCACACTCATGGCGCTTACGGATTTGACACCAATGACGCAGATCCGGAAGGACTGCGGGACTGGATGAAGCGGATTCCGGAAGAAGGAGTCACTTCTATTCTGCCGACTACAGTTACTCAGATGCCGGACGTTCTTACTGCAGCAGTTGCCAATGTTGCAAAGGTAATCGAAGAGGGCTACGAAGGCGCAGAAATTTTGGGAATCCATTTTGAAGGCCCTTACTTGGATATGGAGTATAAGGGGGCACAGCCACCGGAAGCCATTGCAAAACCCAGCGTTGAGCAGTTTAAAGGGTATCAGGAGGCGGCAAAGGGCTGGATCAAATATATTACCATGGCGCCGGAACAGGATGAGGATTTTGCCCTTACCAGATATTGCAGCCAGAATGGCGTAGTAGTCAGCATGGGACACTCTGCAGCTACGTATGAGCAGGCGCTTTTGGGAATTGCCAATGGCGCAATGTCCATGACCCATGTATACAATGGAATGACCCCGTACCATCACAGAAAACCAGGACTGGTAGGGACTGCCATGAGAGTCAGGGACATTTATGGGGAGATTATCTGCGATGGATGCCATTCCCACCTGGCTGCACTGAACAACTATTTTGCTGCAAAAGGCAGGGACTATGCCATTATGATCAGCGATTCTCTGAGAGCCAAGCACTGTCCGCCAGGAGGCAATTACCAGTTAGGCGGCCACGATATTGAGATTGGGGAAGACGGACTGGCAAGACTGAAAGGCATCGATACCATTGCAGGCAGTACTTTATATATGAACAGGGGATTAAAGATTTTAGTAGAAAAAGCCATGATTCCATTTGACGCCGCTTTAAATTCCTGTACCATTAATCCGGCCAGAGCCCTTCGGGCAGATGACAGAAAAGGCCGTCTGGCAGCAGGATATGATGCAGACATTGTAGTATTAGAAGATAATTATGATGTAATTCAGACCTATTGCCGAGGAAAGGCAATGCTGTCCTGAACAGCTGCAATTTAATGTAAAAAGCTCTGGGCTTTGCTGATTTATACAGCAGGTCCCAGAGCTTTTTTAGAAGGCTTTTTAAAAGAAATATGGTATTCTCTGCATATTTGACGGACAGTAAAAAATCCGATGATGGAGGATACGATGGCTACGCCAATATTGCTTACAGCCATAACGATTCCTACGCTGACGCTTCCAAGAGAGGTGAAGGTCTGAAGAGCCAACAGCACAGGTACTCGAAAGGCAAACACCCGACAGAAATTAATGAACAGGGTGTATTTGGTTTTCCCAAATCCGTACAGCATTCCTACTACAGCAGAGTTAATGCCAAGGGGAATGGCTCCCCATGCCTCGAACCGGTAGATGGATATAATCAGTTCCTGAAAGGCCGGATCGTTTTGGGCGAACAGCCATGTAATCTGACGGAGAAAAATCAGGTTTAAGGACATGGTGACAGCACTGATGCCCGTATTGATCAGGGCTGTCCAGAAAAAGATTTCCAGAGCTCTGGCCGGTTTTCCGGCTCCCAGGTTTTGACTGATAATGGCAGAGCTTCCGTCCTGAAAACCAATGTGGGGAGTGGTACTGATGCCGCCGATATTATTGGAAATTCCCAGGGCTCCTACGGTCAGTGCGCCGTAGACGGTACTCATGGAGTTTACCAGAACCTTTCCCAGAGAAAAAGCCGCTTTTTCCACAATGACAGGAAGTGACAAAGCCAAAATGGGGAAAACTACCGGCTTTTTCAGGGTAATGCTGGAAAAGGAAAATCCAAAGGCATTGCCTGGCTGGCAGATATTGAATGCAGCAGCGGTAAACATCAGGGCCTGGGAGATAATGGTGGCAGCGGCGATCATATGGATACCCATATGAAAGACGTAGACAAAAAGAGCAGTCAGGGACAGCTTTACGGTAATTACGATTACATTCAGGTACAGGATCCGTTTGGAGTTTCCCCTGGCCCGTTCCACTGAAATGTATACGCTGTTAAAAAACATAATTACCATGCCGATTAAGTCCAGGCGGAAATAAGAAACGCCGTCAGCCATAAATTCAGCCGGAGTACCGGCCAATTTTAGGAATTCTTCGCTAAAAGGGAGAAGAACTGCCAAAAGAATGACGCTGACGGCGGCGCACAGCGAGTATAAGGTGCTGACCCGTTTTTTAACCAGGTCAAAGTCTCCGGCTCCATAGGCTTCGCTGATTTTGACTCCTGCGCCAACGGCAAGTCCGCCGCCTATAGCAGATAATGTCATATCCAGCTGGGACAGGTATGCGATGGTTGACACGGCAGAGGAACTGATATGGGAGGCCATCATGGAATCCAGGATTTTAAACAGCTGATTTAAGCTTTCGTAGAGAGCCAAAGGAAGGCTGACATACAGAATAACCTTCCAGGCAGAGGCATTTAGGGAAAATTCTCGAAATTTCCGATCCTTTTCCGATAAGGCTGATTGAGAACTCATAGGGAAAGTCCTTTCTTTTCATTTTGGGTTTGTTGATTTACCATGGCTGTAGTATAATACAAAAATAAAAGTGATTCTACGATTTTTCTGTCATATTTAAAGAAAGTTACAGATTTTTTGTCTTTTTTCTGACAGGCAGTATGATAAAGGAGAGGATACGGTATGGAAAAAACGTTTATGGCAGAACCCTATGGCTGGCCTGCCCAGGTGGAACTGACCCGCAGAAAACGGGAACAGGGATTTTCCATGGGAGACGCCCATTCCCATCCGGTTTATGAACTGTTTTGCCTGACGTCCGGCGCTTGCAGGGTGTTTATCGGACATTCCATTTATTATGTAAATCCAGGAGATTTTATTTTGATAAGGCCAGGCCAGATTCACCGGACAACCTATGAATCCAGTCCAATGGCAGAGAGAGTAACCATTAGCTTTTTGGAACAATCCATTGAACTTATGAGAAAATTTTGTCCGGAGGAATCGGTGAACCAGCTTTTAAATACTGTGAAAATCGGAATTTCCCCAGAACGTTGTTTTCGTGCAGAGGAATTGTTTCAAAAGATCGAAGCAGAAGACAGAAACAGGGACGGGTACTCCTTGATGCTGAAAAGTGGGTATTTGCTGGAACTATTGGCATTTTTAAGCAGGGAAGGGAAACGGACGGGGATACCGGAGCAGTTAAATGAGACAGAACTGGAGATTCAAAGGGCAGCCAATTATCTGTACAGCCACTATTCAGAGCCCCTCAGCCTTTCGGAGATGGCAGATATGGCCCATATGAGTCCGGCCTATTTTTCAAAAAAGTTTCATAAGCTGACAGGCTTTGGGTTTAAGGAATACCTGACCCATGTACGGATTCAGGCAGCAGTTAAGATGTTTGATTCCGGCAGCCGGTCGGTGACAGAGGTGGCCTTAAGCTGCGGATACGGAGATGGCAATTATTTTGGAGATGCGTTTCGGAAAATAACGGGGATGTCGCCCAGCCAGTACCGGAAAAAGGCTCAAACGTTTGGATAAAAGTCTCTTGAATAAAAGCAGTGAAACCTTTACAATAGAAAGTAGCGGCCTGTATACAGGTGCCGCTGAATCTCAGAATAGGAGTGGTAAAGTTATGATGTATCTGTTGTTTGTTTTAGTAAGTTTTGGCGCATCCATCGTCGGGGCAATTTGCGGAATCGGCGGCGGAGTTATTATTAAACCAACTCTGGATGCTTTTGGTGTTTTAAGCGTGGCAACCATTAGCTTTTTATCCGGCTGCACGGTACTGTCTATGTCCTGTTACTCGGTCGG
>CALHQJ010000012.1 GCA_938036545.1 uncultured Clostridium sp. | reverse complement strand
AATCCCAAGTTCTTGCTGTAAATAAATGGAAAGGTTTGTAAAAAATCCAGTCCAATCCAGCGGTTTGAATAAATACATAAATCCAATTGCTGCAGGGCCTGTTATGCTTCCAGTCAATAACTGAATCACCAAAAGCAGAATCCCGTATGCAAAAACAACTGCCGCTGAAATAAAAATTTCTTTCCGGGTTTGTTTTCTCAACAGCGTAATTCCGCCCAGAAACAAAACTGCCAGAAAAAGGAATGCGCTGGTAAGCAAAGATACTCCGTAGTTAATCTCTCCAGATTTCGTCACCCCAAACCGTACCATAACACTTACATACAGAGGAGTGTAAAAAAAGCTGGAAATCACCGCAATCAAAGGAACTCTCCAAATGCTGTTCCAATATGTTTTCAAAAATCCCATATACATCCCTCCCGCCGTCCTAAACAGTTACTATGTATCATAGCTTTATTTTACCACGTCATAAACGCAAACGCATCTTACGTTTTTCTGACATATTTTTCTGTTATAAAACAGAAGAGATAGTCTCATCTCCACAAGCGGGATAATCCTATCTCTTCCATTATGTATATAACAGTTCAGCCATGCGAAGATTCAGACAGAAAAAAGCGTTGAAAGCTTGCTTTCATAAGAATTTTCCTGTCTGAATATTCATAAGGCGGACGCCCGACGCTTCTTGCACGCTTACAGCGGGCAAGAAGATGCATGGCCGAACTGTTACTTATGCGTATCTCTTACTTCTGCACGATATTGATAATCTTACCTGGTACGTAGATTTCTTTTACAATGGTTCCAGTCAGCTTGTCTGCTACTGCTGCTTTTCCTGCTTCTAATGCTGCTTCTTTGGAAGCGTCTGCTGGAATGCTTACGATACCTCTGGTCTTGCCGTTAATCTGAACTGCAATCTCAATTTCATCATCCTTCATAGCTTCTTCGTCACATTCCGGCCACTGAGCATGGAATACGCTGTCGGTTCCGCCAAGCTGCTCCCACAGTTCTTCACCCATATGAGGGGCAAATGGAGCCAGCAGGATGGTAAAGGTACGCAAAGTTTCTTTATCAATTCCGCCCTCTTTTTTCGCTAATTCCATCATCTTATTATTGTATTCCATAAATCCGGAAATAACGGTATTTAAGCTGAACTGAGAGAAACGCTGTTCAATATCATATACCAGCTTATGGCGGAGTTTTACCATTTCTTTGGTTTCTTTTACGTCTTTATCCTTATTGTCCATTACCAGATTCCAGAAACGGTTTAAGAATCTTGCTACGCCGTCGATTCCCCTGTCATCCCATTCTGCATCTAATTCCGGCGGTCCTACAAACAGTTCATAGAGACGAAGCGCATCACAGCCGTAGTCTCTTACTAAATCATCTGGAGAAACTACATTTCCTTTGGATTTGCTCATCTTAATGCCGTTTTTACCATTAATCATACCCTGGTTAAACAGTTTGGTAAACGGCTCATCAAAGTCTACCACTCCAATGTCATGCAGGAATTTGGTATAGAAACGGGAATATAACAGATGAAGAACTGCATGTTCTACACCGCCGATATACATATCTACTGGCAGGTATTTTTCTGCTTTTTCCTTGGATACCAGTTCATCATTGTTTTTGTTGTCCACATATCTCAGGAAATACCAGGAAGAACCAGCCCACTGAGGCATGGTATTAGTCTCTCTCTTTGCCGGTCCGCCGCAACATGGACAGGTTGTATTCACCCATTCGTCAATAGCGGCCAATGGAGATTCTCCAGTTCCGGTAGGCTGATAACTTTCTACTTCCGGAAGGGTTAATGGAAGCTGATCTTCCGGCACTGGTACATTGCCGCACTTTGGACAGTGAATAATCGGAATCGGCTCTCCCCAATAGCGCTGACGGGAGAATACCCAGTCACGAAGTTTGTAATTAACCGTTTTACGGCCAATTCCCATCTTTTCAATCATTTCAGGAGCTTCTTTTTTCAGAACTGCAGACTCCATGCCATTCCAGTCGCCGGAGTTAATCATAGTTCCAGATGCCTCTGTATAAGCTTCTGTCATGTTTTCAATTTCTTTGCCGTCTTTTGCAATAACCTGAATAATCGGAATATTAAATTTCTTTGCAAACTCAAAGTCTCTGTCATCATGGGAGATC
>CALHQJ010000011.1 GCA_938036545.1 uncultured Clostridium sp. | reverse complement strand
TGATACCAAATAAAGCAGGGGAGCTTGTAATGGCAGGCTGAGAGGAAGTTCTCAAACTTCGACCCTTAACCTGATGCGGATAATGCCGCCGTAGGAAGTCATTACAGCAGGATTTTTTACAGGAGGCGCTTTCCGGCGTCTCTTTTTTTCTTGTCCTCTTCCCAGCTGATATCAGAAAGGAAAATGCCATGTTTCAATCTATTTTGGATAATGTATCACGTATCCATCCTCTTATCCACAGTATTACCAATTATATCACTGCCAATGACTGCGCCAATATTCTTCTGGCCTGCGGCGCATCTCCCATTATGGCTGATGATCCTCTGGAAGCTGCGGAAATCACCTCTCTTTGCAGCGGACTCTGCCTGAATCTTGGAACCTTAAACAGCAGAACCATTGAATCCATGATTCTTTCTGGAAAAAAAGCCAATCAAAAAGGGATTCCCGTCATACTCGATCCGGTAGGCGCAGGCGCTTCCCAGTTCCGCACCCAGACGGCTTTTACTCTTTTATCTGAAATCAAATTCTCTGTAATTCGGGGAAATATGTCTGAAATCAAGTCTCTTGCCCTGAAAACCGCAAGCACAAAGGGAGTAGACGCCGCTCTGGCAGACCAGATTACAGAATGCCGCCTGGAAGAAGCTATCAGCTTTGCAAAGGAATTTTCCAGAGCAACAGGAGCTGTTACCGTCATTACCGGCCCCATTGATCTGGTAAGCAATGAAACCTCTGCCTTCTGCATCCGCAACGGCGCCCCTCTTATGTCCTCCGTCACAGGAACGGGATGTCAGCTTTCTGCCCTGATTGCAGCATTTGCAGCCGCCTCTCCAAACCGCCTGTTAGAAGCTACCGCTGCCGCCGTATGCGCCATGGGGCTGGCAGGTGAAACGGCCCTAAAACGCATGGCCAGTCAGGATGGTAATGCTTCTTATCGAAACTATATTATTGATGCTGTTTTTAACATGAATCCGGAAATTCTGGAGAAAGGAGCCCGTTATGAAATGCGATAAAAACTATATGCTTCTTTATGGAGTAACGGATCGGGCCTGGACAGGCTGCCAAAGTCTTTACGAACAGGCTGAAGCTGCCCTGAGGGGAGGGGTAACCTGTATCCAGCTTCGGGAAAAGGGGCTTGAAAAGCAGGCATTTTTAGAAGAGGCCATAGCCCTTAAGGAGTTATGCAAACGCTACAACACCCCATTAATTATTAATGACAATGTGGAAATCGCTCTGGAATGCCAGGCTGATGGAATCCATGTAGGCCAGGATGATCTGTCCCCTTCCCAGGTCCGCAAATTAGTCGGAAATCAGATGATAATCGGCGTTTCGGCCCACAGCGTGGCTGAGGCTTTAGAGGCAGAAAAAAGCGGAGCAGACTATCTTGGCGTAGGCGCCATGTTTACTACTTCTACAAAAACCGACGCCAGGCCTCTTCCGTTTCAGACTCTCCAGGCTATCTGCCAGGCCGTGTCCATCCCCGTCGTAGCCATTGGCGGTATCAATAAAGCCAATATTCTGGAACTGTCCGGAAGCGGCGCAGACGGCGTTGCCTTAGTAAGTGCAATTTTTGGTGCCAAAGACATTGAAGCAGAATGCAGAGAACTAAAAAATCTTGCAAAACAAATGATAATGACTCAGGAGGATAAGCAATGAAAACTGTGTTATCAATTGCCGGCAGCGACTGCAGCGGCGGAGCCGGCATTCAGGCTGACTTAAAAACCATGATTATGAACGGGGTCTACGGCATGAGCGCCATTACTGCCCTTACCGCTCAGAATACTACCGGCGTCGACGGGATTTTAGAAGTGTCTCCGGAATTTCTAAAAAAACAGCTGGACATGATTTTTACTGATATTTATCCAGACGCTGTCAAAATCGGAATGGTTTCCAATTCTCAGTTGATTGATGTAATTGCAGAACGGCTATCTTTCTACCAGGCTAAAAACATTGTCGTTGACCCGGTAATGGTATCCACATCCGGTTCTGCCTTAATGCAGTCAGAGGCTGTTGCTTCCCTGAAAAACCAGCTGTTTCCCCTGGCTGCCGTAATTACTCCCAATATACCAGAGGCAGAAGTTCTTTCCGGCATGACAATCACTGATAAAGCGCATATGGAAACCGCCGCAGAAAAAATCAGCCAGGACTGCGGCTGCGCAGTCCTGCTAAAAGGAGGCCACCTGATTCAGGACGCCAATGATCTGCTTGTTTCCCAGGGACAGTTTACCTGGTTTTTTGGTGAACGCATCTCCAATCCCAATACCCACGGAACCGGATGTACTTTATCCAGCGCCATTGCCGCCAATCTGGCTAAAGGCTTTGATTTGAAAACCTCTGTGGCCAATGCAAAGTCCTATCTTTCCGGCGCCCTTTCCGCCATGCTGGATCTGGGAAAAGGGCGTGGACCTATGGATCATGGATATAAGCTTTCAACATTTTTTCTGTCAGAATCTCTGCATGGCTGAACTGTTACCTTTTATTCATATCTTAGTGCGTCGATGGGGTCTGCTTTTGCAGCCTTCGACGCCGGATAAAGGCCAAAAAAGATTCCCACCACAGCAGAAAACGAGACTGCCATAATGACGACTCCTGGCTTTACTACTACCGGTATTCCAAAAGCCATGCCGCCCAGGCTTACCAGTCCCACTGACAGCGCTACTCCCAGAATCCCTCCAAAAGCAGACAGCAGGGCCGACTCTGTCAGAAACTGAATCAACACGTCTCTGGTTCTGGCTCCCAGTGCCTTTCGGATGCCGATTTCTCTGGTACGTTCCGTAACGGATACCAGCATAATATTCATAATGCCAATGCCCCCTACCAGTAAGGAGATTGCGGCAATTCCTCCTACTGCGGCAGAAATTCCTCCCATCATGCTGTCCACGCTCGCCATCTCGTCAATAGCTGTCTGAACGTAGTAATCTTCCGGAGCTCTGCCCTTGGTTTTTGCAACAAAACGGTTGAGACGGTTAAAGAAATCCGGCAAATCAACGCCATCCTTTGCAAAAACATGGCAGGCATAAAAGTAATCGTTTGGCCAGGTCAGTATCGTATAGGGAATAAAAGCCTTTCCCGTGTCGCCTCCCCCTCCCATCATAAGAGCCATAAAGGGACTCATTTCCTTTCGGTAAACGCCTACAATATTATATTCATCTGTATTTCCGTAAATGGTAGTACGGAAAGTCTTTCCCACTGCGTCTGCTGTTCCAAACAGATTAATGGCGCTCTGTTCTTCAATGACAATATTTTTCTTTCTTCCCAAAATATCGCCTTCGTTGAGATAACGGCCTGCCACCATGGTTACGGGCTGGACATCCATGTAATTGTAATCGATTCCCGTAAACTCAAAATCCATGGTGATTCTGCCTGCCTGAACCTTGGATGTGGCGTAGGCATTACTGTCTATATAAGCGATTTCATCTCCAAATACCTCTTCAATCCGGTCTAAATCATCCAGTGTAAAGTAATCGCTTTGATGAACGTCTTCCACCCAGTATCCAATGGAAATAAACGCCTGGGTAAGACCTACGTCTTTATACAGATCGGTAAACATGCTTCTCATGGTATCTCCAATGGAAACAATGGAGATAACGGAGCCAATGCCGATAATAATTCCAAGCATGGTTAAAAAGGCTCTCATTTTATTGGCTTTAATGGCATGAAACGCCATAGACATATTTTCAAGCAGCATATTCATGCCTCCTTTCCGGCTTCACGGACGTGGTAAAGCCCTTCCATATGATTCTCATGGCCGGTAACAGTTGGATTGGGATTTTTCTCATCACTGATTACGTTTCCGTCCTGAAACCGGATAATCCGATGGGTAAATGCAGCAATATTTTCCTCATGAGTAACCACGACTACCGTAGCTCCTTCCCTGTGAAGCTCGCTGAAAATCTCCATAATCTCAATGGAAGATGCGGTGTCCAGATTTCCTGTAGGTTCGTCTGCCAAAATCAGAGGCGGTTCATTGGCAAGGGCTCTGGCAATGGCCACCCTCTGCCTCTGGCCTCCGGACAGCTCATTTGGCATATGTTCAAACCGTTTTCCAAGGCCTACCTTTTCCAGCAAAATCAGCGCTCTCTCCCGTCTCTCTTTCTTGGTTCTGTGGGCGTAAATCATGGGAATCTCCACATTCTTTACTGCTGAAGTTCTGGAAATCAGGTTAAAGGACTGGAATACAAATCCGATTTTTCGATTCCGAATATCGGAAAGTTCATTGGGAGTTAACGCTGCCGTATCAACTCCGTCTAAGTAATAATGTCCCAAAGTGGGCCGATCCAGACATCCTAAAATATTCATCAGGGTGGATTTTCCTGAACCAGACTGACCCATAATTGCTACAAACTCTCCCCGTTTGATAGTCAGGTTGATTTTCTTTAAACCTAATACCTTAATAGCTCCCGTATCGTAAATCTTCACCAGATTTTCCAATCGGATTAAATCCTCCTGTACATTTTCCGTCAGGTATGAAGGCATTTTTTTCTGCTTCCAGGGAAGTTTCCATTTCATTTCCATAAAATGCCCCCTATTCTGTCTCAGCTAAGCTGCTTTCGGTTTCTTCCGGCGTTTCCTCTGTAGTGTCAGCAGCTGCAGGGACAGAACCTGCTGCCGGAACTGCCGTTACCTGAGCGCCCTCTGTCAATGCCGGATCAGGCGTAACGATATAGTCCATTTCTTCCATTAACTCTGCGCCTTCTGCCGGAGCAATTTCTACACTGATGTCGCTTTCAATACCTGTTGTTACAGGAACCATATGACAGGTATTATTTTCTACGGTTACAATAAAAGTTGTACCATCCGGCGCAGTATGCAGGGCAGAAATTGGTACTACCCAGGTATCCTGGGCTTCTTCCAGCACAATAGCTGCCTTGGCCGTAATTCCCGCAATTAGCCTGGTATTGTTGTCCATCACACGAATAATGGTAGGAATGACCCGCTCCGTTGAACCGCCGCCTTTTTCCTCACCAGTGGGAGAAATAGCTGTTACTTCTCCCTGTACGCTTTCTCCTCCTAAAATATCGGCTGTAATCTCTGCCTTCTGCCCTGTTTTCACCTTACCTATAGAATATTCACTGATTTTAATCTCCAATTCCAGATTTTCCAGATTTTCAATAATAAAAATCGGTTCATTTTCGTCAGGCTTATCTGCAAACTGTCCAACCTTGCTGTTGACTCTGACTACCGTACCGGAAATGGGGGCTTTGATTTTGGCTTCTTCTACATTTTCCCTGGCCTTATCCAGGTTATACTGGGCATTTTTAATTTGCAGGTCATAGGACTTATCGGTTACAACCTGTCCATTTTCCAGCGTATACCCGTCTACTGCCCGTTTGGCGTCTGCCAGGGCGTTAGCGGCCTGCTCCAGCTCTACTGCGGAAATGCCTCCTGCCTGAGCCAGCACACTCTGTCTGTTATAGTTGGCCTGAGCTGCCTCATAATCCTGCACGGCTTTTTCGTACCCGTTTTTCGTATCCCGAAGCTTCTCTTCCTTTTGAGCTACTGCCAAATCATAGGAATTTTGAGCAATTTCCAGCTCTTTCAGCAAATCCGAATCGTCCACCTCTGCCAAAAGCTGGCCTTCTGTCACCCGATCTCCTTCTTTTACCGCAATGCTTTTTATTTCCGCATGAATATTGGAAACCACATCTACGCTGTCCGTGCCGGATACCGGACCACTGACTGATAAAATGTTCTGAATATCCCCTTTTTCCAGCGACGCCGTCTGAACCACAGGCACTATCTCTTTCGTTCCGCCAAACAGCTTCATCCCCAGTAAAAGGGCGGCTGCTACGCCAGCACACCCGATTACAATTTTTTTCTTTTTTGTCATAGGACGTCTTGTTTTCCTGCTCTTTTTCCCAACAGGCGCTTCCTTTAAAAGCTCTTCTACCTGTCTGTCAATATCCTGTTCTCTATCTTTTTCACTCATCCGCTTCATCCTCCTGTTATGATCCGCTTCTTTTTTTTATAACGATTGTCCTCTTCCTCCTGCTTCAAAAAAATAAAAACTTTTTCAGCCGTTTACATTGGATTTTCTTTCGTGTTATAATCTTGGAAAGTCCCCATTATACAAAAAGGAAGGATGATTGCATGTCGCAAATTACCAAACGGGCTCTGGAAGCTTCCCTGAAAAATATGCTGTTGAAAAAGCCGTTAGATAAAATTACCATTACAGATTTAACAGACGACTGCGGCATTAACCGCATGACCTTTTATTATCATTTTAAAGATATTTACGATCTGGTAGAATGGGCCTGTGAGGAAGACGCCAGACAGGCCCTGGCCGGAAAAAAGACCTACAGCACCTGGCAGCAGGGCTTTCTGCAGATTTTCCAGGCAGTTTTAGAAAACAAGCCTTTCGTTCTCAACGTATACCGTTCGGTCAGCAGAGAACAAATCGAACGGTACTTATACCGTCTTACCTATGATTTACTGATTGGCGTGGTGGAAGAACAGGCCGTCGGGCTGAATGTGCGCCAGAAAGATAAAGAATTTATCGCCCACTTTTACAAGTATGGATTTGTGGGACTGATGTTGGACTGGATTCGTGGAGAAATGAAAGAAGATCCGGAAGTTTTAATTGAGCGGCTGGCCCTTCTTATGCAGGGCAGCATTGCCTCTGCCTTAAACCGCTTTTCCTTAGAGAATCCCCATCAAAACCCTTAAAATGATAATTTTTTTTACAATCTGTCCTGCTGTGATAAGTTTCTTATCATGGCGGGATTTCTGTTTATTGAGACATATTCCGAAACCTGTTACCCTGTAGCTATCAAAAACGAACTTACAGGAGGTACGGTTTATGTATTATTCAAGCGGAAACTATGAAGCATTTGCACGGCCCAGAAAGCCGGAAGGCGTTGATGGAAAGTCTGCATATATTGTAGGAAGCGGCCTTGCTGCTTTAGCGGCTGCCTGTTATCTGGTTCGTGATGGACAGATGAAAGGGGAACATATCCACATTCTCGAAAAAGAATCCCTTCCTGGCGGAGCCTGCGACGGCTGGAAATTTGAAAACGTAGGCTATGTGATGAGAGGCGGGCGGGAAATGGACAACCATTTTGAGTGTATGTGGGATCTGTTCCGTTCCATCCCTTCTATCGAAACAGACGGCGTCTCTGTACTGGATGAATACTACTGGCTCAACAAAGATGATCCCAATTACTCCCTCTGCCGCGCTACGGTAAACAGAGGCCAGGACGCCCATACCGACGGCAAATTTTCTATTTCTGACAAAGGTGCCATGGAAATCATGGAACTGTTTTTTACTCCTGATGAGGCTCTGGAAAACAAACGCATTACCGATGTATTTGACGAAGAAGTTCTGGATTCCAATTTCTGGCTTTACTGGCGTACCATGTTTGCCTTTGAAAACTGGCACAGCGCTTTGGAAATGAAGCGTTATGTGCAGCGCTATATTCACCATATCGGAGGACTGCCGGATTTTTCTGCCCTGCGTTTTACGAAATACAACCAGTATGAATCCATGATTCTTCCCATGGTTCAATATTTGGAAAGCTTTCATGTCCAGTTCCACTATGGGGTAAAGGTTACCAATGTGCTGTTTGACTGCTCTTCGTCTAAAAAAATGGCGGTGCAAATCGATTTGCTGAAAGATGGCAAGCCAGATTCCATTGGACTTACGGAACAGGATCTGGTATTTATCACCAACGGCGGATGTGTAGAAAATTCTTCCATTGGAAGCCAGCATACTCCTGCGGAATTTAACCCACAGTTGAAAGAAGGCGGCGGATGGGATATGTGGAAAAAAATCGCTGCTCAATGTACAGAGTTTGGTCACCCTGAAAAGTTCTGCTATGATCCAGAACAGACCAACTGGATGAGTGCCACCGTTCAGACCCTGGATCAGCGTATTGTTCCTTATATAAAAAATATCTGCAAACGAGATCCGTTTTCCGGCAAGGTAGTTACTGGCGGTATTGTAACCGTAAAAGATTCTTCCTGGCTTTTAAGCTGGACCATCAACCGCCAGCCCCAGTTTCGGGAGCAGCCCAAGGATCAGCTTCTGGTGTGGGTTTACGGCCTGTTTTCTGATAAGTCCGGAGACTTTGTTAAAAAACCTATGCGTGACTGTACCGGTAAGGAGATCTGTATGGAGTGGCTGTACCATATAGGCGTGCCGGAGTCAGAAATTGAAGATATGGCGGAGCACAGCGCCAATACCGTACCCTGTATGATGCCTTATATCACCGCATTTTTCATGCCCAGAGCCTATGAGGACAGACCTCTGGTAGTTCCCAAAAACGCCGTTAATTTTGCCTTCCTGGGACAATTTGCGGAAACTCAGCGGGATACCATATTTACTACAGAATATTCCATCCGCACTGCCATGGAAGCCGTCTATACCCTTCTTTCTGTAGAACGGGGCGTACCGGAAGTCTGGGGAAGCGTCTATGATATCCGCAATCTTTTAGACGCCGCTGTGAAACTTCGAGACGGGAAAAAGATCACCGACATGGATCTGAATTTAAAGCAAAAAATTGCATTAAAAGAAGTGTTAAAGAAAATTCACGGTACTGATATTGAAAAGCTGTTAAAAGAATACGGCCTTATTTAGTCATAATTGTAAAGCGGTCTCACGGGGAGTGTCGCAAAATAACTGATTAGTCAGTTGTGGAGCGATACTCCCTCGTTTTTTATGCGCTTCTTACTTGATAAACTTATATTTTCCTTTTCCATAACCGGATACTGGTTCAATAATATCTGCCTGCACCAAATTAGAAAGAAGTTTGGATGCACCTGATCCTTTTAACTCAAGAAGTTCCATAACCGCACTTCTTCCAAATACTTCATCAAAACCAAACTTCTCAAAGAGTCTATAAATGTGAACTGTCGTTTTTGCCGAGAAATCACCGCTTTTTTGGAAAAGTACACGTTCAATGTACACTTTCTTGTCTTGAATATCCACTTTTCGGTTCTCAATATCCACTTTCCTATCTTCAATGTCCACTTTTTCTTCATTCAAACGTCCACTTATGTGAAGATTTCGATTATGAAGCTCATTTTTCTCATCCATAAGCAGATTTCTGAGAAACGCTTCCAAATATTCTGTTGTTTCATGGATACCCTTTTGCAGGTTCGTGTAGTTTGCACGGACAAGTGCATTTCTGAAATACCACGCATTTTCCGCAAAAATAT
>CALHQJ010000010.1 GCA_938036545.1 uncultured Clostridium sp. | reverse complement strand
CGTCTAAGAACCACTGATAGGAGTTTTTCTGAATCTCAATCAGGTTTGGCATCTCTAAGACTTCTTTCTGTCCCGAGAAGCTCATTCTTACGCTCTTACCGGCCGGCACCGGACGCATCTTGCTTTTCTCCATTGACGTTTCACCCCTGTTTTCTTTTTCTTTCACGTTTTATTTTTAGGCGCAATTGACCCCTAAAGGCCTAAATTGCCACAATAGTGCACATTCCAGTTTACCATACACTTGTCAAGCTGTCAAGTATAATCTTAAGAGAAATTTCACTTTTGCTTGCGTTTTTTCACTAAAAATGGTATACTCTTTCTTATACATAAGGAAACTGTTGGAGGTATTACCCGATGAACTGGAGTTTAATTTTTAATGTTATTCTTTGGATTCTGCTTATCGCTGTAATCATTCTGGGTGTTCTGTACTATTTCGGGCGTAAGCTGGAGAAGAAACAGGCCGCATCCCAGTCTATGATGGAAGCAGCCAAGCAGACTGTCTCAATCCTGGTAATTGACAAAAAGAAGTTAAAAGTCAAAGAGTCCGGCCTTCCCAAGATGGTTTATGAGCAGACCCCAAAATATATGCGCTGGGCAAAACTGCCGATTGTAAAAGCCAAGGTTGGTCCAAAGATTGTAACTCTTATTGCAGATGAGAAGGTTTATCAGGTTCTTCCGGTTAAGAGCGAAGCCAAAGTCGTTATCAGCGGACTTTATATCACCGAACTGAAAAGCGTCCGCGGCAAGGCCATTCAGCCTGCACCGAAGAAGAAACGCTTAAGAGACAAGCTGATGTTCTGGAAGAAAGACAAAAAAGAAGCATAATGAAAGCTGTTCAGGCAGTTTTAAAGACAGAAGACGCAGTTCAAATGAGCTGCGCCTTTTGTTTTTTATTATTTAACTCATCAAATGAATAGCAGCCTGTCCCTTGGACTGGACGCTGACTACAATGTTGCATTCTGATACATGTTCGTAATTAATATCCAGGGAATAATTGACCTGGACTTTTAAAGCATCTTCCTCTTCTTCTACCTGAATATTGGTGGTATTTAACCCTACAACCATTTCTCCCATAGGAGTGGTATAGGATGCAATCCGTTTTTTGTCTTTTTCAAACACCATATGGACGCTGGCAACGCCATGTTTAATCACGTCCATGGTATCTTCTCCTACTTTAATGGTGTTTTTAACCGGACTGTCAAAACCTTCTATCACCTCATCATAAACAATATAGTGCTTTCCATTTTTCTGATAATAATTTCCTGCGGTAATGACCTGAACCTGATCGCTCTCACCGCCCATGGTCTGAAGTCCGCTGACTGTGACGAGTACATCTTTTGTCATAGTTCCTCCTGCTTTCCAAATTAATCCGTGAATTGGATTGCAACAGTTCAGCCATGCGGAGATTCTGACAGAAAAAAAGCGTTGAAAGCTTGTTTTCATAAGAATTTTTCTGTCAAAATCTTCATAGGACAGACTCCCGATGCTTCTTGTCCGCTGTAAGCGGGCAAGAAGATGCATGGCTGAACTGTTACGTTACTTTTAATAGGTTTCAATATCTATCTTTTTGGTTTCCTTCACCTGCTCCGGAAGAATGGCGGAGGCAAAGTTGGTGAATTTCTCTGCCAAATCGCTGACATAAAACTGATACTTTTCTCCGGCCTCTGCCGCCCCTTCATCACAGAGCAAATCTCTTCTTGTCAGTAAATCTCTCAGTTCAATGGCTGTTTCGTATGCTGGATTAACCAGAGTCACTTCTTCTCCCATAAGCCGTTTAATGGTAGAACGAAGCAGTGGATAATGAGTGCAGCCCAGCACCAGCGTATCTACATATTTGGATTTCAATTCACTGAGGTAACGGGATGCAATCTCATCTGTGACGGAATCGTGAAACAATCCCTCTTCTACCAGCGGTACTAACAGGGGACAGGCTTTTCCTGTTACCCGGGCATCCGGCATCAGTTCTTTTATAACGGTTTCGTAAATGCCACTGCGGATAGTTCCCTCTGTGCCGATAATGCCAATCTTCCCATTTTGAGTTGCTTTTACAGCGCTGACTGCCCCGGCCCGAATCACCCCGATAATCGGAATGTCCAGTTCCTTTTTCACTTCTTCCAGCGCATATGCACTGGCTGTATTACAGGCAATTACAATTGCCTTTACCTGTTTGCTTTTTAAAAAACGGATGATTTGTCCGGAAAACCGGATAATGTTGTCCCTGGACTTGCTTCCATAGGGAACTCTGGCCGTATCTCCAAAATAAATCATTCTTTCATCCGGCATCTGCCGGATAATCTCCCTGGCCACTGTAAGGCCTCCTACGCCGGAGTCAAAAACGCCAATAGAGGCATTTCTGTCTGTCATCTGGATCTTCCCTCCTGATTTTACTTCCCTTCTGATTTTAATTTCTGCACGTCTCCAGTCCAATCCTAACGGGCCAGGCCATGCTCAATCAGCCGGTTTACCAGAGTCTTTTTATCAATGCCTCTTGCTTCCCAAAGCATGGGATACATACTGATCGCTGTAAATCCAGGCAGGGTATTGATTTCATTAAAGACTACTTCGCCATCGTTTTTTACAAAGAAGTCTACGCGGGCCAGACCATAACCGTCTACTGCCTTAAAAATAGCCGCCGCATTTCTTCTGACTGTCTCGGCCGCATCTCCAGGCAGCTCCGGATCGACTACTGTTCTGGATTCTTCATTATAATATTTGGCGTCAAAATCATAAAAATCAGCAGCAGCCAAAATTTCTCCTACGCCGGAAGCTTCCACTGGCATAGTTCCGCCGCCAAAGACAGCGCACTCGATTTCCCGTCCCACAATCGTCTCTTCTACCAGAATCTTTCTGTCGTGCTGTGCTGCTTCCAAAAGGCCTTCTATCAAACTGTTTCTGTTTTCTGCCTTAGAAACACCCTTGGAAGATCCTGCATTGCTGGGCTTAATAAATACCGGATAAGAAAATCTTGCTTCTATGCGGCTTACCACTTCGTCCATATGGGTCAGCTGTTCTTTCGTCACAGGCTCATAAGCTGCCTGGCGAATCCCCAAATCATCTACAATGATCTTGGTATACAGTTTATCCATGGAAACAGCGGAAGCCAGTACGCCGCAGCCTACATAGGGGATACGGGCCAGTTCAAACAATCCCTGAACCGTGCCGTCTTCTCCATACAGCCCGTGAAGAACCGGAAATGCTCCGTCTATTGCAATCTCCTGCCAGGAACTTCCCTCTTTAATCAAGGCGCATTTTTTCGTTGCATCTGGAAGAATCACAGCTTCTGCCTTGCTTTCTCTCCAGCTTCCATCCCGAATCGAATCCAGTGACGGCGCTTTTAACCAATGGCCGTCCTCTGTAATTCCAATGAGCAAAAGATTATATTTGTCTGTATCAATCTGTTCTACTACGTTTGCAGCCGACATGCAGGAAACTACATGTTCTGAGGACTGGCCTCCAAATAACACTGCTATCGTCTTTTTTTCCATGTCATCTATCTCCTATTAAGCTTTTGCCAAAGCCTGTGATTTATTTTTATGGCATACGTGTTTAGATTATACCACAGGCGTCAACAATTACAACAGAAATCTAAACAGACAGGGAGATTTGTATATGATGACATCCGTAAAAAATGATATTTCAGCCGGCCTGTGCCTGATCCTTCTGGCCTTTCTGCTGTGTCTCGTCCACCTGAACAGCCGCGATCAGGAGCTGGCCGGGAGAATCAGTGAAAAGGTTCTACGTTTCCACGTAATAGCCGACAGCAATCAAACAGAGGATCAGTCCTTAAAATTAGAAGTCCGTTCCCTTCTTTTAAATGAAATCGCCAACGGCCTTGCAGAAAGCCAGGGCAGCGAAACCGCCTCCAAGGAACAGGCTGCCTCTTACGTAAACCTGCATAAAGCCCAGCTGGAGCAGGCTGCCAACGAGTTTATCCGCAGCCGTGGTTTTTCCTATGAGACCCAGATTCAGGTGGGAGTCAGCCATTTTCCCACAAAGATTTATGGAGATATGCTGTTTCCTGCCGGTGATTACGATGCCGTCCGAGTTATTTTAGGCAAAGGAAAAGGACGCAACTGGTGGTGCGTCCTCTATCCTTCTCTTTGCTTTGTCAGCGATACGGCGGCAGTCGTACCGGATTCTTCCAAAAAAGAATTGGCCGGACTGCTTGCCGAAGAAGATTATGAATCCCTTTTCGCAGTCCACCCTGATATTCAGCTTTCCTTCCGGCTGCCTGAGTGGTGGGATTCATTTTCTTCTAATTTTGCTCCACAGACACCACGCCCTTAAGAGCCCAATTGTACTCGTTTAGCGCCTGCAGCATATTCATATTGGCGGTATCTCTGGCTGCCTTTGCCTGACAGTAAGTAATCTGGGTTCCCAGATATTCTGCCTGGCCAAGCATCCCCAGTTCATAACGGCGGTTATTGCTGTCCATGGTAAGCTGAGCCTGTAAAAACGCCGTATCAGCCGCCTGCAGGGCAGCCTGCTTTTCCAGCAGGCTGTAATATAAGGTATCCATATTGCTGCGAAGCTGTTCCTCTGCATCTGTCACGCTCCGCTCCTTAGAATGGATGTCTTTTACTGTGCGGTTTGCCTCTTTCGTATTTTTCAGAGAAATAATGGACTGGTTGTAAGCAATAGCTTTTACCTTATCCGCTTCTCTGTCAATACTGGCTATCCGGCTCATATCCGGTTCCGGAACTGCTCCCAGAGCCGGATTGTCTGTATAGTCCCATCCGGTCAGCATAATCAGGGTCCGCCGCATGGAATCCATACTGTTATCCAGGGTCTGCAGCTGATTCTGCACCGAAGTCAGGCTGACTTTGGCTGACAGCAGATCCGTAGAGGTTGCCATCCCAATCTGGCTTTGAGTATCCGACATGGACAGCATGGAACTGTACAGCTGAACCATCTTTTCCAGCATTTCCCGGTTTACTTCCATCTGCTTATAGCCAATAAACAGGGACTGTACCGCCGAGCTTAACTGATACCGGATCGGCGCCAGCGTATTCTGATCCAGCCGTCTGGCCTGTTTGTCCAGCGTCTTTTCCATGGTACTGGCAGCAGAAGACAGACTTTTTGCCATGGCCTTATATTGAGCCGAATAAATCATGTCTCCTTCTGCTTCCAGGCCTTTTGCCTGCTGCCGGTATTCCTTTCCGTCTTCCCGCATTTTTTCTACTAAATCATAGGAATCCTTCAAACCGTCCTCGACCGAATCTGCTGCTGAACGGTAAGCCGGATTAAAAAATTCGATTAAATTCGGAATTTCTTCGTATTCCATAGTATCGTCCAGCAATCTGCCCCAGGTTTCATCATCCATATCTTCCGGCTGCTGTACTGCAGCTTCTGCTTTCAAGGAGTATGGCGAAGCTGCCGGAGCCAGAAGCGCAATCCCCGCTCCCAGCGCCAGGGCTGCTTTTATTCGGTGAAATGCAATGTTTCTGATTTTCATGCGCCGCCTCCTTTAACCTGCAGACGCCAGGCCTGCCACGCCGCTGGTATATGCTTCATAAGCCTGAAGGACTGCCATTTCTTTTAATGTCAGAGCCGTTTTCGCACCTTCCAGTGCAAACACCTGCTGCTCATACTCCAGCTGGCTCAGATTTCCAATGGACAGATTTAAAGCAGCCGTATCGAACTGTTTCTGGGTCAATTCCAGTTCGGTCTGGGCCTGTTCGTAATCGGACTGGGCCTGTAAAAGGGCCTGATAGCTGCTGGTTACAGAAGAGCGAATCTGAGACTCATTATTTTTTATAGTCTCTTCCAGGGTTTCCTGGGTTTCTGCAACTCTGGTATTGCTGTAACGGTGGCGGTTTGCAGACAACGTATAGTTATTTTTTACCGCTTCTTCCTTATCTGCATCCAGATTAATGGCAAGAATCTCATCTTTGCTGACTGACGGCAGTTCCCCGATTTCCGGATTGGCATTATAAGCCCATCCTGTGGCCAGACACATGCTTTGCTTTGTGGTCCGGATCTGCTTTTCTGTGCTTAAAATTATCATTTCCATATTTTCCACTGCGCTTTTGGCATTAAGCACATCCATTTGGGTTGCCATGCCAATATCAGCCTTGCGCTGCACCGCATTTTGCTGGCTCTGCAGCAGCGCCAGGTTTTTTTTCGACAGTTCCAGATTCAGCAAAAGCTGGTGATAGTTAATCATTAAGGTCTTGGTTGAAGCCACAATAGTCGCTTCTGCCTGCTTATTCTGACTCAGCATGCCAAAATTACCGCTTTCTGCCTGAGTAGCGCTGGCTTCTAACGCTTTGGCCTGCTGTTCCAGGGCAAGAACCGTACTGTCATAGGTGGGGCTGTCCGGATCCATCATGTCAATCTGATCATAAATATTCTGGGCATTCTGGCGGTAGCTGGCGGCGATGTCCCCATCGCTCCTGCCCATATCGCCTGTCCGGTTCTGCTCATAAGAAGCCTGATTATTCAACACCGTAGGATTATATTCGTGAACCAAATCCCCAATCTCGTTATATTCCAGCTTGTTATCTCTGAGAGAAGACCATTTTTCCGGCGTATAGGCAAACTCCGGACTTCCGGCATACGCTCCGAAGGGCGCTGATGCCGCAAGAACTGCCGCAAGACCGAAAGCCGCCATGTTATGTAAACGTTTCATATGTTCCCTCCTTCATGCCCTTAACCGGACATGCATTAATCATAATCGGGTTCCACTTTCCTCTTTCGGTTCATAATACTATAGTAAACCGGAAGCATCAATAGGGATAAAATGGTAGATGCTATCAGTCCGCCTACGTCTACCAAACCCAGTCCCTGCATCATCTCTCCGCTTTCTCCAAATGCCAGAGCCATCGGAATCATAGCTACAATGGTAGTCAGCGTCGTCATCAGGATCGGGCGCAGACGGGTTGCACCTGCTTCGATAAGAGCCGTTTTCATATCCATAGAAGTCCTGTACTGGTTAACTGTATCCACATACAAAATACCGTTGTTTACTACTGTACCTACCAGCATCAGGAAACCTAACAGTGACGGCATACTGATGGAAACGTCAGCAAGCCACAACAGGCCGAAGGAACCAATCAGGCTGAATGGAATGGTGGTCATGACCATAAATGAAAACTTTGGAGATTCAAACTGGGCCGCCATCACGACAAATACCAGGAATGCGGCAAGTAAAATTGCCTCGCCTAACGCTCCGAACTCCTCGTTCATCATCTCGATAACATCATTGGTTGCCACAGAAATGGTCTGTGTCATATTAGGCTTTACCACTTCTTCAAAAAGCTGATTGTCAATTCTGGCTGCATGTCTTCCGGTATCGTCTGCTTTGGCATATTCTGCTGAAATTGTTACCTGGTACTGCTTATTGCTTCTGGAAATGCTGGCCGGGCTGTCTTCAAATGCCACATCTGCTACATCTGTAAGAGCCACGGTTCCGCCGGAGGTATTGGTCAGCATAATTCCTTCTAACTGATCAATTGTCTTGTAATCATCAGCTGGGTATTCTACCCGAACGTCTACCTCATTGCCGTTTACTTCCAGAGTGGTGGCATCCACGCCGCTTAAAATCTGGTTGACAGTTCCTGCAACCATGGCCGGAGTCAAGCCTTCTGCCGCCGCCTTTACAGAGTCAATATGAAGCTTGACAACAGGAGCCGCATTTTCCAGGCTGGTATGTACCCTGGCGATCTCTTCCCTGGCTTTTAATTCTTCTGCAATCCGGTCAGAGACTTCTTTCAATTCATCATACTGAGTACTCTGTAAAATAACCTGATAGGTGTCTCCTACAGACAGGCTGGACATAGTGTTGCTCTCTTCAACAGTAATATTGCAGTCATCTACTGTACTTAATAACGATTTCCATTCCTTTGCTACTTCACTGGTTTCCCGTTTTCTGTCATCTTTTAAATATGCGGTAAAGCTGCCGCTTCCGCCTGACATGGACATTCCGCCTCCATAAGTCAGCATATAGGAATCCAGATCCTCATCTGCGCTGATAATCTGCTCAATTTTTCCTAAAATCGTCTCTGCTTTGTCCAGATTAACCCCAGGACGCATTTCCACGGAAACATCTATAGTTCCTTCGTCTGTGGCAGGAATCATTTCAGAACGAAGCTGTGATGCCATCATAAAAGATACAATCAGCATGCCAATCGTTGCAAACATTACCGTCTTTTTCTTTGGAAGAATGGATTCCATAATATTCCGGTATCCCTTCTGCATGGCTTTTACTGCCGCAGATGCAGGCGCATGGCCGTTTTCTCTCGGACGGTAAAATGCGTAGCACAGCGGCACAATGGTCATTGCAGAAATCAAAGAAGCAACCATACAGAAAATGATGGTAAAGCCCAGGGGCTTAAACAGCTGTCCACTCATACCTGACAAAAATGCCAGCGGAAGGAATACAACACAGGTGGTTGCCGTAGAACCGATAATAGACTGAAGCACGATTCCGCTTCCCTCAATAGCTGCCTGCCGGTACTCCCGAAATCCATTTCCGGTTGTAGATCGGAAGCAGCTTTCCAGAACTACGATAGAGTTATCCACCATCATGCCGACGCCCAGTACCAGGGCGCTCATGGTAATCACGTTCAGGGAAAATCCCATTAAATACATTAAAACCAATGCGGCCATAATGGAGATCGGAATGGAAGTTCCGACAATCAGGGACGCCTTTATGTCTCCGAAAAACAGGAAAATAATAACCATGGAAACCACTACTGCCATGATCATGGTCTGGAATACCGAATTCAATGCTCCTTCAATCTGATCGCTGGCGTCATAAACCACTACCATCTCAAGATTTTCGTCATTGGCCTTCAGTTTGTTCATAACCTTGTCCACTTCTCTGGAAACCTCCTGAGCACTGTTCTTTTGCTGTTTTTGAACGCTGAGAGATACAGTGTCTCTTCCGTTGTATCGTCCAATACTGGAAGCGTCTTTTACGGTATTCGCCACTACTGCGATATCATCCAGGTACACAATATCTCCGCTTGGAGTCGTAATAGGGATCTCTTTTAAACTGTCTACTGTGTCATAAGTTACACCAGCTGAAACATTCAGGTCCTGACTTCCTACTTCTGTAGAACCTGCCGGTATGGAAAAGCTGGCTCCGGAAACTGCAGTTGCCACAGAATTAATAGACAGGTGGTACTGGGCCAGTTTTTCCGGAATCAACTGAATTCTTACATACTCTTCCTGTCCGCCGGATAAGTCTACGCTGGCTACGCTGGGGATTTTCTCCAGCTCCGGAACCACGATATCATTCACATAATTATACAAATTGTTGACGCCGGAATTATTAACTGCCATCATCATGGAAGGCGTACTATTTACGTCAAACTCCATAATAATCGGAGCCATGGCGTCTTCTGGCAGAGAGCTTTCCAGCACGTCTACCTTTTTCTTTAAATCAGAATATGCCTTATCCATATCTGTGCCGTAATCGTACTGCAGAAGCACCATAGAAGAATTTTCACTGGATGCAGATGTAATAGAATCTACACCGCTTAACTGGCCGATCGCATCCTCAATGGGTTTAGTCAGCAATTCATCCACGTCCTCCGGACTGGCTCCCACGTAAATCGTACTGATTACCATCATAGGCATGTTCATTTCCGGAGTCAGCTCCATTTTTGATGAAAACAGGGAAATAAAGCCAAATACCATTAAACACAAAACGCACAGGACTGTGGTAACCGGACGTTTTAATACGGTTTTTGTTAAATTCATTCAGCCCGCCTCCTTATTCTTCACTCTGAAGCGTTACTGCTGCGCCTTCTGCCAGTTCTGAAGTCCAGGTGGTGATTACCAGATTATCTGCTGTGATTCCGGAACGGATCTCTGCCCGTTCTGAATCATAAATTCCCACTTCCACCGGAACCTTATGTACCATTCCATTGTCATACGTATAAACGTAAGCATCGCCGCCGTCGTAATAAACGCAGTCTACCGGAAGGGTCATAACATTTTCTGCCTTATCGGAAACAACGCTTAACTGGATCTTAACTCCTGGAGCCAGTGCGCCTCCGTCTTCTACAGACGCTTCCACAGAAAACAGGCCGGTCTGAGGGTTTACCATGGAACCAATCTCTGTAACCGTGCCGGTATAAGCGCTTCCCTGCTTCTCCATAGCAATCTCGTCTCCTGGCTCAAGGGCGCTTCTCAAACGGTCTGCAACGGAAAAGGTCACTTTCTTTCCGCCTTCTCCCGTAATCACACAAAGCTGGCTGGAAGGAGCTGCCATATTATGAAGCACCATGGTGCTGCTTTCGATTTTCCCTGCAATGGGAGCTGTCACGGTGCTGTATTCCACCTGAAGGTCATAAGCCAGCTTTGCACCGTCATACTGAAGCTTTGCGGACTGGGCGCTTGTCTGAACCTGCTCGAACGCCTGGGCAGATATGTCTCCGCTGCTGTAAAGCACCTGCATCCTGGCCAGGTTGGCATTAGCAGTATCCATGGCTACTTTTGCCGCATCTAAAGAAATTTTGCTGCTGTCAATCTGTTTATTGTCAATCCGGCAAATAGGCTGGCCCTGAGCTACCACATCTCCCGCATCTGCATAGATCTCTACAATCTCTCCGGTTACCTTCGGCATTACATAAATAATATCCGACGGTTCCACCGTGCCAATCACCTCTTTTGACAGGGTAATGGTACCGTTTTCCGGCTGCTCTGCCTTTACAACCGGTATGGTTACCTGTTCGGTAAGCTGTGCAGGCTTCAGCAGTCTGGGAACAGCTACTGCTGCCAGAACCCCGGCTGCCACAACTCCTGTAATAATTTTGGTTCTTGTTTTCATGGGTTTCTCCTTACTTTCTCGCTTATTTCGTCACTGCCGGGAGCACATGCCCCCTTTTGAATAATGTCTAATTTCTGCGTAAACATACGATAAATTTCTTCGGTTTTTTCTGGAAAATCCAGTCTTTGTCCCAGTGACGTGACCAGTGTCTGCATTCCCAAATCTGCTGTCATGCGGATAAATTCCTTCTCCTGACTTCGTAAGTCTGACCAGTCTCCATTGTCGTAAATCCATTTTTCTATATCCACAGCTTCATCCATGGTTTTCAGGCCTTTACAACTGTAAAACCGGCCTCCTTCCGTCTGCAGTATGACAATTCTGGCTATCTCCGTCAAATTGCTGCTCCATTCAAACTGAAACCAGTCCAAAAACATTTCATCCAGCGTTTTCCAGTAATTCCCCTGATTATGAATCAGACGCTTTCGGAAAAACTCATAGGCCTCCATCAAAATATCGGAAAATACATATTGAAGCAGGTCTCTTTTATCTTCAAAATAGGTATAAAAGCTTCCTCGGGAAATATCTGCATTTTGGATAATTTTGTTAATGGATACTTTTTCAAACGGAACTCTGGTAAATTCAGATATGGCGGCCATCCGAATAATCTCTTTTTTCTCTGCCGGCAGACGTGCAAATCTATCTGTAGGCATATTTCTCACCCTCTTTCTCCAATGCCTGTTCCTTCAGGCAAGGAGTTCTAATATGATGGTCGTTTTAAAACAAAAAGTGACAACCTGTCACTTATTATAATAACCGGCTGTCACTGCGTCAATCACTTTATATTTTTTTCATATTTATTAACAACTTCGTAACTGTTCAGGACGGGGTCCTCTTCTTTATGAAGCCTGTTCTTTAATATTTTTGGATACGGTAATCTCCTGATTATCGATATGTTCTCTGACTGCTGCTTTTGCTTCCGCAATGCTGTGCTTTTTAATGCAGCGAAGAATATTCTCATGCTCCACAATCAGAACCTGCCGCTTTCCTGCATCTTTAATGTATTCCAGGCGGTAGCGGTACATCTGCTCCCTGAGGTTATTAAGAATCTGAACCAGGCGCTTATTTCCCGTTGCTTTGTAAATCAGTTCATGGAACTGCTCGTCTGCCTCTGCAATGGCCATAACGTCTCCTTTGTAAATGGCATCTGCAAACGCTTTCTGAGCTTCTTCTATCTCTGCAATTCCCTCTTCGGAAATTCTCTCACAAGTCAGTTCAATAGCCAGTTCTTCCAGGGAACGGCGTACCTCCAGTACATCCTTCAGGCTCTTTTCGGAAATCTTGGCAACCTCGGCTCCCTTTCTTGGAATCATCAATACCAGGCCTTCCAGCTCCAGCTTACGGATTGCCTCTCTGATTGGCGTTCTGCTGACGCCCAGACGTTCTGCCAGCTGGATTTCCATCAGTCTCTCCCCCGGCTCCAGCTCTCCTTTTAAAATTGCCTGGCGCAGAGTATTAAATACTACGTCTCTCAACGGCAGATACTCGTTCATTGTTACCCGAAAATCGCTTCCCATGATTTTCTCCTCCTTAATTATATTTCCTGATTCTTGCTATTATAACAGCTTATCGAATATTCTTATTGTTGAAAATATTGGTTAAATATACTTGCTTTGCCAGCTCTCTGCTCTGTCCGTAACGCAGCTCTTCATAAGCGTCAGATGCAGCTTTCGGATTGTCGAACAGGCCGAATACCGTAGGGCCACTTCCGCTCATCATGGCTCCCACTGCCCCATACCGGCGCATAACCTCTTTGATCTCTTCAATAACCGGATATTTTTTTGCTGTAACCAATTCCAGAACATTTCCCAGATGTGCGGAAACTCCTAATAAGTCTCCTGCAGTAATTGCCTCTATCATGCCGTCAATATCCGGATGCTGTTCCGGCTTTAAGCTGTTGGCGTGAAGGTTTTCATAAACGTACTTTGTAGACACGCTGATAGCCGGTTTTGCAAGAAGAACCTGACACTGGGGCATGGGCGGCAGAGCCGTCAGCTTTTCCCCGATTCCCTCTGAAAGCGCAGTTCCTCTCATAATACAGTAAGGAACATCTGCTCCAATCTTTACTCCCCGTTTCATTAGTTCTTCTATTGATAAACCCAGATGGAACATTTTATTTACGCCTACTAAAACGGCGGCAGCGTCACTGCTTCCTCCCGCCATGCCCGCTGCCACGGGAATCAATTTACGCAGGCGGATAAACACGCCGTTTTTAACCTGAAATTCTTCCATCAGAAGATGTGCCGCTTTGTATACCAGATTATTTTCATTTACGGGGAGATAGGACAGGTTGGTTTCTATCTCAATCCCCGGCTCCTGGCGGAAAAACAAATCAATCTGATCATACAATCCTACGGTCTGCATAATCATCCGCACATCATGGTAGCCATCTTCCCGTTTTCTTAAAACGTCCAGTCCTAAATTAATTTTTCCATAAGCCCGAAGCTTAAAATGAGTCGTCATACACATTCCCTCTATTTTGTGTTTTTGAAATACATTATTTTGTATACAGTATTAATTTAAATACATTGTAAACACTTACACCTTATTTTTCAAGCCTTTTTCATCAAAACCTTCTATTTCTCCAAAGTGCAGTAGTTTGAATGGCAAAACAACTTCCAAAGGGATATTTTGCACAAAAAACCCCGAAACTTCTAAAAATCAGAAGTTCGGGGTATAACTGAATGTTTACTATCAATCATGTCGTTTTCTGCTCATTGGTTTCATCTGCAAACAGAGGACGCAGTTCTCCATCATCTTCCCTGTCGCTCTTTGGTATATATTTCTTAAAGATAGCATGGAACACATAGGAGTTCACAAAGGCAATCAGTGGAAATCCAAACAGGAAAAACAGTACGGAAAACTGGGGCGCTGATAAAAAGCTGACAACCATCAGCACTACCACTGCAACGTCCATTACCAAAATTCCAAGAGTCTGGAAAATATGGCGTACAGACATAAAAAATGCATTAAACAGCGTCCGCTTTACCGGATTGTAAAAGCGGCTCTGAATCGGAAATACATAAGTCAGGATACAAAGGTAAATCAGGCTTAATGAACCGAATACCGTTATCATAACCGTGCGGAGCTTGGATGGTTCCGTCTGCATATAAGCGAAGAAATACAGGTCAAAGCCCAGCAGCAGTCCTATTACCAGCATAATCAGCCAGATAATAGTAGACTGTTTAAAGTTTTCCTTAAATGATTTGAAAAACGACTTTATGGTATAGCCGTCTTCATCCCGAACCAGCTTTAACGTCACATAGTAAAGAGCCGTGGTCGAAGCTCCTATGGTAACAATCGGAATAGAAGTTATCATCCATAAAATATTCAAAATAATCAAATCGCCCAGTTTGCCGATAAACCGCCAAACCGGATTGTCGTAGTTAAACAGTCCCTGAAGCATACCGCACCTTCCTCATTTCTCATTTCTCATTTAGTAAATTTCAATATCTGGTGTTCATTATATCGAATCCGGCATAAAAAATCAACTTTCCCTGTGATTTCATAATTTTTTCATATTTTTTTTATTTTTTTATGTTATACTGCAAAGTAGGTTTGTAATAACTCAGCTATGCATCTACGCTTTTTTCTGTCTGAATCTTCGCATGGCTGAACAGTTACAAAAAATAGTAACAGAAACGAGGATCCCATCATGTCTTTAAAAGAAACCTTAAAAACAGAAGCTGCGCAGGAACGGAACAAACTGAAACAAATGTCCTTTAAGGACAAGCTCTGGTACATATGGGAATATTACAAAATCCATATGCTGATTGGCTGCGTTATCTTATTTTTCCTGTATGCCCTGGGCACTATTTTCTACCAGAAAAGCTTTACTACCCAGCTTTATACCATTGTTATGAACGATCGCTCCATGTCTGCTGCCAATTATGAAAAGCTGGCTGATGATTTTAAAGTCCGCATGGGCTATGGCAAGAAAGATAAAGTGGAACTGGATACCAGCCTTTATATCAGCTTTGGCAAGACTACTTCCGAACTGGATTATGCATCCTTAGCCAAGGTAACGGCTATTGTCGCCAGCCAGGATCTGGACATTATGATTGCCGATACCGCAGCCGTTGACCACTATGCCGCTAACGGAGGATTTTTAAATCTGGAGGAAACCCTTCCTGCTGATATATGGGAGATGGTAAAAGACGATATTTACATGGCAAAGGATGAAAATGGCAATTCGTTCCCTACAGCCATTAATCTGGATCACTCTCGCTTCCGTGAAAAAGCAGGCACACAAATGGACGAAGCGTACTTTACCCTGGTCAGCAACTCCAACCGTATAAATACGGCCATTGAATTTCTCCGCTATCTGTACGAGGAGTAAGGCGCCAAAATCCCAGTGACTCTGCCAGCTTTTGCGACGGCAGATTTGTCCGCTCCACCTGGAGGCAGATTTTACATTCCAGCTCCCAGTCCGTATAAGTCATAATCGCCTGGCAGGCTTCTCTTGCCAGGCCTTTTCTTTGATAAGGCGAAGCCATCTGATAGCCCATTTCCAAATAATCTTCCGGCACTTCTCCCGCTGCTTTTAACATTCTGCAGACAGTATCTTCCGGATTCCATACACCGGCTGCCCCTGCAATACAGCCGCTTGTTTTTTCTTCCAGCAGCCACAGTCCGTATTCATAAAATCCATACTGACAGGAAATATAGGATGCTAATGCTTCTCTGTTTTCAAAGGCTTTTATCTGTAAAAAGGCCAGTTGTTCAAAATCCGTTTCTGCCGCCTCACGAATAATTAACCTGTCCGTCTCGCATATCACCCACGGAAGCCGTTTTTTACGCCGTACCAGCCGTTCTGCTATGGTTTTAAGCGCCGTCTCTCCCACCTCATCCCAGCTTCTGATAAACGTCGAAAGCCACGGACAGGAAGCCGCGCATTTTTCCCCTACGCCAAGAACGGCCCTTCCAGCCGCCTCAGCAGCCAGAAGAGCCTCCGGTTCATCCGATATGCAGACCTTATGAAGCTGTCCCTTTACCAGTACGTCACAGGTCCTTATCATAATTTAGCAGTGCTCCGGCTCCGGATAAGTCTCGCCAAAGGTTTCAGCAGTAATGCTCTTAATCTTCTGCTCCTTCATCGGTCTGTCGCTGTAATCTGTGCGAACATCGGCAATCTTATTTACTACATCCATCCCCTCGATTACCTGTCCGAATGCAGCGTAAGCTCCATCTAAATGAGGAGAGGTCTCATGCATAATAAAAAACTGAGAACCTGCTGAATCTGGATGCATTGCTCTTGCCATAGACAGAACGCCTGGAGTATGGCGCAGATCGTTCTGGAATCCATTCTGGTTAAACTCTCCCTTAATAGAATATCCGGGGCCGCCCATGCCGGTTCCATTGGGGCATCCTCCCTGAATCATAAAGCCCTTAATGACACGGTGAAAAATCAGGCCGTCATAAAATCCCTTTCCTACCAGGCTTAAAAAGTTATTAACCGTATTTGGAGCGACTTCCGGATATAATTCTGCTTTCATTACGTCGCCATTTTCCATTGTAATTGTAATTACTGGATTTTTCATGCTGTTTCTCCTTTCATTGAGGCTGAGCGCCCCTGTTGCTACATCGATTTTACCAAATCTGGCAAGGCATTGCAAGTTAAAAACGAGTCCAAAAGCCACCTATCTTTGTCGAATACAGACGAATGTACTTTATCTTTTTCTTTCTTCCTGTTCACAAATTGTTCAAAATTCATTCAAAAACCTTTTACACAATCAACATGATTTCTTCACGATTTCTGAATATACTAGAACCATAGAAAACAGCACAGGCTGTTATTCTTAACAAAATAGCTTACAAGATTTTTTTCATAATACTCGAGCTGATAAGAAATTATCAGCTCTCCTCCCTTTTTCAAATAGTAATATAAAAAGCTGACAGAAACAACATTGTTATCTGACAGCTTTTTTGTTGCCATGCAGCAGGAAGTCCCTGCTTTTTGGCAGGTCTTCCTATCGCATAATAATGTATACCATATATCCAAAATACAAGGCCAGCATTGCGATGCCTTCACCTCGGTTGACTTCTTTTCTGCTTCTGGCCATCAGCCATACTGCAGCGCTGAATACGATTAAAACAATTAAGTCGTAAGAAGACTGGATGGTAACTGCAATTGGGTGAATTGCAGAAGAAATTCCCAAAATCATTAAAATATTAAAGATATTGGAACCAATGACATTTCCCAACGCCAGGCCGTTTTCTCCCTTTCTGGATGCTACAATCGAAGTTACCAGTTCTGGAAGAGAAGTTCCCATTGCCACAATGGTAAGGCCAATCAGGTTCTGACTTAATCCAAAGGAGCTTGCTACCTTACTGGCGCTGTCAACTACAATATCGCCGCCCATTACAATTGCCGCAATTCCTCCTACAATGTAAATAAAAATTTTGATCGGAGAAAGGGATTCTGCCTCCTCCTGAGCCTCGGTTCGTTCTTTCAGGGCTTTTCTTACCAGTTTAACAATGAAATAGGCAAATAGAACCAGAAGAATGATTCCATCTAACCGTCCAATCTGCATATCAAAGGCAAACATGGCTAAAAGCACTCCGGAAATAATAATGGAAAAAATAAAGTCTCCGTTTAAAATCCCCTTATCCACTGCCATAGGCAGAATCACACCGCAGGTACCGGTTACCACCATCAGGTTGAAAATGTTGGAACCAATAACATTTCCTACTGCAATTTCATTATTACCTGTCAGGGCCGCAGTGACGCTGACTGCCAGCTCCGGTGCGCTGGTTCCCATTGCCACTATCGTAAGGCCGATTACTACGCTTGGAATCCTTAAGATTTTGGCTACAGCTGAACTTCCCTCCACAAAGTAATCGGCTCCTTTTATCAGCAGGACAAAACCGACTACCAACATGATCCATACTAAAATCATTTTTCCTACCTCTCTTTTCCTAAGTAAATTTGCCGCAATAAAGCGCTTTTTGTTTGACAGGGATTTTCTGTCAAACAAAAAAAGCAAGCTTTTATTGCACCACAAAAGATACAATAAAAGTCTCGCTTCTTAATATGCGTACCGGATTCCCCCACAGCTTCTGTCAGGAATCGTGATGACGACAGCGCATGACACCCAAAGCCTCTTCTTTCCGGCTTTTGATGTGAGCTACTCCCTTTTACTATGGTAAGTATACGGATCTTCTTGAAAACTGTCAAGGGGCATTTTTATTTTATTACCCAGTGGGCCGGGGTAGCGAATCCGGTTTGCCAGCAACAGAATTGCTCCAATATTTGGCAGCGCCATCAGGCCGTTCCAGATGTCTGACAGTTCCCAAACCGCATTTACCTTAGCCATACATCCCATAAAAACAGCGCCTAAATACAAAATGTCATAAACTGTTTCCGCCATCCCCCCGCCTTTCTTTGCAAAAAGGTAATCTGCCGCCTGTTTTCCCATATAATACCATGCAATAATCGTGGCAAATGCAAACAGCATCATGGACAGAGCTACCGCATATTCTCCGCCTGTTCCTAAAAATTCGGAAAAGCTGCGGACTGCCAGAGAAGCGCCGTCCTGAATTGGAACCCCCTTTTCAGCCGCCGCACAAAGAATCACCAGGGCTGTTACCGTACATACCACAATCGTATCAAAAAACACCTCAAACATTGCCCACATTCCCTGTTCTTCCGGCGTCGTATTTTCTGCCGACCCATGTAGAATCGCCAGGCTGCCAAGTCCTGCTTCATTGGAAAATACCCCTCTGGCAATTCCGTATTGAACTGCGGTCTTCATTCCCCATCCTGCAGCGCCGCCGGTTATGCTGATTCCTGCTGATGCCGGAGAGCATGCATCTACAGCAATTTCCAGAAGCACCCTGGGAATCTGTCTCCAGCAGCATGCCAGCACCAGAGCCGAAGCTCCCAGATAAATTCCGGCTGACCAGGGAATCAGTTTTTCTGCTGCCAGCCCAATCCGCCCAATTCCTCCCCGTATCACCATCCCAGCTGCCCCTGTCAGTATTACTGCACACCAGATTCTTGGCACATTCCAGGTAAATTCTGCCGTTTCTGCCAGGGAATTGGCCTGTACCATGCTTCCCATTCCAAGAGAGGACAACACGCAAAAAAGAGCATATGCGCCTGCTGCTGCCGGACAGTTTGCTCCGTATTTCAGCGTAACCATGGGGCCGCAGATCCATTTTTCCTCTGTCTCTGCAGCCGTTCCATTTTCTGCATTTCCTTCCTCTGTCCTTTTCTCCTTCCTGCGCCGATAGGTAATTCCCAGCCAGGTTTCCCCGTAAGCCGTCATCATTCCGATAAACGCCGATACCCACATCCAGAAAACTGCCCCAGGTCCTCCAGCGGCCAGCGCAGTAGCCACGCCGACAATATTTCCGGTTCCCACTGTGGCGGCCAGAGCAGTACAGGCAGTCCGAAACTGAGACGTTTTATGGGAACCGGACGTTAAAGATTTTACCAGGCTTCCGGCAGTCTGTCCCATCCAGGTTCTAATCCCTCTTATCTGAAATCCGCCGGAACAAATGGTCAAATAAATTCCTGTTCCAAGAAAAATTACCAGGAGCCACGGCCCCCAGACTGCCTTATGTATCAGATGAATCAAGTCCGCCATACCTGCCCCTTGTCTTTTTCTATTTTCTATTCTTTTCCAGAAGAATTTATGCCCAAAACCACTATCACAATTCATCCTTTTTGTGATAGAATATTAGAAAAGGAAAGGAGTCTTGATTATGCCTGGTTTTACTACACATTACATTCTGGGCATGAAGGCTTACAACAATATGCCTTCTGGCCAGTTAAAACTTATTATTGCCAAATACCGCTGGCTCTATCAGCTGGGGCTTCAGGGACCGGATATGTTTTTCTATAATCTTCCCATTCTGCGCCATAGAGATTACCGGAATGTCGGCTCCTATATGCACGAACACCATGTCAATCAATTTTTCCGCTGCTGCCTGAACAACATTGCAAAAATCGAATCAAAACAGCAGCGAGAACGGGCTTTGGCTTATTTTTGCGGTTATTTGGGACACTATATCGGCGATTATACCTGCCATCCCTTTGTCTATGGGCGTATCGGCTATGATGTCACCAATCCTACTTCTCACCACCACGGCCTCCATGCCCTTTTGGAGAATGACATTGACGCCCTTTTGCTGTATAAGTACAAGCACAAGCTGCCATCCCAGTTTAATCAGGCCGCCACTATTTGTTTAAATGGTTTCGAGACCCAGTTTATTTCCCGATTTTTGGCTCAGTGTATTAATGAAACCTACTATCCCATTACCTACAAAAACAATTTCCGCGTCACGCCCAGAATGGTTCAGCGTTCCATTCTGGCTATGCGTTTCGGCTGCCGTACCCTGGCAGATAAATCCGGAAAAAAGCAGGCTGGCATTGAATTTGTCGAGTCCCTGTTTTTAAAGCACCCCATTGCTTCTACCAAAATTGTGACTGACAAAGTTTCCTCTCCGAGAAAAAGTTTAAATTCCAACCATGAAGTCTGGTGCAATCCATGGAATCAGCAGATGGCTTCCACCGCCTCATTTCCGGATCTGTTCCATAGAGCTCTCACCAAATGCGGGGTCATTTACTCTCTCATTGACGAGCTGTTAAGCGGAGGGCGGCTGTCCAACCCTTCTTCTTATGAATTTTTGCTGGATGAATTGGGAGATTATTCCTACCACAGCGGGCTTCCCGTAAGGGATTAATCAGAGATTGCAAAACCGACCGTTCTGCCTGATGATATCAAGGCCAGAGCGATCGGTTTTTCTATTAGTTTTCCTGGCTTTCGATTGGAATAAAGGTTCTTCTCTCTGCCGGATCGATTTTCTTTCTCTCTAAATCTGCGTTATGAACAGCTTCTTCACAGAACTGATCCTGGGAATTGACTTTCACTTTTCCCCTGAGGTCTGGCTTTTCATAGCTTCCGTCCGGCTGAAGAATGTGGGCTTTTACATTGTCTGCAAGCTGGACTTCTAAAATGTGCATCACCTGTTCCCGTACCGTTTCTGCTTCCACAGGGAATACAATCTCCACCCGCTTATCTAAATTTCTTGGCATCCAGTCTGCGCTTCCCATATAGAGTTTGGGAGAGCCGTTATTCTCAAAATAGAAAATCCGGCTGTGTTCCAGGAAATTTCCCACAATAGAACGAACGGAAATATTTTCACTAAGTCCCGCTACCCCTGCCTTCAGACAGCAGATTCCACGGATAATCAGCTCAATCTTAACGCCGGCACAACTGGCCTCATACAGCGCCGCAATGATTTCCTTGTCGCACAGGGAGTTCATTTTCGCAATAATGTGGGCTTTCTTGCCGTTTTCCGCATTTTCCTTTTCCCTTCGGATGCGGCGCAGCATAGTATCCCGCAGCCATAATGGAGCCACTGCCAGACGGTTCCAGCTAAGAGGTTCCGAATATCCTGACAACATGTTAAAGACAGCTGTAGCGTCTTCGCCATACAGCGGATTACAGGTAAACATGCCGCAGTCGGTATACAGCTTGGCCGTAGAATCATTATAATTTCCGGTTCCAAGGTGGACGTAGCGGCGGATTCCGTCTTCCTCCCTGCGGACTACCAGGGTAATCTTGCTGTGGGTCTTTAGACCCACCAGACCATAGATAACGTGGCATCCTGCCTTTTCCAGTTTTTTCGCCCAGATAATGTTATTTTCCTCGTCAAATCTGGCCTTTAACTCTACCAGTACAGATACCTGTTTGCCGTTGTCCGCCGCTTCTGCAAGAGCCGCAATAATAGGGGAATGGCCGCTGACACGGTACAGAGTCTGTTTGATTGCAAGCACACTGGGGTCTTTTGCCGCAGCACGGACAAAATTCACCACCGGATCAAAGGTTTCATAAGGATGGTGCAGAAGGATATCTCCTTTTCGGATATTGGTGAAAATGTCGTCATCATTCATCAGCTCCGGCACCGGCTGGGGCTGGTAAGGCGGATTTTTAAGCCGCTCAAAGCCAGACATTCCATACATCTTCATTAAAAACGTCAAGTCCAGAGGCCCGTTAATCTCAAAAATGTCCTCGCTGCTGACTGCCAGTTCTTTTTTCAGAATCTTTAACAGACGCTTATCCATCTTTTCTTCGATCTCCAGGCGGATTACCTCTCCCCACTGGCGGCGTTTTAACTGCTTCTGGATTTCTTCCAGCAGATCCACTGCCTCTTCCTCGTCAATGGTCAAATCTGCGTTTCTCATAATCCGGAATGGATGAGCCGTAATAATGTCATAATTTAAAAACAGAGACTGCATATTTTTTTCAATAATCTCTTCCAGAAGAATGACGTTATGGTTTTCTCTCCCATCCTCTGCCACCGTCACCGGCAGTTCCACGATTCTCGGAAGAACAGCCGGAACCTGAACCATGGCAAATTCCAGCTCTTTTCCGCCCTTTTTCTTTTTTAAAAGGGCGGCAATGTTTAAGGACTTATTGTGAACCAGCGGGAAGGGACGGGAAGAGTCTACTGCCATAGGCGTCAGTACCGGATATACATTTTCCTTAAAATATTTGTCTACATACTCCTCCTGCTGAGGAGTCAGATCCTCATAGCCGTCCAATACGTTCAGACCATTCTGGTGTAAAGCCGGAATAATCGAACGGTTATAGGTAGAATACTGGACGCTGACCAGCTCGTGGGCTTTTTTGCTGATTTTTTCCAACTGTTCTCCTGGCGTCATTCCTGCAATGTCCGGTTTGGTATAATTGGCATGAACCAAATCCTTTAAGGACGCCACACGAACCATAAAAAACTCATCCAGGTTGGAAGAGGTAATGCTTAAAAATTTCAAGCGCTCAAACAAGGGAAGACTTTTATCCCTGGCTTCGCTGAGTACTCGATAATTAAACTCGATCCAGCTCAGTTCTCGATTCACATAATTTTGGGGATTTAAAAAATCCTTTTTTTCCTGCGCTTCCATACTTAACCTTTCCTTTTCTGCCTCAAAATCGGGCGAATCCCATAGATTTCTTCAAAGAAATCTGCCTTCTGTTCAAAAGACACTCGTTCTAATGTTATGTCTCCTTCATAATCTGTAGTAATAATTAATTTCCGTTCCTTCAGAATCATCCTGCATCCTGCCAGCTTCTGCTTATGGCTTCTGTCCATAGAATTGGCCAGCCTTAAAATACCGGTCAGTTTTCCGATTAAAACGGTAACTTTCTTTACGTCTACATCCGTCAGCCCACTCTGAAATGCGCCTAATTCCAGATGCACTTTGTCATACTCAAAATCCCTTATATTGTAACGGACTACATTGGCTACGATTTCCCGTTCCAAATGGCTCAGACCAATGATTTCCGTAGACATAATAATATTGTATGCGCATTCATTGGCATTTTTCATACTGATAAACTTTCCGCAGGCATGAAGCAGCACGGAAATCTGCAGCAGAAGCCGCTCCTTTTTCCCCATTCCGTGGTACCGCCTGGTCACATCAAAAATCCCCAGGGCATAATTCTCTAATGCCTGGTTGTGGCTGGTATGGCATTTATACCGCTTTGCCAGGTTGCGGGCCTCTATGACAATATCCCGTTCAAAGTCATGGTTAAATTTCACCAGCCGGCTCTTTTCCGCATAATCTGCAGCAATTCCGTCGCACATACTGCTTCCAGGAAGCCAGATTATCTCTGCCCCTGTCATATCATAAATGCTTTTATAAATGGCGGCGCTTGGCAATAAGAACTTGGTAAAATCCTCATTTACTCCAAATTTATCTGCCGCCGTATCCAGACCGAGATGAATCAGTTCCTGATAGTAGGTTCGGGCTTCTTCCGTTGTCAGGCGCTCCGGCACAATACCTTTTACCGGATCTCTAAACAGGTAACCGGTATTTCGTCCAATTCCGATAATGTGTTTAATTTCCCGATCCTTTAAATGAATTTTGCGGAAAGTAAACAGCTCGTTTTCCACAATCTCCCCGATTAACTCCATGGTTAATTCCATGTTGGCCTGAACCCCTGACAGCAGTTCTCTTACCCTGAGACCGCCCAAAGGAAGATTCTGGGTTGTAACCAGTGTGTCTTTGTCAAACAGGGTAAGCTGAACACTGCCAAACCCAATGTCTACAATCAAAGTTCCTTTTTGGATAATCTTGTTAAACTCTGCATCTTTTACGGCAATGGCTTTGTAGCTGATAAAACGCTGTTCCGAATTGCTGATAATTTTCACATCTAAATCTGTGCGGACTTTCATGTGATCCAGAACAATCTGATTGTTTTCCGCCTCCCTGAGGGCGCTGGTGGCATAAGCTCTGTATGCCTGAACTTTATATCCCTTCATAATCCTGGAAAAATCTTCCAGTACGCGGCACATCTCATCAATAGATTCATAACTGATTTTTCCATTTTTATAAACATCCCGTCCCAGTGCAATTCTATGGCGGATCCTGTCAATCACGCAAACGCCGCTTTTAGGGGATATTTCATAAATGCTCAGTTCCATCTCAAAGGAGCCGATATCAATTGCTGCAAATGTCTGTATCGCTGCCATGGAGCATCCTCCTTACTCTTTTGACTGTTTTCCTAACAAATGAGTAATAAACTGGGTGGCTGTCCGTCCGGAGAAACCGCCGTGGTACAGTTCCCATTTATTTGCTTCTGCATAAAGTTCTTCTTCCGGAATATGTAAATCGTAACGTTCTGCCAAAACCTTTACAATGTTCTGGAATTCCAGCTTGTCCGGCGCCCCGAAATAAATGGTCACTCCAAACCTGGAAACCAGAGACAATTTTTCCTGGACCGTATCATTTTCGTGAAGGTCATCCATCATCTCTCTCTTATCGCTGAACTTCTCCCGAATCAGGTGCCGGCGGTTAGATGTGGCGTAAATCAGCACATTAGACGGCTTTTTCCCCAACCCTCCTTCAATAATTGCTTTCAGGTATTTGTACTCGATTTCAAAATCTTCAAATGACAAATCATCCATGTAAATAATGAATTTATAGTTTCTGTCTTTAATCTCCTCCAGCACGTCGGACAGGCAGCGGAACTGATGCTTATACACTTCTATGATTCGCAGTCCCCTGTCGTAATACTGATTTAAAATGGCTTTGACGCTGGAGGATTTTCCTGTCCCCGCATCTCCGTACAAAAGCACATTGTTAGCCTCTTTTCCCTCAATAAATGCTTCTGTATTGGCAATCAGCTTCTCTTTCTGAATCTCATAACCTACCAAATCGTCTAAATACACATGCTCAATACTGGTAATAGGCTCAATCCATGTGTTTCGGTATCCCGTTTCGGTATCCCGTTCTTCAATTCGGAAGGCTTTGTTCAAGCCAAACCGGCCCACGCCAAATTCTTTGTAAAAGCCCGTAACCAGTCTTTGAAATTCTTCTGTGCTGTCTGCTTCTTCCAGTTCTTTCGCCAATGTTATAATCCGATCGCGGATTCTCCGGTTAAAAACCTTTCCCGTTCTCTCCGCCCCATGGAAATCAGATAAGTATCCCCATATTCCGCCTGAAAGAAGTGTGGTATCCTTATCAAATAATTCCTTCATCATAGAAAAATCATGGGCTGCCAGTTCATTAATCGTACCGTGAACCGGCCCTACTATCTCGCAGGCTGTACTGTAGGCATTTTCATGGGCTGCCAAGCAGTACGCCAGAAAGCAGTGCCACAGATTTCCCTCAAAACCGTACTTTGCCGCCAGCTCCAGTAAACGGTTGGCACAGGCATAGCCGTCCATTTGAGCCGGCCCGTCTCCATCCAGCAGCATTGCCATAGAGCCAAATAAATCCTGATGTTCCAAATTTCTGTACAGCACAAACCTTGAAGTATCCATACTTGTTCCCTCTATCTATCAGTAATTTCCTAAAATCCGCATTCCTACAGCTTCCTGAGAGATTCCCAGCAATGCGTTTTGAACCGGACCGTCGCTTAAGCTGCCTTCAATGTCTACAAAAAACCGGTATTCCCAATTTCTTCCCACTATAGGCCTGGATTCAATCATTATCATGTTTACATGGTTGAAAATAAAATTGCCCAGCATGTTATACAGCGTACCGCTTTTATGAGGCAGTTCAAAACAAATGCTTACCTTTTTGGCTCCAATCTGATAAATCGGCCGATTGGTCACCACGATAAATCTTGTAGTATTGCATTTATTGTGATTAATGCTGGTCTTTAATGGGGTGAGGCCATAGATTCTTCCCGCATTTTCACTGGCGACTGCAGCCTGGCTCCTGTCTCCGTCTTCTAATACCTTTTTGGCCGCCATAGCCGTATTTTCCACGCTGACCTGGCGCCAGTTTTTATTGGCGTTTAAATATTCCGAACTTTGCATCAGCGCCTGGGGATGGGAGTACACGGTTTTGATCTCTTCTAATGCGGCTCCTGGAAGTCCTAATAAAGCGTGGTTGACGTCCAGAAACACTTCCCCAACTATGTAGTTATTATATTTCACTAACAGATCATAAATGCCGCTTACTGCTCCTGCGGAAGAATTTTCAATGGGAAGGACTGCATAATCCGCCTTTTTCTGACTGACTTCTTCCATGGCTTCCTCCCAGGAAGAGACGTGGTAAGCCGGAACGTCTTTTCCAAAATACCGCATTGCCGCTTCATGGCTGTAGGCCCCTTCTACTCCCTGGTATACTACCCGAACCCCGTCCCTGGCCAAATGTTCAACCGGTTCAAAACCGGAATCCGGAACCTTGCCATGTTCTGCCAGAAGCTGGTACTGGTATCTGCGGCTGATGGTCATAATCTGGGAAAACAGCTCCGTCACTGCCTGCCGGTTAAATTCGCCATGAGCCAGTCCCCCGACTGTATGCAGCTTTTCCTGCTCTCTGGCCCCGTCATAGACGGCCTTTCCTGTTTCAATCTTAAAGGCTGCCACGTCTGCACACAGCTTCATTCTCTCTTCAAAAAGTTCCGTAATGGTTTTGTCAATCTGATCTAACTTTCCTCTAATCTCCTGTAAGTCCAAACTCTGCATGTCTACTCCTGCTCCATCTCTTTTAACATTCCGATTATCACGTCTCTGGTGTAAGCTCCTGAAAACTTTTTCTGTTCTGGAGGAAGCTGTTTTAAGTAAATCGGCTTTCCATAGCGGACCGTAACCTTAGAAGAACGGATAAATGGCATATGTTTTTCAAAAATATCCGCTGTTCCCACCATAGCCACCGGAATTACCGGACAGCCGCTTTTTTCTGCAATTTTCAGGCTTCCTTCTTTAAATGGAAGCAGATCCTTCCGGTCTTCATTGCGATTGCGGGTTCCTTCCGGGAAAATCCAGACGGAAATTCCGCTTTTTACCTGTTCGATTCCTTTCAGAATGGTTTTCAACCCTTCTTTGATATTTTCCCTGTCTAAAAACAGGCAGTTGACGTTCCGCATCCAGTCTCTTAAAGACGGATATCTCAGCATCTCTTTTTTGGCTACAAATCCCATCAATCCAGGGACTGTAACATAACCCAGCAAAATATCAAAATAACTTCTGTGATTTCCTACATAAAGAACAGCCGTATCTTTTGGAATGTTTTCCAGTCCTTCTACTGTATAAGAAACTCCGCTTATTTTTAAAATAAGCCGGAACATAAACTGAACAATCTTAAGACTCTGTTGGTTTCTTTTATCCGGATTTTTCTTTCCCAGAAAATGCTCATAAATCAGGATGGGAATACTTAAGACTAAAAAAGAAAATAAGATAATGGCTACTAATAAAATACGTATCATAAACTGCGTCCTCCGAGGATTTCTTAGGGCCGCCAGCACCTGCTGTACGGCCTCCACTTTGTCACTTTATTATATAAAATCCCCGAAGCAAATACAAGTACATGACATAAATTTTACTTCTTGTAACCATTCAGCCATGCGAAGCTTCTTGCCCGTTCCAGCGGGCAAGAAGATGCATGGCTGAGCAGCTGTTACTTCTTCTGAACACCTGTAATCTGCTCAAAAAGCAGGCCTGTCAGAAACCATAAAGGCGCAAAATCCAGACGGATCAGACCGTTTATACTGGATCGGCATCCAGTGTAATCCCAGGGACAGATTCCCTGTCTCCTTAAAAGCAGTCCTGATAAATACTCTCCGATAAAAATCAGCACCATATACAACATACCATGTCGAACAGCCTGGTCAGCCGGATTCAGAGCTGCCCCCTTTCCTCCGCTTCCATCTCCAATCCACAAATCAACTTGACGGCCAATAGGGCCTAACAATGCCCCCATACCATAAATTGGAAACATTAACAGCGATGTATGAGCCATAAACCGCCAGTCCCCTGCCATAACAGACTCTGCAGACGTAAAAATCACTTCCAGGCACCAGCCCGCTATCCCGCATTTTAGAAAATTTCTCGTAAATCTGTTCAAAATAATTCTCCCTTTCCCGTCACAGATAATATGCACAGAAAAGGGACGCGCCGATAGTCTGATCAGGGCTGCTTATGACCAGAGGTTTTTCTATTCTATTGGTAACTGTTCAGGACGGGAGGCATCCATACTCTTACAGCAGCGGTGAAAGCAGCCGGCTGCCCTGTTCCTTAATTCGGATCAGCAGGGATCTGGATTCGTATACTTCCTTCGTAATTTCCCGACAGTGCTTCAGATCATTTAAAAACTCTTCTTCCAGCTGCTGGGTAATGGTTTCATCATAAATCGTTGCATTGACTTCAAAATTCAGTTCAAAGCTTCGGATATCCATATTAGCAGTGCCATAGCTGCTGACCCGTCCGTCTACCATAACGCCTTTGGCATGAAGGAATCCATTGTCGTACACATAGCACCTGGCTCCGGCTTCGATTAAATCGCCGGCATAGGAATACGTAGCCCAGTATACAAAGGGATGGTCTGGTTTGCAGGGAATCATAAGCCGCACGTCCACGCCGGATCTGGCGGCTATCCGCAAGGCAGACTGAACGGCGTCATCCGGTACAAAATAAGGAGTATGAATATAGATGCTCTTTCTTGCCTTGTGGAACAGTTCCAGATAATTGTTGCGGATCTGGCGATCCAGAGTATCCGGACCGCTGGCTACAATCTGGATTGCCACCAGCCGTCTTCCTTCTTCCTGCATGGCTCTTACCAGGCCGTTGCGGTAGGGTGAATCAAAATACATGGGCATCTGGAAGAGATTTTCATGGGTTGCATAATTCCAGTCCAGAGCAAAGCGGATCTGCAGGCTGATAACTGCGTCTCCGGTAATCTTTAAATGTGTATCCCTCCAATAGCCGAACTTGGGATCTCTGGAAATATATTCCCGTCCGATATTAAAGCCGCCTACATATCCTACAACTCCGTCAATTACTACGATTTTACGGTGGTTTCGGTAATTGACACGCAGGTTTAAACGGCCCAGGAGGGCAGGAAAAAATACGCCTACCTGAACTCCCGCTTTTTGTAATTCTTCCCAGCGCTTTTTCGGCATAAAACGGCCGCCCATGCCGTCATAGAGAATCCGGACTTCTACGCCGTTCCTTACCCGGTCAATTAAAATCGGAACAATCGAATCAAAGACTTCATCATTTTTAATAATGTAATACTGAATATGGATAAACTTCTCTGCCTTTCGCAGACTGTTCCGCAAATCCTCAAACTTGGCCTCTCCGTCTGAAAAAATCTTAACGTCATTGTGCACCGTAAGAACGCTGCCGGAAGTTCTCAGATTATACATAATTAAATCGCCGTAATCCCGAACCAGGGGATCGTCCATATTTTCGTGGTTGAAATTCCGAAGAATTTCCTCCTGGCTGCGGATCGACGTTCCCATCTGATCTTCCAGATTTTTAATCCGGAACATTTTGCTCTTGCGGAAATCCTGGCCAAACAGCAGGTAAAATATAATACCAAAGCCCGGGATAAAATAAAGGGCGAGAAGCCATGTCCACACTGCTTTTGGATCTCTTCTCTGAAAAAAAACAATGACTATGGACAAAATCAGGTTAATAAATAAAATATTGTCCAACAGCCAGTTCCAGGCCATGCCCAATCCTTCTAATACCATCTGCATCGTTGTTTCCTTTCTTATAACTAAAAAATACTTTTTCATTCTGGTAACAGTTCAGCCATTCTATCACACTGTCATCCATTCTAGCACACTTTACCGGCTGTGTACAGGGCAACCAGAAAACCGGTTGTCCTGTCAGCTTATAGTCTTACATTCTGAAATTGACAGATTGCTGCTAAAACTATAGAATTAAGAAAAAGTCCTGCCAAAGCAGGATTCTCCGCCTACGGCGGATGCATCCATTTTCAATCATAACGAGTCCCCTGCGTGGGATTTTCCCAGGCGGGATACTGGGCCCAGAAAGGATTTCACCTTCATGAAACAAATTCTTGTAATTGGAACCGGCGGAACCATTGCCTGCAAACGAAGCAGTGACGGGCTAAAGCCGGTTATGTCTTCTGACGAGCTTCTCTCTTTTGTACCGGATACAAAACGGTTCTGCCATGCAGATACCCTGCAGGTTTTAAATATTGACAGTACCAATATGCAGCCGGATCACTGGCTGCTGATTGCCCGATCCATAAAAGAACATTATAATCAGTATGATGGGTTCGTCGTCTGCCACGGCACAGACACCATGGCTTATACTGCTGCAGCCTTGTCTTATTTAATTCAGGATTCCCCAAAACCCATTGTTATTACCGGCGCTCAAAAGCCTATTGATATGGAGAATACTGACGCCCGCATGAATCTGGCCGACAGCCTGTTGTTCGCCTCATGCCCTAGGGCTCATGGAGTAAACCTGGTTTTTGATGGAAAGGTCATTGCCGGAACCCGAGGTAAAAAAGAGCGCACCAAAAGCTATAATGCATTTTCCAGTATTAATTTTCCTTATATTGCCACTGTACAGGAGGATCGTGTCATCTTTTACCTGGATGACAAGGATCAAAAACAGCGGCAGGTTCGTTTTTCCCTGTCCATGAATTCAAATGTAGGACTTTTAAAATTAATTCCTTCAATGGATTCCGGCCTGCTGAACTACATGGCAGAGCACTATGACGGAGTCATCATCGAATCCTTTGGCGTAGGCGGCCTTCCCTCTTATGAATCAGGAGACTACCGTCAGGCCATTGACAAGTGGACTTCCATGGGAAAAACCGTAATTATGGCCACCCAGGTAACCAATGAAGGCAGCAATATGTCCATTTACGAGGTTGGAAAAAAGATGAAGCGGGACTTTGGCCTGCTGGAAGCTTATGATATGACGTTAGAAGCAGCCGTTACAAAGCTGATGTGGATATTGGGCCAGACCCGTGATCCGAAAGAAATTCGGGAATTGTTTTACCAGACTATTAATCGTGATATTTTGTGGAAACAGCTGTATTGATTTATTTAAAGCAACGGTTCAGGACGGAGCATCTTTTTGCACCAGATTTCCTACCGTCCTGAATCATTACTATTTAAATTGATTTTTTACAGCATCATACACATAACCGACTGCAGAAAGTTTCTGCTCCAGTTCCTCTTTATCTGTACCCAGACCATGGCACAGCTCTTCTAATGAGGGGTAATAGTCTCGGAGCTGGGTATTGATGTAGCTTAACAGCATAATGGGATCTTTTGGAATTGCCATATTACTCTACTGCCTTGATAGCCCGTTCTTCTCCGGCAGCTACCGTATCATCTACCAGATAAGTAGATGCATCCCCTTCTGTGCGGATAGGAGCAACTACTGCGTGGAAACCATATTCTTTGAAAAATCCGCCATAGGATTCTTCTGTAGATGCCTCATAATAGGAACTCTGGATCTGTACCTCGTCATTAATTGCCTTTACCAGAGCTGTTGCATAATCAACAGCTTCTTCCTTGCTGGTATCCTCAGATACTAATACTTCCAGATTGACCATCTTTTCTTCATCATTCACATTAAAGCCAATCTGCTCTAAATTGGGGTATCCGTCAGACTCCATGAAAATCTCGCCTAAGTCCTCATACACCTGTTCCCAGACAATCTGCACATCTTCTTTTATCGAAAAATCCGGTGCGGCAGCTTCTCCGCTGGGCGTTACAATGTTGCTCTGGGTGCATCCGCCAAGAAGCATTGCGGCACAACCCATAACAGCCAGCATACTTTTTGCCTTTTTCATTTGGAATTTCCTCCTTATAACTCTTTCACTTTTTACGCAGCTTGTATTATAGCGAATCTTTTTGGATTTTAACAGGTTTTTTTTGAAAATATCATAAAATCTTCATTTTTTCTCTTGCTTTTTCCTTTTTCCAGTGCTATTATGTTCAATATGTTTTATTTTTTATTTTTTTGAACATCCTGTAGGAGGTCTTTATGAAATCTCGCATTGATTGGGTAACCACTGTAATTCCCTGCGCCGCCATTATCCTTTTATGTGTTCTTTTTATGGTATGGCCGGAACAGTCCTCTGACACCCTGGAGTCTGTCCGCTTTTTCTTTGGCGATCAGCTTGGCAGCTACTATCTGGTTGTAGGACTGGGGGTTTTCTTTATCAGCTTATATATTGCCTTTTCCCGATATGGAACCATCCGTCTGGGCAATACAGAAAAGCCTGCTTACAGCGACTTTCAGTGGGGATCTATGATGTTTACCGCCGGTTTAGCCGCAGACATCCTGTTTTATTCCCTCTGCGAATGGATTCTGTATGCAAATGAACCCCATATTTCGGATATGGGGACCATTCAGGACTGGGCTTCCACTTATCCGCTATTTCACTGGGGACCGATTCCCTGGGCCTTTTATCTGGTTCTGGCTGTTGCCTTTGGATTTATGCTTCACGTCCGCAAACGCACCAAGCAGAAATATTCAGAGGCCTGCCGTCCATTGTTAGGTAAAAAAACTGACGGGGCTGCCGGAAAAATCATTGATTTAATTGCAGTTTTCGCCCTGGTAGCCGGAACTGCTACAACCTTTTCCGTATCCTCTCCTTTACTTTCCATTATATTCAGCCAGTTTTTAGGGATTGAAGAGTCCAAGCTGCTGACTATTGCAATTTTAGTTGTTGTAGGCGTGATTTACATTATAACCGTATACTTCGGAATGAAAGGAATTGCCAGACTGGCTGCCGGATGCGTATACTTTTTCTTTGCCTTTCTTCTATATGTATTTATTGGAGGCGGAAAAGCCCAGTACATCATTGAAACCGGAATTACCTCTCTTGGAAATATGGTACAGAATTTTATCGCCATGTCCACCTGGACAGACGCCCTGCGTACTTCTTCTTTCCCCCAGAATTTAACTATTTTTTACTGGGCCTACTGGATGGTATGGTGTGTGGCTGCTCCGTTTTTCATTGGTACTATCAGCAAAGGACGCACCATTAAACAGACCATTCTGGGCGGATACTTCTACGGACTGGCCGGAACCTTTGTTTCCTTTATCGTGCTTGGCAACTACGGCCTTGGGCTTCAGATGCATGGCCAGCTGGACGTTCTCGGCATCTATGAACAAAGCCAGAATCTGTGTACTGCCATTCTTGCTGTCATGGATACCCTGCCTCTTCCTGCCATCGGCCTGTTTTTACTGGCTATTACCATGATTACCTTTTATTCCACATCCTACGACGCCCTGGCTCTGGTTGCAGCTTCTTATTCCTATAAAGAACTGCCGGACGGACAGGAACCGTCTAAAGCTGTCAAGCTGTTTTGGGCCGTGCTGCTGATTTTATTTCCAATTGCCCTGGTCTTTTCCGATAATTCCATGGCTAATCTCCAGACCGTGTCCATTATCGCTGCCTTTCCTGTGGGAATCATTATTGTAATGATGATTTACAGCTTCTTTAAAGATGCAAAAGAGTATCTAAATGAACTTAACAAAAAATAGTCTAAAAATCCTGGCCAGAATGGAATGTTATTCTGACCAGGATTTTTTCTTCTGTTTCACTAATTTCCTGGATTTTATTTGAAAGGAGTCCCGTTATGGATATTGCAAAATTGGAATCGTTCCTTACCCTGGCCAAAACCCAGCACTTTGCCAAAGCTGCTGACAAACTTTATATTTCCCAGCCGGCTCTCAGCAAACGAATTCGGGCTCTGGAAGACGAACTGGGTATTCCGCTTTTTGACCGAATGGGTAACCAAACTTTTCTGACCATTCACGGAGAAACATTCCGCCCATTTGCCGAAAACATGGTCGCTACCTGCAACAGCGCCAAAGAATATATCAGACAGATCGAAAATATGGAACACGGCGTCCTAAACTTTGGCGCAACCAATTTTATTGGCGTTTACATGCTTCCAGCCGTAATTGCCCGTTTTCATAAAAAACATCCCAATATTACTATTAATATGAATATTAACACCTCTCAAACCATTCTGGAAATGCTGCATAAAAACCAGTTAGAATTTGTATTTCTGTCTGATTATATTATTGAAGATCCGGAAAACTATGTTATCGAACAGTATTGGCAAGATTATCTGAAATTAGTTGTGGGAACCCAGCACCCACTTTTTTCAAAAAAAGCTGTTCCTTTTTTGATGTACAGAACGATTTCTATATCACCAAAAAGAAACAGTCTTCTCAATATAAATTTCTGGACCATATATTCCAGCAGTATCACTTTGACTTTAAAAATAAGCTCTTTATCCGCACCCAGGACGCCATTAAAGAGGCCGTAGTAAACAACCTTGGTATCTCAATCATGTCCGAACTGGCTGTAGAACGTGAAATAAACGCCGGTCTGATTACTGCTCTGGATTTTACAGAAACCCCTATCTGCCGGAATATCCAGTATGCCTATTTAAAAAATAAGTACCTGACTCCTGCTGCTAAAACTTTTTTGAAAATGCTGTGAGTGCTTTGCAGACGGTTGCTGCCTCAATGCTGCAGCATATATTCCTCTTCCTCTTTTGACATCGTTTTATCCATAATCCACGCAAGGATAATAATTCCCACAAAGTTAAAGGCAAACCTTGCTGCGGCAAATCGGCTTCCCAACTGGGCAACTTCAAACAGCATCATCGGGATTTTCATTGTTGACCATGAACCGAGAAACAAAAATACGTTCCGGAATGACACTCCTTTTTTAATCAGCATACCTGCAACCGGAAACGCCGCATACAGCGGTCCTGCTGAAAAAGCGCCCATAATCACAGCAAAAATACCACCTTTTATTCCAGCTTCTTTTCCCATATATTTCATCATAACTTCCCTTGGAATCCATACGTCCATAAGCCCCAGTAAAATAAAAACAGGAGGAAGTATCGACAGCATTTCCAGCAGATTGTTCCAAGATGTGACAAAGGATTGTTTCCCAATATCCGGACATGTAAACAGCAATATCCCGTTTAACAGCAAAAGCGCTACAAAAAACTTATACCGTTCTAAAATTTTCCAAATCTGCTTCATGCCATCACGCCTCCTATCAGAAAAGATGTTATAACTGCAATTATCAGAGACAATACATTTCTTTTCAGAGCCGCACTGCGGCCAAAATATTTGCTTTCCAGTGGAAATGTGGCTACGCCAACCATCATCAGTGTAGAAACAAACATTGCGATTTGCCCATATCCGGCACCGGCTTTCACCAAAGAAGCCGCCAGTGGAAAAGCAACAAATCCTGGAATCAAAGTAATACATCCTACCACTGCCGCTATCACCATGCCAAATACTCCTGATTCTGCTCCTATCAGCCTGGATACTGTCCGTTCATCTAGTACAGACAAAATCAGTCCCATCAGTAATAAAATAGCGAGGATAAATGGCAAAATATTTTCAAAGGACTTCCATGCTTTTTTCAATGCCATCCTGGTCTTTTTCCGATCTTTGTAAAAAGAGACGGTAAGCCAGACAGCCGCAATCCCATATAAAATCTTCGTAAACAAATAATCCCCCCCTAGTTAATCTCTATCCCTTTCATCACATTAAGAATCTTATCCATAATTTTTCCTTGAACGTATGCTGGGTTCAATTGCTTTTTCGCATATTTTAAAAAGCTTTCCTGTGTAAGTTCAACTAACTGTGCGGTAAAATACCGTTCCCAACTAAAATATATTTTGCTCTCAATATATTCTTCAGGATGTTTTAATTGGCCACTGACATTGTGGCCTTCTATCAGTCCAGAACAAAGAATCAGCCATTCAAAGGATTCTGGCAAATACAGTTTGATATTTGGATGTTCTTTAATCAGCTGAACTAACTTCTCCATTTCTGAGCCGAATGCAGCTAGTTGTTTTTCCTCTTTCACATGCCTGTTTAAAAAACTGAAAACCTGAATTAGAATCCTCGGTAATAATCATTTTCGGACGAATCGGCTTCGTATAATCCATCTGTTGGTATATATGATAAAACTCATTCATCAATGAAAACAATACTGTCCTGCATCATGGAAAGCTGTCCTGACCATGTACGGCCTTCTAATACAGTACATTCTTTCTCGCATTGCAAATCTACTCCACTGGCAGTTCCATTTTGGTAATACTCTCGAATCATATCCACTAACGTGGTCTTTCCAGTCGCACTGTCTCCACGAAGTATTGTAATGTTTCTTTTTATTTCAAAATCATACCGAATTCTCTTATTCTGTACAACAATTCTATGTTTTCCCCTCATATACAGCACCTCTTAGACATAAAGTCCTGCAATAGGGACAAGTTCTTTCATATTGTGAACGATTTGGTTCGTATTTAAAATACAAATCTCAAATGTACCTTCACCGAAATCCATCAGGTGGCGAAGATTAATCGTAAGATCTCTGGTTTCTGCCAGTTTTAAAATCCATTTTGCACAATTATCACCGCAAGTTGATGCATTAAAAAATTTCTTTTGCAACCGGATCCGTAATCCATGAATCCTCATATACATTTTTGAAATATACAGCCGTATTAAAGATTGCTTCCGGCATAGTTCCGTAGTAGATTTTCAGCATCATTTGGTACCCATTATGAAGTAAACCTCTTCATTTAAGCCTTTCATTTAATCTTCGCACTTTCTTCCCAAATCCTTGTAAGGTTCATTATATCATACATTCTGCTGTTTATTATGATTTATGTAATAAATTTCATAAAATGTAACATTTTTCTTTTGTCCAACATTTTCCCTAAACTATTTACAAATATTGTGTTAAATAATCGCAAATTTTCATCTGTGATCGGATTTATTTTATTCCATACTACTATCCGTTTCTTTTTGCAAATAAACGGAATTACCGCTGAAACCACCAGCATTGACTACTTAACCAGTCAGGGAATGAGCCTCTTAGAGGCTACGCAGGAAAATGCGGCTTATGATACTGTAATGGGTATTTTTACCTATCGCATGAGTATTTTCGGAGGTATCGTTGTAGGCTTGTGGACTGCTATGATTGATGGCGAACAGATTTCCGGTGCATTAAATATCTTTAATCAATTATTAATGTCCAGCAATCCAAATATGGATATAATGCGTCAAGCTACCAGATTCCTGACTCAGGGTACCCATCCTTTTATGGTATTTGATCTTCCTGCTGCATGTTTCGCTATGTACAAAACTGCGTTGCCCAAAAACCGTGAAAAAGTAAAAGTATGCTTTTAGCCGCCGGTTTAACCAGTTTCTTCACTGGCATTACAGAACCTATTGAGTTTTCCTTCTTCTTTATCTCTCCGCTATTGTGGCTGTTCCACGCTTTTATGGCCGGTATGTCATTCCTTATTAACACGTTATTAGGTGTATGTATCGGTAATGCAGTTGGCGGAAAAGAAAATATCGTAGAGATTGACAACTGTATTTCTAGGCTTCGCCTGATCTTAAAAGATACATCTGTAATTAATGAAAATGCGCTGAAAACCATCGGTTCTTTAGGACTGATACGCATTAACGAAACCGCCTGTCAGATTGTATATAGAGCATCAGTCTCTGTCCCTGCCCTGTTCCATAAGCATATATATTTTCTGCTTCATCTATCTTCTTATAAATTTCTTCTATCTGCCCATTCTGACGAAACATTTTTATCGTCTGGGCAATATCCTGATTAATTACTTCTATGGCATCTATATCCTGTGTTTCTTCCTGTGCATCATCATTTTTCAAAAAATATTTAAATTCACTATATCCGCTGAAATTTAACTTTTGCGTCATGCGAAGTACCGTTGCTGTAGAAACATTGCATCTTTCAGCCAGTTTTGCAATACTCAACGTAGCGCTTAGATGCAGATTATTCTGAATAAAATTCAGGATATGAAAATCCAGATTATTAAGCTTTGTATAATTTTCATTGATAATACCATCCAATTGGGTTCCCATAAGTTTCTCCTTTTAACAAGCCTGCTTATCTACCAGTCACTCAGTTGCTGTCCTGAATTATTATATTTTAAAACTGAAAAGTAAGGCTGCCGTCCATCCAACCTAAAATGGTTAGCTGTGCGTCAGCCTTTTCTTTTTTTCACTATGTACCATATTAAACTCTGAACAGGCGCCGAAGCCTTAACTCCGCCTCTCCTTCGTCACTTCCTTCTAAATAAAATACTAGACTGTTCCCCCGCGGCTGCAACCCCGTCTGCATCGCCTCATAATCCTTTACATTGATCCTCGTGGCGTCACCCTGTATATAAATATCACAGGTAAATTGATTCGTAGTCCTTACAAGATAGGATATTGGCAACGTCCGATACGGGGCAAGAATGTCAACCTGTTTTGTCAACATACACATCACCCCATTAAACACATAAAGCGATCGTCAATCAATGTCTCTTAGGCTTCTTAAATTCGTATAGTCATTATACCATGAAATTGACCAATATACAATAGCCTATTCGAAAAGTTTTTATTAAATTGTAACAGTTGCCCGACGCTTCTTGCACGCTTACAGCGGGCAAGAAGATACATGGCTGAACTGTTACATTACATTTTCCCCATTTTATAAGTTCTTAACATCTTCTACGATGTAAATCGGACGATCCTTCAATTCATTAAACAGTACGGATATATATTCTCCAATAATGCCGATTACCACAAACATCATGGCAAACATAAAACACATGACTACCACTATAGTGGCATAACCGCTGGGCGCCCCCTGCCTGGTAAACAGAGTATAAATCAGCACGCCGACTCCAATCAACGCCGACAAAATACCGGCAAATATCCCCAGCTTTAATGGCATATTGGAAAAACACATAATGGTATTGACCGAAAAACGAAACAGCTTCCGCAGGCTGTATTTACTCTCTCCTGCAACCCTTGGTCGGGCTTCATAAGAAATTGACGTCTTACGAAATCCAATATTCTGGACATAACCTCTTAAAAAGCGCACCCGTTCTCTATAATTATGCTTTAATACCTCTGCCGCCTTACGGCTGACAGCAAAGAAATCCGATGCATTGGGTTCAAAATGGACATCTGACATCCGGTTAATCAGGGCATAGAACGCACTGGATGCTACATTTTTAATAAAACCGGCGCTCTCATTGCTGGTACGCACCATGGTAATAACCTGATAGCCTTCTTCCATTTTTTCTACAATCTCTGGCAGACATTCCGGCGGATGCTGTAAATCTGCATCCATACACACCACACCGTCTCCAGAACTATAATCAATTCCCGCAATCATGGCCGACTCATGTCCGAAATTTCTCGAAAAAGAAATTACCTTTACGCGGCTGTCCTGCCCTGCCAGCCTGTCCAATACTTCCAGGCTGTTGTCACTGCTTCCGTCATTGACAAACAACAGCTCCCAATCCCAGGATAAGCTGTTCAAAACCTTTGTGGTTTCTGCGTAAAACTGGTCTAATGCTTTTTCTTCATTATATACGGAAACCACCACAGAAAGGCGTTTCTTTTCATTTTCTCCGTCCATATTTCAACTCCTGTTTTCAATTTTCATGCTGCAAATGTAACCGTTCAGCCATGCATCTTCTTGCTCGCTGTAAGCCTTAATCGAAAACCTCTATTTCCATATCCGAGTGGGCCGGAACCTGTTTTTCCTTTGGCGGCAGCGTCATATAATCGCCGTAAACACAAGTCAGAACCTGATGCCAGCCTGCCGGAACCATCAGCATTTCTCCTTCAAATTCCATATCCACCGTATCACTGCACCACTCCTTCTGTAACGTTACATACAGATAATCCGGCTGGTAATTGCTGTAATAGCGCAGGCTGCTGGTTCCCTTTTTGTCCTTTACAGCCGCACAGAACTGCATCCGACGAATCCATTTCATTGGAATCAGCCTTCCTACAGCAGACAGTCCGCCTACAAAAATCTTATTTGGAAGGCTATATTTATGAAAGTCCAGATGATAGCGGTGTCCCATGGCGAGACCGTAAATCGCTGTATGAAGCAGTTTTGTAAATGCCGCAGACACCTTATTTTCCGGAAGTTCGTCAATGGTAAACAGATCTACCCACAGATGATTCAGCTTTCCTTCATAAAACTGCATTTCTCCGCTATCCTCGTGAGTACTGCTTTTGTCATAGCAGATTCGGGCAGTAAAATCAAAAAATGCCGTTCCGTTTCTAAGATCCTTCGGCTCCAGCAACGTCATTCCCGCAGGAAGCTTTTTCCTTGCCGCCCGAATAAACTTTGTATAATTGTCTCTGGTAAATGCTACGTCTGCATCATCATCCCATGGAATAAATCCCTTGTGGCGGACAGCCCCAAGCAGGGTTCCCGAATCCAGCATATACTGAATTCCTTCTTCCCGACAAATCCGGTCAATTTCTTTCAATATAGCCAGATTTGCCTGATGTACCTTCGTCAGATCCATGTTCCATTTCCTCCTGACCATCAAGCATTCTGCAATGCTTCTCTTATGGTCTTTGCCATATAATCAATCATCTCGTCTGTCATTCCAGGATAAACTCCTACCCAGAATGTATCTTTCATAATTCGGTCTGTCACTGATAAGTCACCGACTATGCGGTATCCTTCTCCCGTCTTTCGCATCTCATCAAAGCAGGGATGCTTGGTCAAGTTGCCGGCAAACAGCATACGAGTCTGGATACCTCTGTCTTCTACGTACTGAACCACCTGATTTCGGTCTACTCCTTCTTTACAGGTAATCAGAAAGCCAAACCAGCTGGGATCAGCACCAGGACACGCTTCCGGCAAAATTACCTTGTCCTGACAGTCTAAAAGGCCTTCTTTTAATTTGGCAAAATTTTCCTTTCTCCGTTCTACAAATGAAGGGAATTTTTCCAGCTGGGCGCAGCCGATAGACGCCTGCAAATCCGTCGCCTTTAAATTATATCCAAAATGCGAGTATACATATTTGTGATCATAGCCTAATGGCAGTTCTCCATACTGTCTGTCAAAACGATGTCCGCACAGATTATCTCTTCCAGACGGGCAGACACAGTCCCTTCCCCAGTCTCTGAATGAACGGATAATCTTGTTTAACAGGGCATTATTGGTATAAACTGCTCCGCCCTCACCCATAGTCATGTGGTGCGGAGGATAAAAGCTGGAGGTTCCAATATCTCCAATCGTTCCGGTCAGCTTCGTCTCACCATCTATGGTATATCTGCTTCCCAATGCATCACAGTTATCTTCTACCAGCCAGAGATTATGTTTCTCGCAAAATTCCTTTACTGCTTTTAAATTAAAGGGATTTCCCAGGGTATGGGCAATCATAACCGCCTTGGTCTTTTCTGACAGGGCGTCTTCCAGTTTTGTTACATCAATATTATACTGGGGAATCGTAACGTCTACAAACACCGGAACTGCCCCGTACTGAATTGCCGGAGTCACGGTAGTCGGAAATCCGGCTGCTACTGTAATGACCTCATCCCCTCTTTTCACACGTCTGTCTCCTAACAGCGGAGAAGTCAGGGCCATAAATGCAATCAGGTTAGCAGAAGAACCGGAATTTACTAAAGAGCAGTACCGAACCCCCAGATACTTTGCCAAATCGGCCTCAAACTGGTCGGTATACCGTCCGGAAGTCAGCCAAAACTCCAGGGCAGAATCCACCAGATTGACCATTTCATTGTGGTCATAAACTCTGGATGCATAGGGAATCCGGTCTCCTTCTTCAAAAGCTTTCTTCTTATTGTGAAATGTATCGCAGTATTCAGCAGTTAAGTCCAGAATCGCCTTTCTGGCCTCCTGCTCGCTCATATGTTCAAACATAGCTTTCTCCTTTTCTATCAAAACTGACTGCGTTTGGCTGATGTCAAACATCAGCCAAAAAACTCCCGTATCTGTCTGTCCGTTACTTCTAACATATCCTGGCCTTCCAAATACAACTTAGACCATTCGATGGTCTTTTCTACCGCTTCTTTTACATGGTAGCGGGGCGTCCAGCCAAAAACTCTTTTAATTTTTGAACAGTCCAGCTTTAAAAAGTTTGCTTCATGGGGGCCTCCGTCATACTGATTGATCCAGGTCTGGCCGCCTCCCCATGCCTGGCAGAATAAATCCGTCAAAGTTCCTGTGGTCACACAGTCCATATCGTCCGGCCCTACATTATAGTATCCCGCCATAGAACCGTCTTCATACTGTTTCATGGCAATTTCCAGATATACGGCAAGGGGCTCTAACACATGCTGGTACGGCCTTGTAGAATGTGGATTCCGAACAATGATTTTATTTCCGGAAGCCGCAGCCCTGATACAGTCAGGAATAATCCGGTCATTAGCGAAATCGCCGCCTCCAATCACGTTTCCTGCCCTGGAAGTAGAGATGGCGCAGCGGCCGTCCTGAAAGAAGGATTTCTGATAGCTGTGGGTCACCAGTTCCGAACAGGATTTACTGTTGGAGTATGGGTCATAACCATCCAGAGGATCGCACTCCCGATAGCCGTATTCCCATTCTTTATTTTCATATACTTTATCCGTAGTAATATTAACAAAGGAGCGGACAGACGGGGTAAGGCGGATACACTCCAGCATGTTGACCGTTCCCATCACATTCGTCTCATACGTATATACCGGATCTTTATAAGAATCCCGTACAATGGGCTGAGCTGCCAGATGGAATACTACCTCTGGCTGTACCTCTTCAAATACCTGACGCAGCCCATTTAAATTCCGAATATCTCCAATGCGGGAATCCATGGTATCTTCCAGTCCAATAATCTGATAAATAGAGGGGTCTGTCGGCGGATTTAAGGCATACCCTGTAACCTCTGCGCCACACAACGCCAGAATCCGGCACATCCATGTCCCCTTAAATCCCGTATGTCCCGTTACCAGTACCCGTTTTCCTTTATAAAATGAAGCTAGTTCCTGTAATGTCATATGCATTCTCCTGTTTATTCCCAGATTTTCCAAGGCGCTTTGCCAGACTGCCACATAGCTTCCAGCTGAGTTTTATCCCTCTGTGTATCCATGCATTTCCAAAATCCCTCGTGATGGTATGCCATCAGTTCTCCATCTCTGGCCAGATTTTCAAGAGGTTCTTTTTCCAGCACAGTGGTATCATCTTTTAAATAGTCAAATATACCAGAATTCAGTACCATAAATCCACCGTTAATCAGTGCGCCATCATTATCATTTTTCTCTCGGAAGGCCTGAACCTGCCCCTCGCTGTTTAAATCCAGAACGCCGAATTTCTGTCCAACATTGACACTGGTAAGGGTTGCAATTTTCCCATGTTCTTCATGGAACTTTACCAGCGCATTTAAGTCTACGTCTGCCACTCCATCTCCATAGGTCAGCATAAACGGCTCGTCGCCTACATAGGGACGTATCCGCTTTACCCTGCCCCCAGTCATGGTATTCAGGCCGGTATCCACCAGCGTTACCTTCCATGGCTCTGCGTAATTATTGTGGACTTCCATCTGATTATTTGCCAGATCAAAGGTTACGTCTGACGTATGAAGGAAGTAATCTGCAAAAAATTCCTTAACTACATACTGCTTATACCCCAGGCAAATCACAAACTCGTGAAATCCGAACTGGGAATAGTATTTCATAATGTGCCATAAAATCGGCTTTTCTCCGATCTCAATCATTGGCTTTGGCTTTAAATGGCTTTCTTCGCTGATTCTGGTGCCGAAGCCGCCGGCTAACAATACAACTTTCACGATTATTCCTCCTTACGACCGTATACGTTCCATTGATTTGTCTCTAAAATCTTTAAGGCCTTTCTGATTTTTTCAGGGCCTTTTCTATATTCAAAAATATCTTCTAATTCTTTATCGCTGTACTCCTGATAATTCAGCGCTGCCGTGATCTTTTCTTCATACCGTTCTTTTCGATAGGGCGCTTTTACCAGTTCATCTGCAGTTGTGGCCAAATTGCCGCACAGCATCATTCCGGTAAAAACCAGAGCCAGTATGGCTGCCGCTGAATGGTTCCTTCCCCGTTTCCCCCGTCTTCTCCGGCTTTCTCCTTCCAATTTCCAGGCTATGGCCGCCGTCAATACGATTCCGATAATTCCCATCTGAAACTGGACTGCATAACGGGAACTCATACCATAATTTTCCTGGTTTAAAAAGATCCATCTGGAAATTAAAATCAACACATGACTGCATCCGCCAGACAAAATAAGCAGAAGCGGAAACAGGGTCTTCTCATAAATCTGGTATTTCCAATTGAGCCATAATCCCAATACATAACCGCCCATAACTGCCAGGCCTATGAAAAGCATCATATGATTAGACAGATGAAGACGGTTCTGCATGGTTTCACCGCCTAAAAACATGGATGCAAAAGACTTAATAAAGAACGCAGGGAAGAACTTAGGATTCTGCCTCAAAGCTTCTGTCAGCGTTAAATTGGTAGCGCCTGCATGTTCTTCTACCGTACAGGCATTACTGATTAAATAGATTCCCAAAGGAATCAAAATACACAAAAACCAAAGCACATACTGTTTCAGCTCTTTTTTATCTTCCTGGATCATCCCGTTCCAAATACATAAAAATCCAAAAACCACAATCATAACGCCGGAATATACTGCACAATATTGTCCGGCAATTCCCAGGGTTATGATAAATGGAAATATCACTAACAGTACCCGATCCCATGGCTTTTCCGTCTTTTGTGTCGGGCGGACGCCTGGTCTTTTGCTTTGCCAAACCCGATCGAAAATCAGATAATAATAATAATAACAGGCAAATGCCAGGAAATGGGCCCATCCGCTTCCATTGGTCAGCATTTCCCATTTATTCAGGCTGAACATCAAAAGGCTGACTGCAGTCAGCGTAACAAGTCCCAGTTTTTCCTTTTTTACGTATAATGCCACTGCGCCTGCTGCCAGCGCCAGTCCCAGGATTCCCAGCACCTGGTCAAAACGGACGCTGAATCCAAACAATGCCACATTGATTCCCCTGCTTAAAAAATTAACTGGGATTCTGGTAAATATATCTGCCACAAAAAACTTGTCCGGATTCCATACATCCGGCAGATAGGAATTAATCAGCCGGATATAATCCGAATACACCACATCGCTGGTAGCAGAGCAGACATACCACAGGCAGAATAAAGCGCCAATTATGGGAAACAGAATGTATCCGTAAGACCGTTTCATTATATCGTAAATCCTCCTATTTGTAAAACTCTAAACTTAAGGCTAGTCTGCCATGATTTCCATAATAACGGCCAGCCTGTCCTCTCCCCGCTGTTCCTGGGCGTTCTGCATATAAAAGTTATGATGGAATTCCAGCTCCACAATCTGGTAGGGTTCTGCAGCAATATCCTGGTAATACACACTTTCTGTCACTGGGATCTGAGCCGCCAGTTCCCCGTCTTTATGGATCGTTGTGGTTTCTCCTCCATTTAAAATACCTGGGAACATGAATTTCAGGTGAATCACGCCTTCTTTTCCGGCCATTACCCGAATTTTGGCATTTTCGTCCATCCAGCCGTCCCGATAATAGCCCCTTGTAATCTCACATTTTAAATTGCGGGCAATATCCGTAATGTCCTGGAAACGGTTGTACTCCGGTTCTTCCCGCAAAACCAGCATCTGATCCGTTACCTGTCCTACTTCCAGCAGGCTGTCCACAAATACTACCTTTGTCCCTTCTGCTTTTCTCTCTTTGTCAAAAACTTTAAAAAAGGTGTCTGCGGTAAACTGACTCATTTCGTAGGAATCCCCTACAATGTAAATGGTTTTTCCGAAAATCTCGTCTCCATACTTTTCATAGGTTTCTTCTGCCAGAGAATTGTATCGAAGCTGATTGGGCCAAAAATAAAGATTCGGATACTGCTGCCGGTAAAAACTTTCTACCGGAAACATCAAAAGCAGATACAGCAGAAAGCCTCCTGCATAAACGCCGTTCCGGAACGTCCTCTGATTGGAATTTTCATTTCTTTCCCATTTTTCAGCCGGACTCTTCAATGCGCCTGTGATATAGCACAAAAACAGCACTGCTGCTGTATAAGAAACGTAAATCCAACGCATTTCCACACGCACCGTCACACTGGAAGAGCCGATGCAAAGGGCAATAAAGGTTACAAATAGTGCTGTATTTTTCAGATATATGAGCGCCTGTTTCCGGTTACGGATGATTTGTACCACAAAAGCCAGTACAAATACCAGCAGCACAATATCAGCCAGCATTACCAGAAGTTTAATTAAACGGGGAGAATCGGCCCAGGACATGCCGTTTAAGTGCTCTGGCCCTGCATTGCATCCAAATATATACGCCGCCTGACTAAGAGCATAACCAATGGCTTCAGAAACAGAAAAGGTATCAGTCACCTGGGTTCCTCCGGTTCCGGCCGGAATCACCGTTCCAATGGTCATCCTGCGAATCCCCATGACTGCCCCAAAGGTCAGCAGGGGGGCCAGCCATTTTTTCCAGTCCGGTTTTTCTCCCCTTCTTATGGTAAAAATAAGGGCCAGATAAATCAGAGGCAATAAAGCCAGATACCGTTCATGGACAAAGCAGATGGCAAAATACAGGATGCAGGAAAGATACAATTCTTTGTCTTTCTCTCTCTGATTGATATAAAAATATAATAAAATCAGGATTCCCAGAGCCATAATCGTAGCCGCCGTCTCCATCAGACCGTATACCTGGCTGATTTGATAATAGGACATACGGGACATCAGCTACAAAATTCCGGCTAAAAATCCGGTAAACCGGCACTTGGACACTTTGCTTCCAAACCAGTAAACCAGGGCCGCCGCCAGAATATTTAACACAATGTTAATGGGAACAAACCAGTTTACGTGATTTCCCACAAATGCCAGTTCCAGCCATGCCATCAAATAATACAGGAACCGAAATCTGGTGCTTCCTATAGGAAAGTTAAATTCTGTAAAGGACTGCTCACCATAGCAGGACCACAGATACAGATCGTCCATATAAAGGCCTTTGATTTCAATCCCCCGATTGATAAAAAAGGCAAATATTCCTAAGAGGAGAACCGCAATCACGTCATTTTTCCACTTATTTTTCTGCTCCATAGATAGTTTTGAATCCATTGTGTATTTCCTTCCTGAGATATTCCCACCGCCCGAAACAGTTACCTGGGAATGATCATTTTGTAAAACTCTTCTGCTGATGCAGCCGCTTCCTCCGGTCCATATCCGCTGCCGTCCAGGCTGACAGTTCCAACCATGTTTCCGTTTTCATAACGAATGTCTGTCAAACTTCCTTCTTCTACCAGATAGCGGAGCACGTCCCATTCCCGGCTTCCTGGTTCTAAATGGCCTGCTTCTGCATAAATGTAATCAGTTTTGGCATAGCGGAGATAATCCTTAAAATTTTCCAGGGTTTTTACCAAAACCACATTGCCTCCGCTTCCCGTCGTATCGTAATAGGACTGGACGCTGCAGGCAAAATCCAGGCACTGAGGATGTTCTCCAAATGCAATTACCCGATTTCTGGGATTGGAAGAAATAAGCTTCCACAATTCCCCCCGTCCTGCCTGCTTTGCTTTCTCAAAGCTTTCTAATCTGTGGTCATAATAGCCTTTATGCACCAGGGAAACAGGGGTAAATCCAACGCCTCCGGCCCAGCTTGTTAAAGACATTACCAGTATTTGAAACGTAACCATAAATCCGGCTATTATGGCGCTCCATTTCAGCCGTTTTTCTGCCTGTCTCTCCTTTTCCTGTTTTCTTACAGGAAAAGCCACAGCTGCACAAACAGCAGCCAGAGAATACCACAGCATAAAGTAATTGCCGTCTACCTGCCAAAGCAGATAGATGCTGACAATGCTGATTCCGGTCACTGTACCAAGCACTGCCCAGAGCAGCTTCGTCTCCGCATTTTTTACTACCTGTCTGCCATAAAGCAGCGCAGCTGTCAGACAAATCAAAAACAGTCCAGTTCCCCAGGCAATGATAACATGATCCATATCCTCGCCTAATGGCGCAAAAAACATTCTCAACAGCCGGTCTCCCAGATGGAGAAGCCCTCCTAAAAATCCCATGGAAAGCCCTTCATTGGGAATGGAACTAAAGGCAAAAGGCCAGTGGACCTGAAAGCCCAAAAGCTCCCAAATGCCGGTAAATACAGAGGTAGACGGCATACCAGTGAGAAGATAGGTTCTGCCCCACAATCCGGTCAGAGCCAAAGCCGGAATCACTGCAAAGCGAAATGCTCCCCTTCCTTTCGGAAGAAGCCGGATAATAGGAACCTTTAACACCATCAGGCACAGAACTCCCATACCAATTGCTGCTGTAGAAAATACCAGAGAAGTAGGCTTTAATGTATAACTGAGGAGACATGCCCCAATTACCGTAAAAAGCTGATTTGCCTGCTGGCTTTTATCTCTGGATTTTGCTATCAGTACAAGCCCTTCCAGAGCGATTAGCTGAAACAGTAAGGTGGCAATATCGCTTTTTGCCGTTACGGACATATTTAAAATTCCAGGAAAAAGAGCCATCAGGCAGGCGGCAAACAAGCCTTTCTTCCTGCTGTTTTTCCTGCTGACGGACAGGGCGGCTGCCAGACGGTATCCCATTATCAGCGCTCCAACGGTCAGCCAGATGTTGAATCCAAGGACAAAGCCATAGCTGGAAAGGCCGGATAAGGGAAGAGCCAGGACTTCCAGTCCCTTGGCATAAGTATAAACCACGTTTACGCTTCCCAGATTTTCATAAATTCCTCTGCCATTATCCAAAATGTAAGGAGAACGAAGGCCGTAATGAAGTGAGTCATAATCCAGAGCCACATTCATCCGTCCAACCTGAATCAGCAGGCAGGTCAAAATAATGGCAATCACCATTCCGTCCTTTTTATCCCAGTTTTCCATGTTCCAAAAAGGAGTGTTCCCTTCTCTTTTTTCTCGTTTTCTCTGGGTCAGACTCCAGATGAGAGTCACAAATGCCAATAAAAGCGCCAGAATTCTCCAAAGCATTGTTCCACCTATGCTAAATGCAGACACTGCACAGACCAGAATCATCCACATACCGCAGCCTATGATAAATGCAGCTGGTACGGACGCTTTTTTTCCCTTCCATCCGCCAAATATGCTGGCTCCCATTTTTCCAAACAGAAGTAAAAACAGTCCATAGGCCCCTGAAACAATTAATGGCACAAATGCCTGATGGCACCAGGAGAACATAAATATCCCCGCCAGCGCCATCCCAATCCCTGCCGTTCTGTTTTTTACCCAGCAGCATGAAACCAGCAGCCAGCTAAATGCCGCTCCGATTTCAGCCAGCATCTGGATGTTGTTGTTCCACCTTAAGACCTGGCCTAATGGACCGTTTACAAATAAACAGCCGGTTCCGACTGCCAGGACTGCCGCTGCCAGCAGTCCCAGAAACAGCCCTTTTTTCATTTCCTTACCCTTCATATTCTTTATATGCCTTTTTATAAAAATGCATAATACCCCTTACTACAGAATCCGGCCAGAAGCGGGAAAACATCTCGGTCTCTTCTCTGGTTCTCCGATCTCCCTTCATACAGGCCTTGGTTGCATTGGCCTCATGTATCCGGTAATACAAAAGCGGCCGCTCCACGCAGATGAACCGGCCTCCCCACTCAGCCAGACGGGCAAAGGTATCCCAGTCCAGCGCATACTGAAATTTGGAGTCAAATATGGGATTTCCAATCAGTTCTTTGTTGTAGGTACAGGACGGACAGCAAATAGGATTTCCAAATATAAGCGCTGCCTTCTTTACTGCTGTCAAGTGGTTCAGCGCCGGAATCCGGAGGGGAAGACGCAGTATTTTCTTAACCAGGCGCACCTTATCTCCGGTCTCCAATGTTGTTCCCTTTACCAGGACGTAATCCGTTGTAAACAAGGTCATATCTGGATACTTTCTGGCGTAGGAAAGCAAAGTTTCCTTATATTGCTTATGATACATATCGTCCTGATGGGCAACGGTTACCAGTTTGGCGTCTGCCATGCGGCAGGCAAACTCCCAGTCGTCCCGAATATTGCTCTCTCCCTCCCGTACAAAGACAGGAATCCCATAGCTTTCTGCCAGTCCATCTATGTAGCTGCTGGGCGTGGACGTACAGAGGATGATATCTGCCGGAATTGTCTGCATCTTTAATGATCGGATGCAGGCCTCCAGATATGGAGAATCCCCATAAGCACAAATCGCAAATACGTGTTCTTTCATAATAACCCCTTGTTCTTTCTACGAACGAAAAAAGTGTTCTTCTAACATCAGGCACAGAGTATGGTAAACAGGCAGATGCAGCTCCTGAATCTGGTAAGTTTCCTGTTCTGGTACGATAATGGCTGCATCTGCTGATTTTGCCAGTTTTCCTCCGTCCCGCCCTGTTAATACCACGGTCTTTAAGCCTTTTGCCTTTGCTGCTGCCAGGGCATACAGGATATTTTTCGAGTTTCCAGAAGTGGAAATCCCCAAAAATACGTCTCCTGGCTTGCCATATCCCCAAAGCTGCTGGGCATAAATCATTTCTCCATTTACATCATTTAAAAATGCTGTAGAAAGGCCGTTATGTCCTGTCAGTGCAATGGCCGGAAGGCCGCCCTGAAGACACTCTGCCAGTTCTTTTCCCAGGTTTTCTTCCAGTCTGCTATCCTCGCAGATCTGTCTTCCTGCCTGCTCCAGCAAAGCCTGCTCTTCTTCGTTTACTTTACGGCGCTTTACAAAGCCTTTCATCAATTCTCCTACGATATGCTCTGCGTCTGCACAGCTTCCTCCATTTCCTGCAATCAGCAGCTTGCCTCCGTTTTCATAGCAGGTTTCCAACACCTGATAAGCGTCCTCAATCTGACCCTCTATTGCCTTTAATTTTGGATACCGTTCTGTCAGTAAGGTTACGTATTCTCTTGATTCCATTGGCCTTCCTCCTTAAAAATCCAGTCTGCTGCTTCCATCAGGTTTTCTGCATAATACTCATAATCCGTTGTTCTTCGTCTGCCCTGGCACTGAGTCTCAAATAGTTCCTTTCCATATCCAGTTCCTACCAGAATGGAGGAAACACCATAGTTGTGTCCGGCCTGGGTATCGATCAGCTTGTCTCCTATCATATAGGAATGGGCTTTTTCTATGGAAAAATCCTGTTCTGCCTGGCGAAACATTCCAATCCCAGGCTTTCGGCAGTCACAATCTTTCTTATACTCCCCGATTCCATGCTCCGGATGATGGGGGCAGAAGTAAAATCCATCAATGTGGGCGTCCTGTTCTGCCAAAACCTGATTCATATACTCATTCAGCTTTTCCATATCCTGCTGGGTGTAATATCCCCTTCCGATTCCGGCCTGATTGGTAATGACTATCACCAGGAAACCGGCCTGATTAAACCGGCTGATGGCTTCTGCGGCCCCAGGAAGAATCTTTAAATCCTCCGGCCGGTGCAGATAGTTGACTTCCTCATTAATCGTACCGTCTCTGTCTAAAAAAATAACCGGCCGTTTTTCCGTTTTATAATTGAAATTCATAATTTCCGTTTGGCATATGGACTTTGACTGCATCATACTGCCATCTGTCCTCGTTGGTAATCCAACTCTGCGCCCCTCTCAATTCAAAATTCCAGTCTGTTACCTGACCGCCCACTGCTTCCATACGGGCTGCTACTACATGGCGGATATTATACGGGCAGAACATCAGCAGGAAACCGCCGCCGCCTGCTCCCAGGAGTTTTCCGCCCAAAGCCCCTGCTTTCTTCGCCTCATTATACAGCTCGTCAATCTGGGGATTGGTAATCTTGCTGCTCATCCTCTTTTTGCTTTCCCAGCCATAATCTAACAGCTTGCCAAAGCTGTACAGGTTCCCCTTTAACAGTTCGTCCTTCATGGCATAGGCCAGGGCCTTTACCTCGCACATTGCATCAAAGGCGTCTTTTTTCTCGTAATTTTTCACCTGATCTTTGATGATATTTGCAGAAACATGGATGTTTCCGGTATAGCACAAAAGCAAATTGTACTGGAGTTCATGGATAATGTCTTTTTTGATTCTCAAAGGATTGACTACCACATTGTTGCGGCCGTGAAACTCAATAAAATTAAAGCCTCCGAATGCTGCTGCATACTGATCCTGGTAGCCGCCGTCAATCTTCAAATCCAGACGTTCTACCTGGTAAGCCAAATCTGCCAGTGCATAATTGTCTAACTCCACGCCTTTCCAGCGGGCCATAGCAGTCAAAAGAGCTACCATAACCGTGGAAGATGTTCCAAGACCGGAACCTGGAGGTGCATCGCACTGTAAATACACCTCGCAGCCCTGACGGATGTCCATGGCCTTTAACGCTGCTGTTACCAAATCCAGCTTGCCGTCATAGACGTAGTTTTCTTTTGTATTGTATTTTACCGTTGTATCAAAATCCAGAGAGTGAGCGATAATCTGGTCATCCTGTCTTGGTACAATGGAACAATATGCATATTTATTGATGGTGCTTCCAATAATGGCTCCGCCCTGCTCTTCGCAGAATGGGGCTACGTCTGTGCCGCCTCCGCCAAAGCTGACTCTCAGGGGCGCCCGTCCTCGAATTACCATACTACCACTCCTTTTCTCACATCTTCCTGAAACTGGAAGTATGCCTCCGGTATTCCAATATCAATAAAATATCCGTCATTGACAAAGCCGCCCAGACGCTTTCCCTCCTGCATCCATTTGGGTATCATTTCATTTTCCAGGGAAACCTTTCCCTCTGGAATTTCCGCCAGAAGCTCCTTTTTCATCAGGTAAATTCCGCCGTTAATGGTTCCCTGACGGCTTTCTTCTGATTTTTCGTTAAATCCCGTAAGGATTCCATCCTGAAGAACTGCTTCCCCGTATCGGGACACGTCTGGAACTTCCCGAAGCACCAGAGCCATATCCAGATTTTTTTCCTGCTGCAGACTGGTAAGACGGCCGTAGTCAATCTGGTAAAAGGTGTCTGCATTTAACACGTAAAACGTATCTTCGGTTATGAATTTTCCTGCATTTTTGATTGCGCCTGCAGTTCCCAGCAGCGTCTCCTCATACGCATAGGAAACCGTTACTCCAAAGCTGCTTCCATCTCCAAAGTATTCCTCTACCATGGAGCCTTTGTAGCCCACTGCAAAAATAATATGGGTAATTCCATGGCGGGACAACTCGTGAACTACATACTCCATAAAGGGACGTCCTTCAATAAGAGCCATTGGTTTTGGCCTGTCGCTTACGACGCTGCGAAGTCTAGTTCCCAAGCCGCCTGCCAGTAAGATTGCCTGCATTTTTTGTCCTCCTGTTATACGCCCAAATACCCTTTTACCAGCTCATAGGTCTGCTCTAAGCCTTTAATATGGGTTCTCTCGGTACCATGAGAAGCGTGAACGCCATGTCCAATTAAAGCGCCCTTAATATCGTGTCCGGCTCTTAATGCAGCCGTAATATCAGAACCATAGTGCGGGAAAATATCTACCGTATAATTCAGGCCTTTTTCCTTTGCAATCTCAATCAAACGGTTGGTCAGTTCGTAATGGTACGGGCCGGAAGAATCCATAGCGCAAATGGTAACCGTATACTCGTCTCCGCTTAAATCATCCCCGATTGCCGCCATATCGACTGCCATAAACTCGGTAATGTCCTCTGGAATCCAGGAACCGCCATGGCCTACCTCTTCAAAATTGCTCAAAACAATCTTAGCCGGACGAGCCGGTCTCTTACCAGTTTCAGACAGGTATTTTAATAAAGTGAGCAAAATTGCAACGGATGCTTTATCGTCTAAATGGCGGGAATTGATAAATCCGCTTTCGCTGTAACGGAACATCGGATCAAAGCTGATGTAATCCCCTGGGAAAATTTCCAGCGCCTTTACATCTTCTTCATTTTTAACAATCTCGTCAATACGGACTTCCATATTTTTTACTTTTCGTTCCTGGGTTCTGGCGTCGTCATAGGTATGAACCGACGGCTCTGTTGTAAGAATAGTTCCGGTATAAACCTTTCCGGTGCGGGTATGGATCTTGCAGTAGGTTCCTTCAATGGATTCCATCATATAGCCGCCTACGCAGGCAAAGTGAAGAGTTCCGTAAGGGGTAATAGAACGAACCATTGCGCCCAGAGTATCTCCATGAGCCGTAATGCCTAAGGTATCTTTTTCTGTCGTTCCATCTGCTGCCGGAATCTGGATAACCAGACTGCCTTTTCTGCTGAAATAAGAATCAAATCCAAAGCCTTCTGCTTCTTTTTTAATTACTTCCATTACCTCTGCCGCATAGCCGCTTGGGCTGGGAATGTTAACCAGCTTTTCTAAAATTTTTACCATATATTCTGTTTCTGGCGTTAAAACCTGTTTACTCATCTGGTAAAATCCTCCTCTATTACGCTCCAGGCTCCATCTACGCTGAAATGTGCCTTAATATATTCTTGTGTGCGGTCTGACAATTCTTTCAGACGCGCCGTATCCCCATATAATTTTACGGTTTTTTCTGCAAACTCTTCCGCTCCGTCTGCGATTTCCAGGGTTTTTTCTACGTCCGGAATCCCTTCTGCACCAATGGATGTGGTGACAATGGGAGCGCCGTTATAAATAGCCTCTACGACCTTTCCTTTTACGCCTGCTCCATAACGCAGCGGAACGACTACAATCCGGCACTTCTGGTAAATGGCTTCCAGTTCTTCATCACTGACAAAGCCCTTGATAATAATGCCGTTTCCCGGCTGCTCTAAGGCCTTAATCTCGTCTGTTACTTTAGAACCCACTACATAAAACTTCATGTCCGGAATCTGCGCCCGAATCAGCGGGAAAATCTCCCTGGCAAACCAGAGCACCGCATCGGCATTGGGCGGATGGGCAAAGCCGCCTACAAATACCAGTCCTTCCCGCTTCTCAAAGTCTTCCTCAAGTTTCTCTAAAAACTTGTCATATACATAGGCGGTAATGGCTTTTACATGGATCTCAGGGTTAATTTTATGAATGGCCTGTTCTTCGATATAAGACGGATAATAGGACACCGATGCTTTCTGCATCATAGAAAGCTCAATGGCTCTCCAATAATCTGCCTCCCGTTTAATCTTAATATCTCCAGTCAGTTCATACTCCCGTCCCAACCGCAGGAAATGAAGATCATGGCCGTAATAAATCACCTTAATATTGGTATGATCCTTGATAAAATCTACATACTTAGTTGCAATATGGGGACGGTTTAAATAAGCAAAGTCAATCTGGTCTCCGTTTTTCTCCAGCCAGTCCCAAATACCGGTCTGGTATTCCGGTCCATAGAGAATTTCCACTCCCATCTGCTGTAACGTGGTAGAATACGGTTCTTCGTGAAGGAAATTGTCTCCCAAAAACTTCACTGCAAATCCCTTTTTCAGAAACATCTTAATATACTGATAAGTGGTCTTGGAACCGGCGTCCTTATCAAAGGTCGGTACATAGTGATCCACAATCAGTACCACCGGCTTTTTCTGGCTTCTTTCTCTTGCTCGGAATGGATTTGGATTCCCGTCGTTCACAGACTGTTTCTTAAACTCGTCTGCCCATTTTTCTTTTAATTTTTTACTGTTTTCCACCTGATACCGCTTTAAACCAGTACCATTTACATCCGTACCATTGGAAACTCCTTCAAAGTGGATCACTTTGGAAAGGGGCTGATATACTACCCGATACCCTGCTTTTCTTACTTCAAAGGCCAGATCGGAATCTTCGCAGTAAGCCGGAGCAAACCGATCATCAAAACCGCCAATCTGATTCCATAATTCCTTAGACAGCAGAATAGCTGCGCCGGAAATATAATCTACATCTTTTACATAGTTGTATTCCGCTTTGTCCGGATTGTCCAAACGGCCATAATTCCAGCCGGAACCGTCGCTCCAGATAATTCCTCCGGCTTCCTGAAGGCGCCCGTCCGGATAGACCAGTTTCGATCCAACCATGCCGATAGAATCATCCGACTGAATCAGATTGACCAGGGAACTGAGCCAGCCATCTGTCACCTGGGTATCGTTGTTTAAAAACATAATATAACGGCCTCTGGCCTTTTTTGCCGCCTGATTGCAGTTTCTTAAAAATCCCTGATTTTCCTGATTGCGGCTGATAACCAGATTTTCCGCAAATTTAGAAATCTCTGCCGTTGCATCTGTAGAAACGTCATCTGCAATGATAATCTCATAGGTCACATCCGGCGTATGTTCCAAAATCGATTTTAAGCAGGCATAGGTATAGTGAATCTGGTTATACACCGGAATCACCACCGATACTTCCGGATGTTCCTCTTTTGGGAATACCAGTTTTCCAGTTTCCCGATATCCGTCTCCGATCTTAAAATCTCCCTCTATCCGGTTGCGTCCCTCTTTGGTAACATACAGGCGGCCATAATAACCAGGATGGCGGACTGTTCCAATGGCATATTTTAATACCTTATGACGGCGTGTTCCCTTGGGGAAACGGCGGCGCACTGCGTTGGCCAGTTTTCGGTAAACCTTATAAATCAGGGCTTCATGGCTGTTTAAATAGGTCATGGTTTTACCCATTTCATCAATCTCATGACGCAGATCCTTTATAATAATCTCCAGATTTGCCACATGATTGTTGGTCAGACGCATAATCTCCTGATCTTTTCGAATGGTAATATTGCGGTCTTCCTCTTCCTCCTGAAGCACCACAATCCGTTCCATGGCCTTCTGCAAATCTGCATCCTTCCGCTTTAATTCTTCGCCAGTTACGATCCTCTGTTCAAAGTGTTTGAAATACCCCTGGGTGCTGTCTCCATGAACATAGGCCTGGAAGGATTTTTCCATATCGCCGTACACAGACGCCTTTTCTGAATCAATGCCAAACTCTGCCAGAAAAGCGGTCAAATTGCCGTATTCCATGAGTTTTTCATACTTATAATAGAAATAAGCCAGATTCCGGTAACGGGCAAACTCGGCGGGAACCGGAAAATCAAAGACCCATTCGTAGTCAATGACCCATATGTTACCGTCTTTGTCCTCCATCATGTTTTCAAAAATACCGTCTAAATTCGTGACTGGATAAGAATCTCCTGCAAAGGAAAAGTCCTCTGGCTGACTGCCAAAGACTTCCTCAAAGGCTTCTGTTTTGGTAAATGGGATCATAGTTCCATCTGTCACAGAAAATACCCGTTCCATCGTCTCTTTGACTGCCTGAACCGGAGCCTGGCCATTTTGGATCTGCCTTCCCAGAATTTCCGCTAAGGTTTCTCCCTGAATAAACGGGAATCGGGCTGTCCGGCCATCTGCGCTTACCGTTACATCGGCTGCCTCAATATTCTGATAGCAGCGCTTTAACTGCTCTTTTTTCTCTTGTAAGGACTGAATATGGCTGACTGCCGCCTTGGTCAGCGCCGTTTTTTCCACCCATTTCTGTCCTGCTTCTTCAATGATACTGGTCCGGATCTGAAACTCTTCTCTTCTGGTCCGGTTGTATTTTACAAAAATTGTCTCTTTCATCATTTCTCCCAAATTACCAGATATGAATCTGCAAACTGCGGAAACTGCCCTTCCTGCAAAAGTTCGTCAAATCCGGCTTCTTCGCTGAAATACCGGAATCCAGGCTTATCGTATGCCACTGACAGGTTACTTAACTCTCCCTTTTCCGGCAGACGTTTATCCGAATACACGGCTGTTGGAAGGCGGTGATCCGGTACTGGATAATAAACTGCCGGAACATGTCCGTCCATACAGCGCTCTGTCATCTCGCCTATGAGCCGCCAGGTAATAGCCGCAGTTCCTTCATCAGCCTCTGCTCCTGCAAATCTCCTGAGTCCAATCCGGTTAAATCCGGCCAGAATCAGCTTTCCTTCAGGCTTTAACAAGGGCTTTAGCTGGGTCAGCAGGCTGGCTGTCCCCACTTCCGCATTCTGCCGATTACTGGATTCTCGTTCTTTTCCGGCTGATTCCAGCAAATCCATACGAATCTCTGGAATAAAAATATAATCATAATATTCCTGTTCCAGCTTCTCCAAAGGCATCTGTTTCAGCAGATGAATCCCTTCTGTCTGAGGAAAACGGCGTTTTACCACTTCTAAATCCTCATCCCGGCAGTCCCATACATCTACCTGTCTCAAACGTTCTGCCAGCATACCCGTCAGCGCTCCGTAATCTGCGCCAATCTGCAGCAGGCGGCCTTCTGGATTCCAGTCATACCACTCCAACAGATTCTCCCGTACAGGGGAAAGGGCATACAGCACCTCAGGATCTGCTTCCTGCTCCAGCACCTTTTTTATGCCCTCTGGATCAGAACCATATTTTTCTAATAGATCTAATATCTGATAACTCATATCTTTCATCGTTTCACTGCCTTTACCTGAGATTCCATATCGTAGACTCCAACTGTATTTTTGTTGGAAATCACGGTCAAATTGGCTACATCATACAGCCGGTGGTATACCACGTGTTCTCCATGTTCAAATCCGGTGCAGCTCATAGACAGCAGGTACTCTCCGCCCTGAAGCGTCATTTTCTGGGTAAATTCCACCTGATATTCATCCCCGTTTTTCACCGGTTGAATGTCAGTTCCTTCAAACATGGTATTGGTTCCCGTTAAATCTGTTCCCTTTTTATCCTTAATCGTATAGGTGAAAATCGGCGCTTCAATGTCGGCATGGAAGCGGATGCACTCCCGAATGGTAAACATTTCCCCCTTGATTAACAGATTGGTCAGATTTCCTCTTTCATCAAACAGTCCCAAATCGTAAATTTCTGCCCTGCCGTCACCGTATTCGGTACGGTTGGCATTGATGGTGATTTTATTTTTCATCAGTCCTGCCGGTTCCGGCTGTTTCTTATCCTCGTTCCCAGATATTCCAGCCGCAAAATCCGTCATCTCCAAATCAGAAATTCCGTTATTTTTAGCAGTTCCGTCCTTTTCCGCCGCCAGTTCTTCGTCCAGCGCCTCCATCTGGCCTGCCAGAATTTTCTTATATAAATCAACCATGTGGCCTGCGCTTCCCTCTGCCACAAAGTTTCCTTTATTTAACAGCACCACTTTATCGCAATACTTAATGATGCTTCCCATGTCGTGAGTTACCATCAAAATTGTGGTTCCGCTTTGACGGATTTCCTCCATTCTCCGGTAACATTTAGACTGGAAAAATACGTCTCCTACAGAAAGAGCCTCATCTACAATCAAGATCTCCGGCTCTACGTTAATGGCCAGGGCAAAAGCCAGACGGACAAACATACCGCTGGAGTAGGTCTTTACCGGCTGATAGACAAAATCTCCGATTTCTGCAAAATCCAGAATATCCTGTAATTTGTCATCCATTTCCTTTTTGGAATATCCCATCATGGTGCCGTTCATATAGATATTTTCAATACCCGTATAATCCATATTAAATCCGGCGCCCAGCTCCAAAAGGGCGGAAATCTTACCGTTTACCCTGACCTGTCCGGTCGTAGGGGTCAAAACTCCGGTAATAATCTTTAATATGGTAGACTTTCCGGAACCGTTAGTTCCGATAATTCCTACGGTCTGTCCCTTTTCTACCTGAAAAGAAAGCTCATTTAAGGCATAAAAGTCTTTGTGGTATTCCTTGTGGGAAAGGTTTAAAGACTCTTTCAGCCGGTCGATGGGCTTATCATATAATTTATAAATCTTTGTTACTTTATCTACTTCTATGGCATATTTCGTTTCTAACTCAGACATGCTGCCTCCATCTTGTCTTCTCTTAATCTCAGTCTGCCCCAAAACCGCTCTTTTAGAGCCGCTTCAAATACAGAAATCTGCATTACGGCATACTAAGCGCATTATATGGGGAGTATACCACAAATAAGGAAGAGCCGCAAGCCATGGAAAAACAGTCAGGGGATGTGAGTTTTCACCTGCATACCCTGACTGTTTCTTGAGTTTTTTCTATTTGAGCCATTATATTACTTACCCCAATACTACATCCAGAATCATCCTCTTTTTATTCTCCTTCTGCTTCTTTAATCGTTCTATTGTGTCAGACTTGCACATTGAGATGTTCAGTTTACACTTTGGTTTGCGTTCTGGTTAGTGTCTGCTAACCATTGCCATATACCTTGATAACTGCCTGTACGCTTGCCTCTGTTCTTGGACTGGCCGGCTGTTCCCAAAAGCAGACCAATCAGATAACCCCGACTTCTGCGATAAGCCAGGAGACAACGGCAGCCGAAGTTTCTGAAACACAGGTTCTAACCGTTGTCGTTGATGACGGAACCATGAACACTCTGACCGTTAAGACTGTAGACGGCAGCCTTTATATGTTTGATAAAAGCCAGGCCGAGGTCACTACTGGAACTACTGGAATTGTAATCGGCAATCCCGTCTCTATTACCTACACCGGAGAACTAAATCCCGATGAAGTGTCCCAGACTGTAGAAGTAACCAAAATTCTCGTAGAAGATCTGGAGTCATAAGGCTGTCAAACCAAGGCTACTAGCTTAGTTAGCTAATAGCCTTGATTCTTTTCCAAAAAGGGCTTGATGTTTTTTAACTATTAATTTCCATCATAAATTTTCCACTATAATTTCTGCCTTTTGGAACCTGCCAGTCGTTGTTGCCGTACTTCACGCGGGCTCCGAACCGGCTTTTGGAACCTGCTTTACTGGGTCATAAGGCGTCTCTTCAAACTGAATTTTAACTTCTAAACCTGAAAAATCAAATGTTACTATTGTACAATAATCTGCAGTTATTGTTAAAATTCTTATCTCGAAGCGTTCTGAATCCAGCCATCTGCCTGTCGATAAAACTGGATAGTCACCCCAAATACTTCTTAAGATTCCTGGTTCCATTTCATCTTTTAAACCCAGCATAAGTTCATATTCCTGATGATCTTCTGTATATCGCATCCGGCATTGAAATTCATTTTCAAAAAACAGGCTGATTTTTTCGATCCCTGTTCTATTCAGTTCAATGTGAGCATCTGCAAAAGCCAGACTTTGTCGTTTTGTTGTTACCATAGATTCCTTATTGAAGTCCATTATAATATCTCTACCAGAAATTTTCCATGCTTTCGGGGAAACAGTCCTGGCTTCTGGCCATGGCAGTTCGAGATTCATTATTTTTTTCTGTAACGCTTTCCACTCTTCTTCCGTTGATTCTCTATCAAAGGCAGGAATCATATGTTTCCAGAACAGTTCTAAAATCCTTTCCGGTCTTGCTTCTGATGCTGTAGTAACCAGTACTGCATCATAATCTTCCAAAACTACTGCTAACTGTCCAAAGCTCCCATCAAATCGATACGCATTTTTTTGTGTGCATCTCCAGTTCTGGAAACCATATCCGCAATACCAGTCTGGCTTTAATGTAGGATTGCTGTGAGACCAGGAATCCCTGAACTGCATTTTTGTAAATTCCTTTACCCAGTTCTCTGATAAAAGCCTTTTACCATCCCATATTCCGTTATTCAAATACAGCACAGCCAGTTTTGCTAAATCTTCTGTACGAAGGAATAATCCTCCTCCTCCATACTCGATTCCCATAGGACAGGTATCGCAATATGCATCATAAATTCCCAAAGGTTCAAAAATACGAGTTCTCAAGTAGCGTGTCATATTTTGTCCTGACACTTTTCTGATAATTGCTGTCAGCATATAACTCGCCATGGAACTATACTGAAAATGTGTTCCTGGAGCATAGGGTACTGGATGATTTAAAAACTGTTTTACATAGTTATCGGTCCCTTTCCTTGCTGGTACAGAATCATGTCCACATGTCATCGTCAGCAAATGCCATATATTCATTTTCTTTAAATTTTCACATGGATTTTCCGGCGCATATTCTGAAAAAAAAGACAATACTGTATCTTCTAATTTTAGTCTTCCCTCATCAATCAAAAGTCCAATGGCTGTTGCAGTAAAACTCTTTGTTGCAGAATGCATAGAGCGCTCAATACACTCTGAATACGGTTTATAATATCCTTCTGTTATTACTTTGCCATGTCTGATTATCATAATGCTGTTCAGCATAATGTTCTTTTTTTCTGCTTCTTCCAGCATCTCTAAAATTGATTTTGCAGAGACCTTTTCTTTTATCGGTGTGCTTCTCAAAAGAAGCTTATTTTTTACCATACGTGAACTCTCCCCTAGAAAATTCCCACAGCAGAACCAGCGATACTGACTACTATGATTCCCAAAAGAATGGTTGTAGCTTTTATTTCCTTCTTTAGGAGCCAGTAAACCAAACCAAAAATCCCCAGCGATAAAATATCCGGCATAATGGTATTCAAAACATCCATAATATTAACGATGCCTTCTCCTACGCCTATCGCAAGCTGCAGATTTACAGATACGATACTTGCAGTCATACCGCCAACTACCATTAAGCCAATAATCGTTACTGCGCTGAATATCTTCTTAATTATTTCTGATGTATTTTGGAATAAAGATACTCCAAATTTATAGCCGTAAAATACTCCAAAATAACGAACCAGCAAATTGCTGATGCCATATATCAGCATGAATAAAATCGGCCCTAAAAAGCTTCCCTGTAAAGCGAATGTACATCCAACACCAGTTGCGATTGTTTTTAATGTTCCCTTGTCTATTGTATCACCAATTCCAGACATTGGTCCCATAAGACTGGCTTTGGTAGCATTGATCGACTCTTCTGGAAAATCTTCATCTTTTGCATTTCTTTCCTCCATCGCTGTCAGTACTCCCAGAAGGGTTGGGTTAAACATCGGTGTTACATTATAAAACTCTGTGTGCCGCTTCAGTGCTTCTGCCAGATCTTCTTTATTTTTATACAGCTTCTGTAAAATTGGAGCCAAGCTGAACGCACATCCCATATCCATTTGCTTTTCATAATTCAATGAAGCACTGACGCTCAAAGAATCAAAAAACAACCTTCTTAAGTCTTTTTTTGTTATTACTTCTCCTGTATTATTATTAGAAGTCATCATCAAGCGCTACCTCCGTTTTTGTATTTTTTTCCATTAAATTTACGATAATAGTTGCTAATACTACTGCAAATATCGCAATTCCCAAAATAGGAAGTTCTAAATATGCTGCTAATGCAAATCCAAAGATAAAGTAATGAACTGTGCTCTTGCTAATCAGCATTTTTGCCAGCATTGCAAAACCTAAAGCCGGAAGTATTTTACTGGCAACTTTCAATCCATTTAAAATGAATTCTGGAATCATATTGACTAATAAAGTAACCTGCTCGGAACCCATATAAAAACAAATACTTAACACAACTGTCATAATTGCCGGAAATGATACTGCCGCCAGCAAATGCATACGCCGTACATTTTTTACATCTGCCTGTGCTGCATACTTAGTTGCCTTTTCTGAACAATATCCTCTGATTCCAATGTATACTGCATTTTTAAGCAGTAATGCCAACGTAGAAATTGGAAAAGCCAATACCAAAGCCATATCCGTACTGGCTCCAGAGGTAATCACAAATGCTGTTGCCAAAATCGTACCTGCCGTGAAATCTGGCGGAAGCGCTCCCCCAATTGCATAACTTCCTAAAAATGCCAGCTCCAATGTTGCACCAACAATGCAGCCTGTCTGTGGATCTCCCAGAACCAGCCCAGTTAAACTGCCACACACAATCGGACGCAGCCAGTTTAGACTGCCGACCATTGGATTTGCATAGCATACAAATGTAACAATCCCAATTAATATAGCCTGCATTAACATAATTATCCTCCATCCTGCAAGAAACTTATTTTACAATGATTTTATCATCACCTGGTACTGCACGTATTTCAACTTCAATGCCTTCTGCCGCTAATGTCTTTAATTTTCTTTCTTCTTCATCAGTAACATGTACCAACTTTGATAAGTTATGTGTGTTTTCCCGTAATTTTACGTTTCCAAGATTCAGGGAATGAATCTGCTCTGCTTTACTTGCAAGTTCATATCCATCATCTATATTGCTTGTAATAATCATTAAATTGTATTTATCTGTAACGCCGCTGTTTAACGCTTCAATAGAATCTTTTACTGACTTAAAGATCAGCTTTACACCCGTTGGCTGGCTGAGTTTTAAAATACCTTTTTGTATTGGATCGTTTGCCACTGCATCATTAGCAATTAAAATACAATCTACTCCGATTGAAGCTGTCCATATAAATACAACCTGTCCATGAAGAAGCCTGTGATCAACTCTGACTAATTTAACCATCTTTTTCACCTCCTTAAAAAGCATCCATTTCATTATTATCCAGTTTCATGTTATTACAGTCACAGACAAACTGACTCGCTCTGCCTATAATCCCTTTGATTTTCTCTGCAGTATCGGGGTCTCTGTCTGTAACCATTTCAATCAGCAGAGGCAAACTGACACCGGAAACCAGATAAAAATGTTTTCTGCCAATATATTTCATAAATTCATTATTAACACTGCCTCCAAATACATCTGTTAAAACAATGAGCTCATCTCCTTCTTTTATTCCATCTACATATTCTTTCACCGTTTCTTCCATATCTTCTTCTGCATTCGTATATGCTCCGAAAAAAGACAGGTTTTCATTTTTCCCCATAACCATTACAAATGTGTCATATAGCCCCTCTGCAAGTTTTCCGTGACTTGCGATTAAATATTTTGTCACTATTTTTTCTCCTTCCCATAATCAAAATAATTTTTTATATAAGCAATTTCACCAAGCGGAATTTCTACATTGTAATGCAGACTGATATTCTGAAAAGAATCCCTTACTGCATTGGTGAACAGTATAAACTCTTCTGTCCCTGTTTCTTCATTATCAAACTTATCTAATGCCTCTTTCCTAATCAGGCGTTCTACCAGACAGCATATATGTACATTGAGCGAAATCCGGATTCTGTCAGAAAAATTTTTTCCCATCTTTTTCTGCAGTTTTTCAATGCCATCGTTAACCATACCTATCAGAACTTCTGCATCCAAAATGGTTAAATTTTGAATTACGTTTTGTAAGGAAAATTCTTTTACCAGATTTTTCTTAAACACACCCAATTCTTCTCTTGATAAAAATTGTTCCAAAACAGAAAATACTCGTTCCATATGATTGAAGCCAATTACATCTTCCATAGAAACATAACAAATGTTTGGATTTTTCGGATCCTGTGTTCCTACAACAAACAAAACTTCGTACTTATCGATTATTGCCTGTAGTGATTTTGGTTCCAAAACATTTCTGTAATCAACACTTAAAAACTCTATGTTTAATTTTTTCGGGAAACTGGCTGCAAATAATTCTGACATTCTCTTTGCTGCTCCAATACCAGTTTCACTGCAAAACAAGATTGCTTTCTGCGGAATTGTATTATCTACCAGACGATATGTACTCCTGTTTTCATAACATACTGTTTCTGCGATTTTATCCAAGCTGACTGATGCTCTGATCTTGGCTCCTGCATCCATTGCCATTCTTGTCGATACGTTATTAATGATAATTGCTTTCAAGCCTTTTACATCACTTAAACAGCTGTGCAGTTCTTCTAAAGACCCCATATCTACCAGTATAATAAGTTCTCTTGGCGTTTTTATATACTTCATATACTTTTTGAGTCTCTGAATGGTTTCTGCAGGTGATACATTTATTGGCATATCAATCGCTTCGAATATTCTGAATCCTAATACCTTGTTAACAATCTCAGCCATACTGCTTGCAGTAGCACTCCCATGGCAAATTATCACGCCTCTGGTTTTTCCCCATCCTGGTTCTCTATTAAACTGTATCAAATTCAGAAGTACAAACAGCTGGTTCATATTACTCGCTTTAACACCCAGGCAGCTTTCAATGTTATCTTTTAGCTCTTCCACCAGCAATTGCTCTGCTTCATGTTCTTCTGACAATTCTTCCAGACACCGTTTTAAATCTGTTTCATAATGGCTTTTTTCTCTTCCCATTAATTCAGACTGGACATATAAACATTTTGCAAAAATAAGGTCAAATTCTGTCGGGAAAGAAATCCCATATCGCTCTATCATAGAATCAAGCATCCCTGAAACAACCTTTTTTAAAGCTTCTATTTTTTTATTTGAATAGCAGTTCTTATATGTCAGGTAATCGCAAAATTCTTCTGTTATCTTCCATAATTCTTCTACTTTTTCTTCTATATCAGGGGTCTTTTCAATTTGAAGATATTTTTCATATATTTGTTTACAATAGTTCTGAAATTCATCTATATAATGGTTCACTTTATAGTTTTTAATATTCATCATAACAGACGGTTCTGTTTCTGAATAAAACCTGTAACTTTCTGCCACTACTTTTTCGGGAAGGTCATATATACATATCTGCACTTCTTCTGCTTCTGTTTTTCTCACAAATGCATTTGCACAGCAAGTCATAACAATATCTCGAAGCTCGTCAATATTTCTTGCATAATAATATTGAATTAAAAGTTCCATCACACGAATATCTATTAAAATATCACTTTTAATTTTCAATGCTTCCTGTTTCATAAAATATAACAATAATTCTTTTTTATCCTCATCCGATCGTTCTGACAGAGACGGAATTTCTATCGCAAGAGGGATTTGTCTTACTAACTGTTCCACTTCACCAGCATCATGTCTGATATTGGCTGTCAGTATCATCTTGCACTCCGCTTTTTCCAAAATCTTCATCAATCGGTTATTGGAAATTTCTTCAACATTTTCAATGCATATAATCCATTTCTTTTTTTCAGTCCAAAAAAGAACTTCCGATTCTAGCGCTTCATCTTTATCACCAAAACTTCCGGCATCTATAAATTTCGTCTTTTCGTCTGAATATCCTTTCTCAAGTGCATACTCTCCTACCAGTTCTGCCAGCTTATGTTTTCCCGTTCCCTTTTCTCCATAAATCAAAATCGGAATTCCCTTATCTGGATATCTTACTGAAACTTTACATTTGCTGACCTGATAGCTCAATCCTGAATGTGATCCAATATAATCATCAAATACGTCCTTTTTTGAAATTCCCAGGCATGTACTTAAATCATAAAAATTCAAATATTCATTTTCTTCCAAATGAACCCTGTACAACCGTTCAACTGTTTTTCGATGCAAAAACGATACTGGCCTTGTGCTGATTTTAATAAGCGCCTTTTCTTTTACCATTTCATTTAAATAGTGGCTGCACAAATTTCTGCTAATATTTAATTGTCTGCTAATTTCTCCCGTAGTCATTAGTTTCGGTGTTTTCCAGTCTAATGATTCCGTGTTTAATTTAATCAAATCATATATTTCTTTCTTCGTCTTTTCGTACATAGAACTTCACCATTTCCATTTTTCTTTTCCGTCCATGCTTTCTGATTTTAATTATATCCATTCCTTCCATGAAAATCTGAACTGTGAAGAAACTCGGACTCTTTTGTTTTAGTTTTGGACAGATTTTTTTGTTTATAGTTCATTATAGCTTATTTTTTCAACTTATTTTGGACTGTTTTCATTCTATAATCCCAAATAAACATTGCTTCTTAATTCTGTGATAAAAAAATACAGGGGCCATTTTAGCCCCTGCATAAAATCTGAATCTTATAAATACTTCTTTAATGTCTCAACTCTGTCTAATTTCTCCCATGGCAGATCCAGATCGTTTCTGCCAAAATGTCCGTAAGCAGCAGTCTGCTTGTAAATCGGACGGCGCAGGTCTAACATCTTGATGATGCCTGCCGGACGGAGATCAAAGTTTTCTCTTACAATCTCAACCAGCTTCTGGTCGCTGACTCTTCCGGTTCCAAAGGTATCTACCATAACAGAAGTCGGATGTGCAACGCCGATTGCGTAGGACAGCTGGATTTCGCACTTGTCTGCAAGTCCTGCTGCTACGATATTCTTTGCAACGTAACGGGCAGCGTATGCTGCAGAACGGTCTACCTTGGTGCAGTCTTTTCCGGAGAATGCGCCGCCGCCGTGACGGGCATATCCGCCGTAGGTGTCTACGATAATCTTACGTCCAGTTAAACCGCTGTCTCCATGAGGGCCGCCGATTACGAAACGTCCAGTTGGGTTGATAAAGAACTTGGTGCTGCCGTCAATCATGTCAGCCGGTAATACGGGATCAAATACGTATTTTTTAATATCTTCGTGAATCTGCTCCTGAGTTACGGACTCATCATGCTGGGTAGAAAGAACAACCGCATCCAGACGAACCGGCTTTCCAGCTTCATCATATTCTACCGTTACCTGGCTCTTTCCATCCGGACGCAGGTACTTTAATGTGCCGTCTTTTCTTACCTTGGTAAGCTGACGGGTCAGTTTGTGTGCCAGTGCGATTGGATATGGCATATATTCTTCGGTCTCATTGGTTGCGTAGCCAAACATCATGCCCTGATCGCCAGCGCCGATAGCGTCAATCTCGCTGTCAGACATGGTATTTTCCTTGGCTTCTAAAGCCTTGTCCACGCCTAACGCAATGTCGGCAGACTGCTCGTCAATGGCAGTAATTACGCCGCAGGTATCGCAGTCAAAACCGTATTTTGCACGGTCGTATCCAATCTCGCGGATGGTTTCCCGAACCAGTTTCTGAATATCTACATAAGCGTTGGTGGTAATTTCACCCATTACCAGTACCAGACCTGTGGTAACAGCTGTCTCACAGGCTACACGGCTCATTGGGTCCTGCTCCATTAACGCATCTAAAACGGCGTCAGAGATGGCATCGCACATCTTATCCGGATGTCCTTCGGTTACTGATTCTGAAGTAAATAAACGTCTCTCCATAATGTTTCCTCCTTGTGTTTTTACAAATTAATCTGATATTTGTGAAAAAGAAAAGTCCGCAGCAATGCGGACTTGAGATTGTCATCATCAAATCCTCTTATTGCTCGACTGGCTGCCTCCCACCGGACACAGCTCCTCGCTCAGGCTGGCACCTTCCGACCCTGGCGCTTACCGCGCACAATCGGGGTTGCCGTGACTTCACAGATCCTTTGTATCTCCATCACTCTGAATAAGGGATATTTACGAACTTTTCAATTTTAAAGCAAATTTACTATACAGCATTTTAAAAACCCTGTCAAGTAAATTATCCTACCTTTAAACGGAATTTCTGGGCTTCTTTTTCAGAATCCACTTTTTCAATAACTGCTCCAAGAGCCTTCAATTTCTCTTCAAAGCACTCATAGCCTCTCTGAATGTAGCCGATTTCATCAACTTCTGTAATGCCTTCTGCAGCCAGGCCAGCCAGTACCAGTGCTGCGCCTGCCCGTAAATCCGGCGCATTGACCTGAGCTCCTGTGAGACGCTTTACACCGTCGATCACCGCCACATTGCCTTCTACCTTAATATTGCTTCCCATGCGGGCCAGCTCGTCTACGTACTTAAAGCGGTTTTCAAATATACTCTCCGTTACCATGCTGGTTCCCTCTGCCAATGTCAGCGTTACCGTCATCTGAGGCTGCATATCCGTAGGAAATCCAGGATACGGAAGGGTCTTAATATCCGTATGGCGCTGGTTTGGTTTTCCAACTACCCGTACTGCATCATCAAATTCAGACACTTCACAGCCAGCCTCTAACAGCTTGGCAGTAATGGCTTCCAAATGCTTGGGAATAACATTTTTTACCATAATATCGCCGCGGGTAACTGCAGCTGCACACATAAATGTGCCTGCTTCAATCTGATCCGGAATAATAGAATATTCGGTTCCATGGAGCTTCTTTACGCCTCGAATACGGATGGTATCCGTTCCAGCGCCCTTAATATTGGCACCCATACTGTTTAAAAAGTTAGCTACATCTACTACATGAGGCTCTTTTGCCACGTTTTCCAGAATCGTCATTCCCTCTGCTAGCGCTGCGGCCATCATAATATTGATGGTAGCGCCTACGGAAACCACATCCAGATAAATATGGCTTCCTACCAAATCAATGGCATGAACCTGGACTGCTCCGTTTTCAATCCGGACGTCTCCGCCAAGAGCCCGAAATCCTTTCAGATGCTGGTCAATGGGACGGCTGCCAATATTGCAGCCCCCTGGCAGCGGCACCTGAGCGCTCTTATACTTTCCAAGGAGGGCTCCTATAAAATAATAGGACGCCCGAATTTTTCGGATATATTCGTCATCTACAGAAATCTCGTGAATACTTGATGCATTAATCTTAGCCGTATGGCGGTCAATGCGTTCTACTGTCGCTCCAATCTCCTCGATTGCCTCCAACATCACATTAATGTCTCGGACATCCGGAAGGTTCTCTATCAGTACGTCATCGTCAGTCATGATTGCCGCGGTCAGGATTCCCAAGGCAGCATTTTTGGCTCCTCCTATGGTGACTTCACCTACAAGAGGATTGCCGCCCTTCATAATGTATTGTTCCATCCTAGTCTCCTAAATCATTCCTAAATCTATTACAAAAATAAAAAATATGTTACAAATTTCTTAATGTTAAAATTATGCACTATAGATTATATCATAAAAATCCGGCTTGTAAAGAGAATCCAGCTTTTTCTCCCTGTTTAGTGGGTTCTGATGCTGCAAATAAAGTCATTTTGCAGGCTTTGGAAATAACTGGAAGCGTCATTCAGTCCCATTTTCCAGGTTTCTCCAGTTTCCGGCTGATACAGCGTCACATTAAACTGGTCAAAACCGGTAATCAGTACATAAGTCCCTTCTCCGGTATAGGCCACCACTGGCAGCCCCTGATCCACAAAATACAAAATCTGGTTTAATGCCAGTCCTTTTGCATCCAAAAGAATCAGTCCGTCTTCAAACTCTTTGCTCTCTGTAAACTCTCCTAAATGCTGGATAATCGGCGCCGCAGTATTTTGCACGTCTCGAATAGTCCGGATATTTCCCCTGTTGGTTCGGTTCCACAAAATATTCTGATCCTGATCCGTTACTACGCCCATATCTTCATATGCCAATTCTACCGCCTTGACAAAATCCTGGGACGTCCCCTTTAAACGGCCATTGCCATAAGCATAAAAGGTCATGCCGGTAAAAGGCGTGTTGGCAGTAAGCTGCAAATCCAGTGACTGGTCATAGGAAACCTTTTCCGGACTGGAAAATTTTACGCTCTGGCTGTTTTTCACATCTGCAAAAAGCTGGGCAAAGTAAATCTTTCCCTTATCGGCTGACGCATACCAGCCAATTCCTTCCATGTGCCTATCCTCCAGATCCGCATTGCAGACAATGGTATCATTATCCACCTTTGTATAGGCTCCTCCAGATACAGCGGCCAGGCGTTCCAGGTGAATCCGGCTGTCCTCTACCGACACTCCCGAAATATAGTATCCATCCTTTTCATATCTGGTCAGAACCTGTCCGTCCTCTCCCTGTATTTCCAGCGCATACATGGGAATGTCCTCTAAACGGCCATTTACCGTCCAGCTGCTGTCCTGGTGCGCCAGTCCATAAAGGAAATCCCCTCCGACAAAGCCCAGACTCCGGATGTAATCTCCCTCTGGCGCTGAAATCGTCTGCTTGGCTCCGGTCTCCAAATCCATGAGACTGATATAAGACGCCTGATTATGTTTCTGGTCGTCCTGCCATGCAAAGTGACGGCCATCCCTGCTGATCGCAAACGCCCCTTCTTCCAGGGAATCTGCCAGAATAATATATTCGCTGCTGCTTAAATCGATACCGTATACGGCATGATCCTGCATCAGATACAGCATACCGCCGCCAGACAGATAGCACAATTTTTCCAAATCTCCCTTCAAAGACTCAAAGGTTGTAACAGACGGCGCAAAAAACCGTTCTTCCAAAGCGCCCTTTTCATCGGAATAATGATATAAACCAATTCCCACCTGTCCTTCGTGACGGCCCTGGTTCATGTACCCATACAGCAGAAAATCTACGTCCCCACTGTCTGACACCTGCAAAATTCGAACGTCATGCTTATCGTATTCGATACCAGTCTCATTTTCTCCGGTTCTAAAGGAAAATACATTGACCAGTTCCTGATCCTTCTGATCATACAGCCATAAATCCCTGTTGACGCAAAATGCCGTCTGTTTTTTGTCAGGACTTAATTTCGCGCTGACTCTTTCCTCTCCGGTCACGCCTAACAGAATCCGTTTTCCGGAAAAACAGGCTGGATCTCCGGTAAATACCTGGTCCGTCTGCCTGTCAAAATCCATCATGTAGATTCTCTGTTCACTCCATTTCAAAGTGAAATCATCCGTCACCTCATAGGTTTCCGTGCGGCCATCTTCCGTCTGCCTGAAAGCCAGATATTGCAGTTCAATCTGCCCCATAATGCCATCCAGTTCTTTTAACGAAATCTCCACCGGACTGCCCTGCTCCATTTGAAGATCCCCCCAGGTCAGCTGGGAAAAACTGCTGTTAATGGAAACGTCTCCAAAGGAGCTGTTGTCTGCCGCTGCATCCGGCTCTAAATACATGGTCAGTTCCGAGGCGTCTTCATAGTGAAAGGTGCTGGCAGAAAACTGCCTGGCCAGTTCAATCATAGGCTGAATATTGGTATTCTCACTCCATTTAATCCTCGTATAGTATCCAATCGTTCCATTTTTAGAAGTCGTAACCGACAGGCTCAATAAATACTCCTGCTCTCTGGTAAGAAGGTTTTGTATCGGAAGTTCTGCACGAACCCCGTTTTCTGTAGTCTCCCAGGTTTCAACCTGAGTCCGTTCCACCAGTCTGTCCAAATCCAGGCTGCGTATTTCATAATAGATTCCGGTAATTTCCCCATCATAATCTTCGATGTAAATTGCCAGCTTCCGGTCTTCCGGTAAAATCGTCAGCGTATCTCTCATATCTGCTTCCCGCATATCCTGGGAGTATCCATGGAGACAATTCATCTTTTCCCCAAACATCTCCATATACATAACTGGAAAGGCTGTTTCCTGAATTGCCGTATATACCCGCTGTTCCTCCTTTGACAAGCTGTGATTGCGGTTCCATATAAAATAGCCGGCAGCGGCTGATATAAATATTATCAGCAAAATCGCTGCCCTTGTTAAAATCTTTTTCATTCTAATGTTCTTCCTTTACAAATGCGGCATATGACAATTTTGTATACCAAATGTATGATAACAGTTCAGCTATGAATTTTCCCATGGCTGAACTGTTATAAACTATTGTATATAATATCCAATGAAACTACAACCTAAACTTTTCTTAATTTTTTCAGCTGCTGTTCCTATATTTTTTAGCTGTCCAGAAAACAGCTGACTACGGCGGGTCGCATTTATTTCCTATCAAACAAAAAAACTGCTGCAACATGGTAAGGGCATCCCCTGCCATGTTGCAGCAGCTTTTATTACGTATTCTTTTTTCTCATATTCTCAAACGTTATGCCGGATACTGGTTAAGAAAATGTCCCAACGCTCCGATAAGGTTTGCATCATTATAATATTTGCAGGTTACAATCTCCGGTTTGGGAATGGGGAATCTCGTAGTTGCATAAAATCCGTCCAGATTTCTCTGAGTATATTTCAGCAGCAGCGGCTGTTTGCTGATTCCTCCGCCAATAGCAAACCGTTCCGGATCGTAGATGGCCTGAAGGTTCATAATCATAAAGGCAATGTCCTTGGTAAACTTGTCCAGAGCCCACAGCACCCGCTCATCTCCTTCTTCCGCCCACTGGAACACCTGATAGCTGGTAATTCCATCTGCACTTACGCCTTTTGCAGCGGCAGCCAGATTTACCAGACGTCGGTTTCCATTTCGCAGCGCCCAGGAGTCTTCTGCATGGTCAAATTCCTGGCTCATCATAATCCAGCTAAATTCTCCGGCTCCAAAATGCTTTCCCAGGTGTACTTCTCCGTCTTTTACAAGAGCGCCGCCGATTCCGGTTCCAAACACGATTACGACTGCATCCTGACAGTCAGCCAAAGCTCCCCAGGTGACTTCTGCAAGGGCTGCGGCCTTAGCGTCATTCATAATAGACACCGGAACACCGCACCGTTCCTTCATATTAGCCGCCAGAGGAAGCAGCTCCACATAAGTTAAGTTTCCTCCGTTGATGCAGATTCCCTGACGGCTGTCAATCATTCCTGGAACCGACATGGCAATTCCTGAAATCTCCGGCTCTTTTTCTTTTACATCCCGAAAAATGGCTTCTAATGTATTCAGGTATGTCTCTGTCCCCTCATAAGGTGTGACGACACTGCCCCTGACCGAAAACTGGAGTTTGTTGTCAAGCACAGCATATTTAATGGATGTACCGCCTACATCTATACACAGATACTTTTTTTCCATCTATCAAAATCTCCTCTTAGTATACTTCTCCGTTGGTTTCGATCACTTTCTTATACCAGTCAAAGGATGCTTTTTTACTTCTGTGAAGATCGCCGCTTCCATCATTATGCTTATCTACATAGATGAAACCGTAGCGCTTATCCATTTCTCCGGTTCCTGCGCTGACCAGGTCAATGCATCCCCATGGCGTATATCCCATAAGATCCACGCCGTCTTCTTCCACAGCTTTTTTCATCTGTTCAATGTGTTTTTGGAAGTACTCGATTCGGTACTGATCCCGAATGGAGCCGTCTTCTTCTACCTTGTCATATGCACCCAGACCGTTTTCTACAATAAACAGCGGTACTGGATAGCGATCGGTAAACCAGTTCAGCGCATATCTCAAACCTACCGGATCAATCTGCCATCCCCAGTCGCTTGCTTCCACATAGGAATTGCGGATAAAATCATTGCCTTCACGGTAATCAAAATGAGGATTGTCCTCCTTATGTTCGATGCAGAAGGTCATATAGTAGCTGAATCCAATGTAGTCTACAGTTCCTTCCTTCAGGATTTCCAAATCCTTTTCGGTCACATCCAGCTCAAAGCCTTTCCGTCTCCAATAAGCCGTAATATTAACTGGATATACGCCATGTACATGTACGTCTGTATAATAGTAACGCTTCTGCATGGCCTTCTCTGCCATCAAAACATCCTCTGGCCTGCAGGTTGCCGGATATACCGGACACATGGCAATCATACAGCCAATCTGAAATTCTGGATTAATTTGGTGTCCCTGTCTCACAGCCTCGGCGCTTGCCACCAGCTCATAGTGGGCTGCCTGATACATCAGTTTTTCCGGATCTTCTCCTTCTTTTGGCAGAATGCCGGAATTGGCAAACAGCATAAATCCTTCCTGGAAACTGGCCTGATTGTTAATTTCATTAAAGGTCATCCAGTATTTTACTTTATCTTTATAACGCTTAAAACAGGTTACTGCAAAGCGGACAAAAAACTCTATCAGTTTCCGGTTTCTCCAGCCGCCATATTCTGTAACCAGGTGAAGAGGCATTTCAAAATGGCTTAATGTGATGACCGGTTCTATGCCGTATTTGTGGCATTCATCAAACAGAGCGTCATAAAACTTCAGCCCTTCCTCGTTAGGCTCTGTCTCATCACCATTTGGGAAAATCCGAGTCCAGGCAATGCTGGTACGGAAACATTTAAATCCCATTTCTGCAAACATGCGGATATCTTCTTTATAGTGATGGTAAAAGTCAATTGCCTCATGGTTGGGATAGTTTTCTCCTTCCACAATACCGTCTGTTACCCGTCTTCTGGTTACACGGTCTCCGGCGGTAGTCACATCCATAATGCTTAAGCCCTTTCCGCCTTCTTTATATGCTCCCTCTAACTGATGGGCGGCTACTGCGCCGCCCCAGAGGAAATCTTTTCTAAATGCCATAACAGTTATTCTCCTTTTTCAACAAACATTACATTAATTTTCCCGTGCCATATTAACCTTTGCTGCTGCTTTTACAAAAGGCAGGTAAATCAAGGTACTTACAGCCAGACACAACAAGCCAATCGCCAGTGAAAGTATATTGGTGCCGCCGGAAGCCAGGAATGGAATCAGGAAGCCTGGGGTTGTCCAGCCTACATCTACTGTTGCCGGAGGAATGATCTGGAATACCATTGTGCACAAATATCCAATAATATTGCAGACAACCGGAGACAGCATAAACGGAATCGCATAAATCGGGTTCATAACAATTGGAAGGCCAAACATCAGAGGCTCATTAATATTAAACAGGCCTGGAGCCAGTGCCAGTTTACCAATGGTATACTGGGTTTTATCTTTTCTTGCCACAAGGAAAATCGCAATAATCAGGCCTAATGTTGCGCCAGATCCGCCGATATTGCCGAACGCATCATTAATCGACATCCAGGTAACTGGGAAATCTGTTCCAATGGTGGTTCCATTTGCTCCAAAGTAAGCCAGGTTTGCAATGTTTGCTTCACCAAACATAACAGTACGAACTGCATTCAGAGTGTTTGGTCCGTGAATACCCAAAATCCATAAGAACTGCTGTGCCAGGGCAAACAACAGGATAGTTACAATATTTCCGCCCAGACGGGAGAATGGCTTCTGAATCATGTTATAGATTACGTACTGAATACCGCCTTCTGTAACCTTGCTTAAAAAGAAATTGCCTACTGCAGCAATGATAAAAATCAGGATAATCGGGATAACCAGGTTAAAAGATCGGGCAACTGCAGGCGGTACCGTATCCGGCATCTTAATGCAGAGTTTCTTATTTTTTGCCATCTCTGTCAAAAACTCGCCTACCAGAAGGCCAACGATTAACGCTACAAAAAGTCCCTGAGCCCCCATAAACGTCATTGGCAAAGCGCCGTCTACATAGGGAGGATAAATGATAAAATACGTGCCTACTGCACAGATTGCCGACAAAAGTGCATCTCCGCCCTTTGTTTCTGCCAGCTTATATGCACAGAGGAAGGTAATCAGCAACGACATAATATTGGTAGTTCCGTTTAAAATCGGCGTGAAAATCTGCTGGTAATCAGCCAGATTGGGAATCAGTGTTCCCAGATGCAGCAGCTTTGCCACAAAGCCGTCTGGAGACAGCAATGCATAATTGATTAAAACTATAATGGAACCTGCCAGCGTAAGCGGAAAGGCAAGTGTAAATGCATCACGTACTGCTGCCACATGGCGCTGTGCATTGAGCTTTGCTGCAAGGGGAACCAGCGTGGCATCCATTTTTTCCTGTAATTTTTCCATAAATCCCATGGTATATCTCTCCCATTCCTTTTTAAATTTCAGGCAGCAGGCTGGAACTCTTTGCCGCCTTTGTCCTTTGCCTTACTGTCTGCCAGCCAGCTTCAGTGCAAAATTCAAAACATTTTTTCCGTTCATGGTACCGTAGTCCATCATTGGGATTACGTCAACTGCCACATTTTTGGGGCCGCAGATTCTCTTTGCCTCTGCCAGTTTATAACGAACCTGGGGACCGAGAAGGGCAACATCAATTCCATTGGTCTCTTTGTCCATATTGGCCTCCGGAGCAGCCTCAATATCTGCTTCGATTCCCATTTCTCTTGCTGCGTCCTTCATCTTGTTTACCATAAGACTGGTTGACATACCTGCTGCACAAAATAATCTTACTACGAACATATTTTTTCCTCCTTGGTTTTAATTGTTTGTAACAGTTCCGCCATCATCTTCGCATGGCTGGACTGTTTTAATTCAATTTCTTCATGCTCTTATACACATCAATAAATTCTGCTGCCAGATCAATAATGACCATTGCCGTCATCAGGTGATCCTGTCCGTGGCACATAATCAGAGAGGTTTCTACCTTCTCTCCTGCCGCTTCCTTACTTACCAGCTCCGTCTGAAACTCATGGGCCTTCAAAATAGCGTCCTTTGAGGTCTGGAGCATTTCCTCTGCTTCTGCAAAGCTTCCTTCTTTGGCCAGCCGGATTGCTTCCATTGCCAGGCTTCTGGCATTTCCGCTGTTGACTACCAGTTCCATAATTACTTTTTCTGTCATTGACTGTTCCACTGTATTCCCTCCTCATCTTCTTTGCTGTGACCGGTCTTTCTCTGTCTTGTGAGGTCAGTATAACAGGCGTTTTACATCTTGCCAATAGTTTTGCGGCTTAATAAAACAGATACACACAGATATAATTTTTTCCAAACAAAAAACAGTGCGTCACATTTTATTGTGTGATCTGCACTGTTTTTTACTTTATTTTTGTTAACTTTTTCTATAATTCCGGTTCTTTGTTTTTTAGCGTTACGGTTTTTCTCTTTCTTCCGCATAGCCTCCTCCCCAGGGTTTCCAGGGTAAAGAGTACCGGAATCTGGGACGTCAAATCAAAATACTCATCCAGCCGCAAAACCGGAATATAATAGGCTATATTGCAGTCGCTCATATTGGCAAGAGGACAATTGGCGCTGTCTGTAATGGAAATCAGAGACGATCCTCTGGCTTTCAGCTGACCGGCCATGTTCAGCGTCTGCTCTGTAGTTCCTGATACCGAAAGGGCGATAACAGTAACCCTGTCGCTCTCTTCGCAGAACACAGGAGTAAACGGATCATCAATGCACATCGAAAGGCAGCCTGCATTATTAAAATAACGGGCTCCGTATTTTCCAAGGACTGCCGAGGAACCAACTCCAATGAATACCACAATATCGGAATGTTCCAGAATATCCAGCGCCTTTTTCAGGGAGTTCTGGTAAGCCTCTCCCTCTGCTCTCTGAAAAAATTCCGTCATGGCGCTGATGTCCAAATCCGGCTGCTGGCTTTTCTGATCCAAAAGTTCCTGCTTCAGCCTCAGTTTAAACTCCGAATATCCCTCGCATCCTACTTTCTTGCAAAAGCGAAGTACGGTTGTTGTAGAAACGTGAGCTCCATCGGCTAGATCCCTGATTTTCATATATACAACCTTCTCCTTATTGCTAAGGATATAATTATAAATGGACATCTCAAGTTCGTTAAAGGAGCGGATTTCCTGATGGCTGAACATAGCTTTCTCCTTCCTGCATGCTGAACCGTTACTACTTGCTTCTATACTGATCCAGCAGCCTGTTAATTCGTCCGGTAGGATTTAACAGCTCGCTTAAGGATGCGTCGTGATTCAGATTATCGATAATCAGCGCAATGTACTTGCTCATATCTACGTCAATGTAGTATGGTCTCTGAAGCAGATCCGGAGTCTGGTATACCAGGTTGGTAGTCAGGATTCTGTCAATCAGGCCGTTCTCATAGTATTCGTCAAATTTAGCCAGGCCGTTGGTAAACAGGCCGAAGGTAGCGCAGATAAATACTTTTCTTGCTTTGCGCTTCTTTAACTCTTTTGCAACATCCAGCATGCTTTCTCCAGAAGAAATCATGTCGTCAATAATCAGTACGTCTTTTCCTTCTACATCACTTCCCAAAAATTCATGGGCAACAATCGGGTTGCGTCCATTTACAATCTTGGTATAATCTCTGCGCTTATAGAACATACCCATATCCAGGCCAAGAACATTGGCAAAGTAAACTGCACGTCCCATTCCGCCTTCATCCGGACTGATTACCATCATATGATCACTGTCAATCTGCAGATTGGTTTCATTTCTTAATAAGTGCTTAATAAACTGGTAAATCGGCTGCACAGTCTCAAATCCCCTGAATGGAATTGCGTTCTGCACACGAGGATCATGGGCGTCAAATGTGATAATGTTTTCTACTCCCATCTGAACCAGCTCCTGAAGCGCCAGTGCACAGTCTAAAGACTCTCTGCTGGAGCGCTTATGCTGGCGGCTCTCATAAAGGAACGGCATAATTACATTGATTCTGCGGGCCTTTCCTGCTGCTGCAGCAATAACACGCTTTAAATCCTGGAAATGGTCGTCAGGAGACATGTGGTTAGTCATCCCGCACAGGGAATAGGTCAAGCTATAATTGCACACATCTACCATCAGGTATAAGTCGTCACCGCGGACAGAGGCCTCCAAAGTTCCCTTTCCTTCACCGGAACCGAATCGGGGAGTTTTAGCCCCTATAATGTAAGAATCCCTCTGATAACCGGAAAATGCGATGGAATGTTTGTGCTCGCTTTCCCGTTCTCTTCTCCAGTCTACCAGATACTTGTCAACCTTTTCTCCCAGAGCAGCACAGCTCTTTAAAGGAATCAAGCCTAATGGCCCCACCGGAATGGTCTCAATAATCTTCTCTTCGTACAGCATTTCGTCCTCCATCTATTGGTTATAAGTTCGTATAATAATAGGCAATTCTTTTATAACATTCTCCCAGGAAATAGTCAACCCCCCAGAAGCTTTCTCCTGCGCAGATCCTCCCCATATAAGGGAATTATCCGGTATCCGCTGATAATCCGTGATGTCACTCGGTCTGTATAGTTGTCTCGAAGCATGTTTAAGGACAGGTTAGTGGAAATAATGGTAGAGCGTCCATTGGATAGTCTGTCATTGATACAGTAAAACAACTGGGATGAAGTAAAGCTGTTATTAACCTCTGTACCCAAATCGTCAATAATCAGCAGATCACATTCCAGTATGGACTGATACGTATCCCGAATCTCTTCTTCGCTGCGGGACTCAAACCGGTTTTTGGAAAACACCTCAAATAAATCGTTAGCCGATAAATACAGCACAGAATAATAAGCGTCCATCACCTCTTTTGCAATGCAGTTGCTTAAAAAAGTCTTTCCCACTCCGGTATTGCCGGTAAACAGAATATTTCCACCGTCTGTGCCAAACCGTCTGGCAAACTCCTCACACTGCTCTTTTACCTGTTTCATATACCTGGCGGCAGTCATCCCTACCTGAGGTATGATGTAAGTATTGTCAAAGCATTCGCAGGAAAACGTATGAAAGTTCTCTCTGCTTACAATCTCGTCAATGTTAGACTGGGCATACAGAAGCTTCATCTGTGCCCTCCGGAAACAGTGGCATTTTTTTCCATTTACATATCCGGTATCCTGGCAGTCAGGACAATTGTATGTCATCTCCATGTAATCTTCCGGATAGCCGTAAGCAGTCAGCAGCGCTGTCCTCTGTTCTCCCAGTTCGGCAATCTCCTGCTTCAGTCTTTCCCTGGCCTCCCTGTCTCCGGACAAAAGCTGTCTGGCCCGCTCTACTGCCTTTGCTCCCACTGCCTGATCAATGTCCTTTACAGCCGGAATCCTCTGATAAATCTCTTCTATCCGCTTCTCCTGGCTATGGCGGTGTTCGATACGGCTTCTTTCATAATCCCGCATAATACTGTTGTACTGAGAATTGCTAAGTGCCATATGTCCTCCTATTTCTTTTGAATCTGTTCCAAGATCAGGGCGTCATAATCTACGTCTCTCTGCTGGAAATTATGGAACTGATTTGGTGTTTTCCGTACCTGGCTCTGTCCCGCAGCGCTTCCCTGCCTGCTGCCTGCCGGTTGTCCCCCTCTGGATGTGCCGGCCTCCGTCCCTGTTGCTTTTTCCCGTTTCTTCCGCCTTGCATCAAGATCCTTCACATCTGCCATACTGTGGACGTTCTGCGCTTTCCACGCTTCCAGAATCTTATCTGTATATGGAAAACTGGGAGTGTGGGCAGACTGAAGCGTCCGGCTGCAGGCCTCCATTACCAGTTCCCTGCTAAATCCCCATTCCTTAAACCACTTATCCATCATCTTCTGCTCCGAAACGCCTGGTCTTCGTTCTGTCAGGCCAAATGCCTTCATTACAGCAAAGGCATCCTTTGTATAAGCTGCAGAAGCCAGCTTCGCCTCGTCTGCCGTAGTAATTCCCTGCTCGTGCCAGTTCAGCGCCACGGTTTCAATATATCGGATGCTGGTATGCCCCAGTTGGGCGCAGTATTCTACCAGATATTCCAGCAAATCCTTTTTCATATGCAGACTGTCATATAAATAAGCAAATGTCTGGCAGTCCCGCTGGGTAAATACTTTATTCAGGTATTTCTGGGCAATGTAGAGAAGCTCTGCAAAATCCTCGTCACCGCTCAGCCGGTTCAAACTTTCTGCCGGAACCGGTTTCTTTTCTGTCCGGATCGGAGATGGAACCGGAACGGAAACCGAAACAGGATTTGAAGCTAAAGAGGAAACCGGTTCCGGCCTGTCCTCTCCTTTTGATAGAATTCCAGCTTTCTCCCAATAAGCCAATGCCCGGCGCACGTCTGCCTCTGTATGATTTAACGCATCTGCTATGGCTCCTACCTCTACCAGTTCTTTTTGGTGACGCAGAAGGTAAAGATACACCTTTACATATTCGCCGTTGGCTCCGGCCATGTATTTGTCTATAAATTCATTGGTTACAACCGTAACCTCCGGCACTGCCTGCGTACTCAGTTGATAGGGCATGATAACATTCTCCTTTTCTGTGATAACCGTCTGCATTCAGTATATCATATCCACCTTTAAAAGAAAATAGGGCCATCTATCCACATGCAACATTGTGGATATTGTGGATACTGGGGATAACTTTTTTTGCGCATCCTTGCCTTTTGGCTCGAACCCTGTCGAATTCCTTGTAAATTCAAGGTTTTCTTAATTGTGCGACTTTTTATTATGTAAATTAAAAAATCCACATAGTCTCTTTACATAAAATGTTGAAAACTATGTGGATATTGTGGATAACTACTGTCCTAACAGCTTTTCTCCCACTTTTACAATGTCTCCGGCTCCCATAGTTATCAACAAATCACCGTTGACACAATTTTCCAAAAGAAATGTTTCAATATCGTCAAATGATGGAAGATAATGGACTTTTGTTCCCAATTGCTCTATTTTTTCTGCCAAATCAGCGGAGCTGATTCCCAGATTGTCGGTTTCTCTGGCCGGGAAAATGTCTGCCAGAACCACCTGATCCGCTTCGGCCAGAGCCCTGGCAAAATCGTCCATCAGCGCCTTGGTTCTCGTATATGTATGAGGCTGGAATACGCACCAAAGTGTATTATGAGGATAGTTTTTCGCTGCTGACAAAGTGGCGTGAATCTCCTGGGGATGGTGGGCGTAATCGTCAATAATCGTAATTCCGTGAAGCTCGCCCTTTTTTTCAAATCTGCGGTGAGGGCCGGAAAAACCAGACAAGCCCTTCTGCATATCTTCCACAGAAACACCCAGTTCCCAGGCTGCCGCAATGGCTGCCAGAGAATTGTACACATTGTGTTCTCCCGTTACTCCAAGATTGATTCTGCCTGCCTTTTCTCCGTCCTTTATTAAATCGTAAGACGGTCTTGCAAACTCATCATAGGCAATGTTTTCAGCGCAGTACGTGCTGTCCTGGGCTTTTCCAAAGGTAATAATTTTGCAGCTTAATCCTTCTGTAATTTCCTTGTAATTCTCAATGTCGCTGTTAATAATCAGCGTACCATTTTCAGGCATTCTTTCTGTAAACAGGTGGAAAGAATGACGAATATCATCCAGATCCTTAAAAAAGTCCAAATGATCCGCTTCAATATTCAAAATAATCTCCATGGTAGGGAAGAAAGACAAAAAACTGTTGGTGTATTCACAAGCTTCCGTCACAAACAAGTCTGATCCGCCAATTCGGATATTTCCCTGAATAGAGTCTAACATCCCTCCTACAGAAATTGTTGGGTCCGTCTGAGCCTGCAGTAAAATCTCTGTCAGCATGGAAGTGGTTGTAGTCTTTCCGTGGGTTCCTGAAACTGCTACTGCCTGACGGTAATTACGCATCATTTCTCCCAACAGCTCTGCCCTGGACAACATGGGAATCTGCCGTTCTTTTGCACATGCAAACTCCGGATTGTCTTCATGTATTGCCGCTGTATATACCACTACTTCCATTCCTTCCTCAATGTTCGATGCCCTCTGGCCAATAAAAATCTTAGCACCTTTCTGCTCTAAATGTTCTGTAAGAGCGCTTTTTTGAGCATCTGATCCGGATACCTGAAATCCTTCATCCAATAAAATTTCTGCAAGGCCGCTCATACTGATGCCGCCGATTCCTATAAAATGAACTGCCTGAGGCTTTTGAAAATCAATTTGATACATAATCATTTCCATCCTTATCTAAATATATTTTTAGTCAATTGGCGCCCGATAAAATCCACCGTAAAAGTTTTCTGTTTTGATTGAATTAATAATCACATGGGGATCTATACTTCTCATCAGCATAACAATGTCCGATACTTCATAAGAAGATACAACCGTATGAAGCAAGGCCATTTTCTTATGGCTGTAACCGCCTACTGCATCCACGCAGGAAATACCGTGGCGGAATCTTCCCACATAAGCCGCTATCAGTTCTTCCGGCTTTGACGTGGTTATCTGCAGCGTAACCCTTTCGTAGCGATGGTGGAAAGTCGAGATTGTCTTAGTTGAAATAAACTGAAACAGGATAGAATATCCTGCATGCAGCCATCCAAATTTGTATCCAAAAATACAAAGCAACACTGCATTTCCGGCAAATACGTACTCCCAAATAGAGTGTCCTGTTTTGTTAGACACATACAAGGCAATAAAGTCCGTTCCACCTGTAGAAGCATTGCCCCTAAGGGCAATGGCAATTGCGATTCCATTTAGAAATCCCCCAAAAATCACATTGAGCATAATGTCGTCAAACAGCGGTTCAAATTGGAAGATTTTCAGAAAACTACTGGCAAGAAATACCTGCATCATGGAAAAAAGGGTAAACCTGGGGCTTATGCTTTTGCTGCATAAAATTGCTACCGGAATATTGAATACCAGCATTCCCAGTGAAGTGGAAAAATGTTTTCCATATAGAGAGGCAATCTTATCAACCAGTATGGCCAAACCCGTAAAACCGCCGGACAGCAGGTTGGACGGACGGATAAATACCTGAATCACATAGGCCTGCAAAAGCGCAGACGCTACTACTGCGGCAATGGTAATCATCCTTCTCACCACAATATTGTGTTTATATTTGGCAAACATCTTATACCCCCTGAGCCTCTATACGCTCTCTATTAAATTTTTAACTAATCCAGCAGAAACAACGTCATAGCACATGGATTTTTCTCCGCTTATCATGCTGTAAGAAACGCCGTTTTGTATCGTAGTACCATCCTCTATCCAGTCTTTGCAGGAACTATGAACCTGATTTAATCCGGTTGCCTCCATAATTCTTTTTGCATTGGACGCGTTTACTCCGCTTCCGGCTAAAAATTCAATTCTGCGGCCGTATCTGTCATTCAGCTGCCGCAGCAGATCCAGTCCCTCTTCTGCCTTAGGTTTTAATCCGCTGGTTAAAATCCGGTCAATTTCCAATTTTATCAGTTTCTCTGTTGTTTGAAAGGGCTCGGCACAGCAGTCAAAGGCCCTGTGGAAAACTGCCTCTTTTCCGCTGTTTTTTATAATACTGACTAATCTCTGTATCTGAACTTCATTCAGGCTTGCATCAGGATTCAGACAGCCAAACGCAATTCCATCCGCCCCGTTTTCCGTAAGCATTTTACATTCTGCCTCCATGACCTGAAAATCCTCCGGACTATAGCAGAAGCCAGCGCCTCTTGGACGAACCATGGCGATTACCTTTAATTCCGGCATCTCCTCCTTCACCATACGCAGCGTAGATACCGTTGGAGTCAGTCCGCCCAGCATCAGCGCACTGTTTAACTCGATCCGTTTCGCTCCGCCTGCAAACGCCTGCTTTGCATCATAATAGCTTCCGCAGCATATCTCAACAACCGGCTTCATCCCTGTTTTCCTGCCTTTCTCATTGATTGAACTATTCCTCTGTCCACTCTTCTGACGTTTTTTCAAAGGTACAGTGTCCGTCTTTCCCTCTGACTGCCAGGTAAACCGTCGGTTCTTCCTGTTCTGAAGCCACAACAAAGGTAAATCCGTCTATGTTGGTTGCAGCTCCCCACTGGCCTTTGGCATTCATGGCGATCACAGATAAATCTCCTGCCTGCCCTCTGCGGCATTTCAGTTCTTCATCTAACCGGCTGACCGCTGTCTCACAGGCCTCCTGGGGATGCTTCCCTTCTCCCATCAGGCGGACAATTTCATAAGAAATACATCCTTTCATCAGGTCTTCTCCCAAGCCTGTCGCTGCCGCTGCCCCTCGTTTGCTGTCTGCATAAAATCCGGAACCTACGATAGGAGAATCTCCAACCCGTCCCTTTTTCTTCATAAACAGACCACTGGTAGATGTGGCCGCCGTCATCGTTCCCTGAGCGTCCAGACATGCTACGCCTACAGTATCGTGGCCGGAATAAGGCTTTAATTCCTGTTCCCTTATTTCTTTTACCCGCTTATGGTAGCGTTCTTTTGCTGCATCAGTAAGCATATTTTTCCGTTCAAAGCCTTCTTTTCCGGCAAATTTTTCTGCTCCGTCTCCTACTAAAAGGTTATTGACACTTTCTCTGCTCAGCCGCCTCGCAATTGACACCGGATTGGCAAAATCCTTCACTGCCGCTACTGCACCGATAGAAAGAGTATCTCCGTCCATATATGCGGCATCCAGCTCCACTTCCATTTCTTCATTTGGCAGGCCGCCATATCCTACCGATTTATAATATGGAAAGTCCTCTACTTTCCGAATGGCCGTCTCTGTTGCATCTCCGGCATTTCTTCCTTCTTTTAACAGCTCTGCGCCGTTCTTAACGCCTTCTGCCGCCATGCTCCAGGTGGAAATTATTCCCCACATCATTGTTTCCTCCTGTCATTTATTCTATACTGTCTGCTGTTCTGAAAGCTGTTCCAGTTTTACAATTCTTTTATAACTATCAATGAGTTCAGCCGCAATCACCCGAAACTCTTCTGCGCTCATAACCAGATTTTCCGCATGTACAAGAATCAGTGAATTGGCCACCGGCACTCCTGCAGCTTCTTTTTGAATCAGCTCAGAGTGGGCTGTATATCCCTGTAAAAATTCCCGTTCCCCTTCATTCATCAAAATTTCTGCCCCTTCAAAGTCTCCGGATTTCGCCTTCTGGATTGCTTCCACATAACTGCTTCTGGCAGATCCTACATTTGAAATAATCTGAAAACAAATCATTTCCAACCCTTCCATAATCCTTCCTCCTTTAGGCATATGCTTTTTGCTGTACTGCCCTATACAACCTCCTTGACTAAGGCCTGAAGGTATGCGGCTGCTTCTTCCTCATCCTCTCCTTCCAGAGAAAACACCAGTTCCGCTCCCTTTCTGGCAGACAGTCCTATCAGGCTTAAAACCTGCTTCCCATTGGCTGTTTTACCTCCGCTGGAAACCTTAATACTGCATTTATAATCCTCTGCTGCTCTGGCGACCTGCAAAGCATTTCTGGCATGAAGGCCGTCTCCATCTGAAATCATGTAAGTAAATGTTATCATATGTTCCCCTCGTTTTTCTAAAACATCCGCATATACAGATGTAAATTTTGTTAGCTCTATCTTACTATCTCAGGATAATAAAATCAACTATTTGTAATAAGAAAGAACTATGGTATAATCGAAACTGTAACGTTTCTAATCGGCAGAAGGAATACAGGGCAAGACTATATTAGATATTGGCTGCGGCATGGGGCAGCACGCAAAACAATATTCCGATCTGGGCGCAAAATCTGTATTGGGAATTGATATTTCTGAAAAAATGCTGGACTATGCCAGAACACACAACAGCGCTGCAAATATCACCTATCAGCAGATGGCATTTGAAGATCTACGCCGCCTGAACCAGCAATTTGACATAATTACAAGTTCTCTGGTATTTGATTATGCTGAGAATTTTGAAGAATTGATGAAGAATATCTGCCAGATTATGAAAGATGATTCTCACTTTATATTTAGCATGTCCCATCCCATGTCAACGGCGTACGACGGACAATATCCCAGATATACCTGCGATGACTCCGGCAAACGGCTTTATGCCAATATCAACAACTACTTTGTAGAAGGAAAACGAATGGTAACCTGGTGTGTGGATAACTATGAACTTTACCACAGAACCCTTTCCAGTATTTTAAATGCTATGATAAAAGCCGGCTTTCTCATAGAAGAATGTCAGGAATCCCATGCTTCCGATGAACTAAGAGAGCAATATCCTAATATTTTCGGCGGAACACTCCACCGGCCTGATTTTATATTCTTTAAATGTAAAAAGTCTCCTTTGTGTGCCGTCTGATGGGGGCCTTAGAAATTCCCATCAAATAAAAAACTCCGGCAGAAGAGGAATCCATTTCATTCCCGCCTCCTGCCGGAGTTTTTACAGCACTAAAAATTCAATGTTCCAGCTCTTTCTTATCGAATTGCTGCTGTCTTAAAAATCAAACCTTTATACTTATCCAGGGCAAGCATCAGGGCGTTGCCTAAAAAGCCAACTGCCAGAACCTCGCCAATCCCTACTGTCAGCATCATGTAAGGAATCAAATCCTCAGACCCGTAGGCAAACCGGAGAACAAATGGGATAATCAGCGCATTGGCAAGAATCGGCGGAATACATACCAGCCATTTGTTCTTTCTCAAGGCATAAGATCCGGCTGCTCCAATCAGTGTTGCCAATGTACCGAAAATAATATCCGGCATCATGGCGCCGCAGAAAATGTTGGCCAGCAAACATCCCACTGCAAGTCCAGGTACTGCCGCAGGAGTAAAAAACGGCAGAATGCACAGAGCTTCTGAGATACGGAACTGAACAGGGCCAAAACTGATGGGAGCAAAGAGCATAGTCAATGCTACATAGATAGCCGCAATCATAGCTCCGTGGGTCATAAAGTACACGGTTTTGTTGTTTGTTTTCATTGTTCAATTTTCTCCTTTAGTTTTGTTTTACGAGTGGAAGGTCGCGAACACTCGATTCATTTTACGCCGGAAATCGGCGGAAAGCCCGATAAGACCTTGTTTTTGTGGGCTTTGCAACGGGGGTAAGTATAACACAATTTTTTTAGAGATGCAAGGTATCCATCTGATTTTAATTATCCATTTTAATTAAACTGCTATTCTTCTACTTCTTCCTCTTCCGGTGCCTCTAAAGATGGCTCCGGTTCCACTATCATGTCCTCTCCTGGTACATACTCATCTGGCATACCATCAACCGGTGGTGCAGCAGTAGTTTCAGTCTCCGCTGCTGGTTCGGTTTCTTCCGGCGTGAGCTTAACAGGACTGGTGTTCCGGCGAATTACCGCAGCATGGCCTTTATAGGTCTTTTCGTGGTCTTTTACACGTTCAATTTCCTTTCCGTCTTTATAAACCACCTTATAAGTCACCCAGGTAGTTCCATTACTTCCGGCTTTTTGTACCTTTTCTGTGCCTGGTTCCAGTGTCTGATCTTCAATATAAGTCGGCTCTGGCGGATCTACCTCTCCTGTTTTTTCAGAGTACAGATCCCAGGTAATGCCGTCTTCCAGCACCGGAATGCCGTAAATAGAAACCGTTGCTTTCTGATCTGCATAACTGGCCCTGATACAAATCGGCCCTTTTGAACGATTGATAAACTTAAAATCCGGCTGTTCCCAGCTAATTGCGGCGTCCTGTCCTGGCGTTACGTAATTGGGTTCAAAAGTATGGGAACGGCGGTATGTAATCTCCATACCTGCCTGAAATACTACCCTGTACATGGTACTGGAAATCTGGCACACGCCTCCTCCAATTTCCTGTACAACCTCACCGCTGCTGTAAGCCGCTGCCGCCTGATACCCTTTTTCTGCTGTCCGCTGGCCTACTACCTTATTAAAAGAAAATTCTTCTCCCGGCTGTACAATGGTTCCGTTCAATGCTTCTGCTGCCAGGCGGACGTTGGTATTTCTCTTGGAATTGCTTGTGGTATTCGTTGTAAAAGTCGCCAGGGTCTTATATTCTGCCTTTACCTTGTCCGAATTTTCCGGCGTTGTTTCTACAAATGAAACGTCAATGGTCTGCCTGTAATTGCCGCTTGCTATTACTGCTTCAATGTCAGCTGTCAGTTTTTCCTGATCCACCAGCTTTCCGCTTTTTCCTTCTGTAAATACATATTTCCCTGTACTGTTATCAAAATGGTCCAGCTTTGTATTTTGGGCTTTCACATCCCACGCTCTCGCTACAGCTGCCACTTCAGCCTCTATTGCCGCTTCCTCTCCAACGATGCTTAAAATATAGGTTCCGCCTTCCTGGGATGCAAAAATCTCATCCAAAAGGTTATCAATTGCCGGCTCCGCCATATTTACGATTGTCAGTGTTTCTTTGCCATTTTCTCCCTCTCTGGCCACCTGAAGGTTCCATGGATGTTTTTCCATCAAGACTTTTTTAGCTTCCTCCCTGTTCATCCCGTCCAGGGAAATCCCGTCTACTGTCACGCTCTTGCGCACCGGAGCTTCTGTACTCTCGGTCTCTGCAATCACAGCTTCCGTTTTTTTCTCTTCTTTTTCCGGCCAGAACACGATTGCCGCTGCCAGTGCCGCTGCTGCTGCCGCACCGACACCTCCAAGGATCATCCTCTGTTTTTTCTTTCTTAATTGTTCTGCCGCCCGTCTATTTCTCGGTCCTTTATAGGACGATTTTCTCGGAAAATTTGACTCTCTCATAGATGTTTTTCCTTCCGTTCTGATCTTTGCAAGGGCATACATTTGCCCATAATATTTATATATTCAGAATTATTCCGAAGATTTTAAAAACTCCAAATGCTCTTTTATCTGCTTTTCATATCCATTGTCTGTCGGTTCATAAAAATGTCTGTCTTCCAATCCATCGGGCAGATACTGCTGCTTTACGTAATGGTTTGGATAATCATGGGCGTATAAATACCCCTGTCCATGCCCCAGTTTTTCTGCTCCTTTATAATGCTTATCCTGTAAGTGGGTTGGAACCGGCATGGTACGTGTCTCTTTTACTGCTTCCATGGCATTAAAAACTGCCGTACAGGCGGCGTTACTCTTAGGCGCAGACGCCACATAGGTAACTGCCTGAGAAAGAATAATCTGTGCTTCCGGCATTCCAATCCGTTCTACTGCCTGGGCTGCGCTTACTGCCACCGTCAGGGCCTGGGGATCTGCGTTTCCCACATCCTCTGCTGCACAAATCATAATTCGTCTGGAAATAAATTTAATATCTTCCCCAGCGTAAAGCATACGGGCCAGATAATACACTGCCGCATCCGGATCCGATCCTCTCATGCTTTTGATAAACGCCGACACAGTATCGTAATGGCTGTCCCCACTTTTATCATAGCGGACTGCTCTCTTCTGAATACACTCCTGGGCCACTGGCAAATCAATGTGAATGATACCGTCTGCGCTTCTTTCTGTCGTCATAATTCCCAGCTCAATGGCATTTAAAGCAGCCCTGGCGTCTCCGTTTGCCACGTCAGCTAAAAATTCCAGGGCGTCTTCGTCAATCTGCGCCCGATACGTTCCCATTCCTCTCTCTTCATCGGTTACAGCCCGATGCAGCAGTTCTTTAATATCCTCTTTTTCCAGAGGTTTCAATTCAAAAATCCGAGATCTGGATATAAGCGCTCCATTTACCTCAAAATAAGGATTTTCCGTAGTTGCACCAATTAAAATCAGAGTTCCGTCTTCTACAAAAGGCAGCAGATAATCCTGCTGGCTTTTATTAAAGCGATGGATCTCGTCCACAAACAGAATCGTCTTTTTTCCATACATCCCCAGCAGGTCTTTGGCTTCTTTTACTACATCTTCCATGTCTTTTTTTCCAGCCACCGTTGCATTAATCTGTTTAAATTCTGCGCTGGTTGTTCCTGCAATCACCTTAGCCAGTGTGGTCTTTCCGGTCCCTGGCGGGCCGTAGAAAATAATTGAACCAATTTTATCTGCTTTAATTGCCCGATACAACAGCTTATCTTTTCCCACTATATGCTGCTGCCCCACTACCTCTTCTAATGTTCTCGGCCGCAGGCGGGATGCCAGCGGAGACTCGGTTTCCTTAGCCGTCTCTCTCATATAATCAAATAAATCCATAATCATTTCCTTTGTTAATCAATAATCAGCTCATCTGCCGTAACAAAAGTATATCCCTGCTCCAGCAGTGTGTCAACGATTTCCAGAGCCGCTTCTACTGATGTAGGAAAAATATCATGCATTAAAATAATATCCCCATCCCCAACCTTTTTCAGCACTCTGCTGGTAATCCTCTGAGTATTCTGGTACTTCCAGTCCAGACTGTCCACTGACCAGAAAACAGGAGTCAAATCTACGCTTTCTGCCAGCTCTTCATTCCAGTCCCCATAAGGCGGCCTTAAATATTCCGGTTCTTCACCGGTAATCTCTTTGATAATCCGACTGGTTTTTTCCACAGAATCCGCCACCTTTTCCACCCCTGCTTCCGTCATCTGGACATGCTGGTAGCCGTGATTTCCAATCAGATGCCCTTCCACCTGCATTCGCCGGACCAAATCTTCATTTCCCTCAATACCAGAACCCATAAGAAAAAATGTAGCTTCTACTCCCCGTTTTTTCAGCCCGTCCAACAGGTCTTTGGTGCAGACTGGATGGGGGCCATCATCAAAGGTCAAGGCTACTACCTTCTCTTCCGGAAAGGCCCTGACAGTTTCCTGTTCCCTGTCACTTGCCCAATATCCGGTTCCAAAAGCTCCTGTTTTTGTTGTTTCACAGAATCCTCTCCCCAAAGTCCCATGCAGCAAAACCAGCAATAATACCAGATCAATCCCTGCTGCCAGCAATAACTGACCTATTTTCTTTCCCATTTCCCTCTCCTTCCTGCTCTTACAATATATGCAGAAGAAGCAGAGAATAGAAATAGAGAGGCCAGGCCTCCCTATTGCTGTTTCAGTCTTTCATTTAATTTTTTTACGGACTCTCTGTCCCACAAATAAATAATCAGCCAGACACTGGCATAAATCATTACAAATATGGGAGAGATGGCTTTGACAATCTCCCATACATCAGAACTGTATCCCAACGCCAAAGAGGTAATAACTGTCACTGTCCAGCAAAGACTTCCATGAAGCAAAGTCCGTATCCACAGCGCCGGCCTTTTCCACTCCATAATCATTGATAAAAGTCCATATACAGCCGACGCAGTCAGCCACCCCGTAGTTTCCACCAAGGTGCTTTCTGTCTGTCCCGTAAACCACAGACATGCTGTCGATATGACTGCTCCAATCCCTATTCCGCAAAAGATATACCACACTGCTTTTCGTATCATCGTATCACTCCTCCATTACATATTTTCGAAATTCCTTCATGTAAGATCTGGAAATTTCCAGCCGAGTCCTTCCGTCTTTTAAAAACGCCGTATAATTGCCGCTGAATCCAGCCTCAACCGCTGCGACAAACCGGATGTTGACCAGGGTTCCCTTATTAATCTGGACAAAGCCCTGTTTTGACAGCATACCAGCCAGTTCATACAGCTTATACTTTGCTTCTAACGGGCCGCTTCCTCTTACTTCTCCGAAAATCTTTCCGCTTCTGCTTTCAAAATATTGAATATCAGCGGTCTCGCAAAGAAACTCTCTGCCTTCTTTATAGAGAAAGATTCGTTTTCTTACGTTCTTTTCCGCTTCCACAAGGCCCTGAAGGGTTTGTATCAGCTCAGCAGTCTTTTTATCCTCTAACCGCCCTCGGACTACGATTTCCGGCTCATCTACATCTGCCTGTTCCCATATCAGCTTCATCTCTGCCCCCCTTATCCGCTTTTCTGCAATCATTTTTTCTATGCTTACTATAGCAAAAACAGCAGCATTTGTCTTATAAAATCTGGTATCTGGTTGTCACAAGATGATAAGTGGAGCATAATGGACGGTCACCGGCACTGGGTATATCTTTTTTCTTGTTATAAACTATTACATCTGTGCAAAATAGCGTTGGGCTTCTTCTCTCGAAATAGTCAGCTCGTTTTGAAGAGTTTCTAAGATTTGTTCATCATTCCATCCTGCTCTCCGGCCGATTTTAATCATGCCCAGAGCAATGCCCTGCTGCCGTCCCTCTTCTATCCCCTCCAGCCTGGCATACTTTCGTTCTGTTTGCAGCAGCTTCTTCTTTTCCCGTCTTTCGTCATATTCAAATATACTCACGGCGATTACCTCCGATTTCCAGGCAGTCAGAAAGTCTGCTAAAATTCCGTCTTCAATGCATTCTTCTACTGCCTTGCTGACTGCCTGGTTTAGTTTCATGGTTTTCGTGTACGCTCTTACCTTTTCTACATACTGCATATATTCCTTTAATAATCCGCAGGTTTCTTTCAGGTTTTCATTATATCCGGAGTTAATGTTTACTACCGTTACACATACCTCCAGCTCCGGATGCTCAGTCGGCCTGACGTATGCGTCTGAAAGTTTCCGCATTAAACAGGTCTAAAAGATGGGCCGGATCGTGAAACAGCATCCGGAACAGAGTATCCTTGTAGCTGCGTTTTGCGGGAAGAAGGGCATGTTTTTTCCATTGGCTTCTTTGCTTTCGCTTTTTTCGTTTCATTTGTCGCTCCTTTGCAGGAGCTTCACCGAAAATCTCCTGCTGTTTCATTGAGATTGAAAAGCATAGATTTTCTGAAATGAATAAGAATCACAGACGGCCCATGGCCAGAATCGCAAGAAATATATGCTTTACATCTTCAGTCTAACATGAACCGTCTAAGCTGACAAGATCCTATCGAACGACTCTTTTCGATAGCAAAAAGGAGCCTGCTTATTTCTAAACAGACTCCCTTTTCTAAACTGCTTCCTGGTATCACAGCTTCTTCATAAATTCAATATCTTCTTTTGCATACAGCAGGTTCATTTCTTCTCTCAGCAGGAAGAACGTCCTGTCCTGATTTTTTAACCATCTGCTAATGGCTTCATATTGCAGAACTCCCGCTCCCAGCGCCTCCGGCTGATATTGCTCTTTCTGATCCAGACTGAAATCTTTGATATGCATTGTATCCCATTCCGGTACCGCCAGATACCTGAAGAACTGTGCCGTCTTCATCTATCTGATTCAGGATTCCCTCAATAGCTGCTTTTGCACAAGGCAGATAAGAATCATCTAAAATTCCATATCGGATCCCCTTTAAAATGCCTGCTGTAATTGCTGCTGTTCCGGAGGTTTCCACATAGCTGTCTGGATCAGTCAGAACCGTATGCCACAAACCGGTCTTCTTATCCTGAAGTTCCTTTAACTTTTCTACCTGGGCTTTGTAAGTATCTACAATGAAGGTCTTTAATCCGGCATTCATCGTACCGTTAAACATATCGATATAATTTAAAATGCCCAGAGTAAACCAGCTGTTTCCACGGCACCAGAAAACGCCTCCAAAGTTGTTTCTTTCATTAAATGTCCAGCCATGGTAAAACAGTTCTGCATTTTTATCACAAATATATTTAATATGCATCAATACCTGATGAATGGATTCATCAATCTACATTTCATTTTCATTAAGCCGAACCCCCTGACGATCTCCATTTGCACTGGTTACGTGCTGGAAGCCGCCCTCTTTGGTTCTTGGAAGACAGTTCATCAGCCAATCAGCCCACTTTAAGCAAAGTTTCTCAAACTCTGGATTTTTGCAGTCGTCATTAAACTCTGCCAGGGTCAGAAGAGGGGTGGTTGTATTAATATTTTTAGACGGAAGTCCCTCCCAAATATTGTCTTCAAACCAATGATACAGGAAATCATGGTATTCCCGGTTTTTCTTTACCTTCATAATTTTCAGAAGACCATACAGTCCTACTTCCTGAGGCCAGTCCCATTCCTTAATGCCGAAATCTCTCTTGAAAAAGCCGATTTTTTCACCTCCGGCTGCTGCTTCTTTTAAAAAGCCAAAAAGAGAAACAGCGCCAGATTGTACCTGACGCCGTCCCTCTTTTAGGTGGTTATCTATTTAACAATATGGGGAAGCAAACTATTTTGCCAGTACTGCTTTATAAGCCTCTGCCATGCCCTTTTCCTGAATCATATCATAATATCCCTGAACCATCGGAATCATCTCTGTTAAGTCTGCATGCCAGTAGTCTTCTCTCTTCATGATATCCTCTACAGAAGCAGTCTTCATAAATTCCATAATCTCAGCGCCGTCGTTTGCCTTGTCGGTTCTGTAGAAGGCAATCAGTGCAGCCATAGAGAAGGTCAGCGCTTCCGGATACTTTCCGAATTTTTCCTTATACTCCAGAATAGTCGGCAGTACCCGTACCTGGAATTTGCTGACAGAGTTTAAGGCAATGCTTAAAAGCTGATGCTTAATAAATGGGTTGCTGAAACGCTCTAAAACGTCTTTGGCAAACTGAATGTCTGTATCTGTATTTCCTAAGGTTGGAACGATTTCGTCAAACAGGCATTTCTTCAAAAATGCGCTGACTGTTTCATCCTTTAAGCATTCTCCTACGGTCTCCAGGCCGTAAAGGTATGCACCTAATACCATGGAAGTATGGCCGCCGTTTAAAATACGTACCTTTCTCTTCTTATATGGCTTTACATCATCCGTCCATACAATGTTGTATCCGGCTTTGTTAAATGGCAGTTCATCCTCATGGTGTCCGCCGATTACCCATAAATGGAAAATCTCGGCAGTATCAATCAAATTATCGGTATAACCTAACTGCTTATTCAGCTCTTTCGCTTCGTCTCTTGGGTATCCGGTTACAATACGGTCAACCAGAGTACTGCAGAAATCATTGTCGTTATTAATCCAGTTCTTAAAGTCTTCTCCCAATTCCCAAAGGTCGGCATACTTTAATACACAGGCCTTTAAGTTGTCGCCGTTGTTATCAATCAGCTCGCATGGAAGCAGAATCATTCCAGGAAGTCCGGCTTCAAATCTCTTATATAAGAACTGGGTCAGCTTGGCCGGATAAGATTTTGGAGGCATATCGGTCAGCTTTTCTGTTCCCAGATACTCAATGCCTGCCTCTGTGGTATTGGAAACCAGTACCCGCATGTCCGGACTGGTTGCTAATGCAATGTACTCCTCATACTGGGTGTAAGGATTCAGCGCTCTGGAAATCGATGTAATATGGGTGTGTTCATTTACTACCTCGCCATTGCTGATGCCGCGAAGGAATAAGTTGTATTCGCAGTTCTGATCAGCCAGCATCTGGCACATGCCTTTTTCAATCGGCTGTACTACTACAATTTTGCCGTCATAGAGACCCTTCTCCTGTAATTTGTGGAAAAAGTAATCTACAAATCCTCTTAAAAACCCGCCTTCACCAAACTGAATCACTGTCTCTTTTACATTGCCGTTCATCGTGATACCCTCCATCGTCACATAATTTTTGTAAGCACTTACATTTTATCGAAATTCACTGTTCCTTTATTTTCTTAACCTTACTATACAACATGTCCGGAAAATATTCAAGAGTTTTTTCATATTTTTTGTAAGTATTTACATTTTAGTTGTAACCGTTCAGCTATGCATCTTCTTGCCCGCTGTAAGTGGGCAAGAAGCGTCGGGCATCCGCCCTATGAAGATTCAGGCAGAAAATTACTCACAATTATTTCTTTGGAAGGTACAGGTAATTATTGTCTTTTTTGCTGTCTCCTATCATGGCTCTCATTTCCCTGACCTGACGGCTGTTCGGAAGCAGGCGGATCCACCACTGCCAGGCAATGCTGTCCTTTACGGCTTTTTCATCAATCACCTTTCCGGCATAATAGGTTTCATATAAATCTGCATACAGTTCCGTCATATCGTCGACCAATTCCCAGGATACCGGATCCATCTTTTTTTCAATCTGGCGAGCAATCAGTTCCTTCACGTACTGATGAGAATACGCTTCAAAATCGGCTAATTTTTCATCAGAACTATGATGCTTTTCCGCCCAGCCTGATACGTCTGTCAATCTGGTCTGGTAGGTCATGTTTCCCTCTTCGTCCCATCGCATTACTCCATACTGGCAAGGAGCAATGCTGACCGAATCGCTGACGATTTCATAAATGCCGTAAGGTTCTTCTTCCTGTTCGGCCTTCCGCTTTGCTGCCAGTCTGGGGCCTGGCCCAAGGCGTTCTTCTGATAACTGCCGTCCGTCATGTTTTTTCAATCTCTGAACATGAAGATGTCCACTGACATAGACAGGCAGCTTCCACTTTTCCAGCAGCGCTGTCACGTCCTCATAATTGTCCATGGCGCAGTCTGTGGTATACAAACTGCTTTGGGGAAGCAGGTTGTGGTGGCCTGCCGGAATGACGGTAACTCCCGCTTTCTCAGCTGCCTCCAGTTCCCTGTCCATCCACAAAAGAGTCTCTTCCTTCAGCCGGCCGCCTACCAGATTCACCGGTTCATACTGGCAGGTATCCAACATCATAAGCCAGTACCGCTCATCCAGCTCATATACGTAGCTGAGGGACGCCTTATCTCGGCTTCTGGCCTGATCGTATCCGAAGCTATGGTAAATCTCATAAAATTCTTCTGGCGTAACCGGCTGTCCCTGAGTTCTGGCATCTCCAAAATAGTAGGATGCATGAGGATTGTTAATATCGTGATTTCCAGGAATCACCAGTACCGGAACTCCTGCTTTCTGAATCTCTGCCAGCTTTTCCGCTAATTCCAGATGATTTTCCCGCTCTCCATTCATGGTAATGTCTCCGGTGAGAATCAGCGCATCTGCACCCATACCGGCAATTTCCTCAGCACATGCATCTAAAATTTCCGGCAGGTAATCTACCAGTTTCCCATCGCTGGAAGCAAGAAAATCCCGATATGCTTTTCCAAAATCCGTAATTGTCCGGCTCTGATAGTGGAGATCGGAAACAATAGCCAGGCAGGGCGGTTTATAGGGCAGCGGCTCTTCTTCCAATGGTGATTGGGATTCCAGGCTTTCCATTTCCAAATCCAGGGATTCTGAAACCGATGGATTCTGGCTTTCCGTTTCTGAAGCGTCGGTTTCCGATGCATCTGTTTCCGACGTATCTGTCTCTGTAACACCTGTTTCCGCATTTGAAGATTCCCAGGACGCTTCCTGAGACTGCTGTGGTTTTCTGTCTGATAGTTTTCTCTGCTCCCTGCAGATTACTCCTATTACAAAACAGATTGTAAAAAACAGAAGCAGCACAGAAAGCGCTGCCCCCAGATGGTTTTTCCTAAATTTTTTCATATAGGCCTCTTATGATGTTAAATAATTCCCAGTTCCTTCATTGCCCAGGCAATTCCGTCTTCTTCTACCGTCTTTGTGGTAAAGGTGGCATAAGGCTCCAGTCCTTTGTCATGTTTTCCCATCAGCACGGCATTTTCTGCAAACTCGAACATAGAAAGATCGTTCATGCTGTCTCCGAACACATAGGCGTCCTTTAGCGGAATGCCGTAGTAATCCAACACCCACTGAATCGCTGTGGCTTTGGAATGTCCTTTCAGTACGCATTCGTAAAAACCGCCTCTGTTGATAATGGTAAAGTCTTCTTCAATTACCTTGAAAAATCCTTCCAAATCAACCTTATCATCTGCTGTCATACAGAATTTATCAAATTCATAATCTGTATCCTCAAGGCAGTGAGACGGGCCTCCCATCTCCTGATTGACATTCAGACGAAGCCGTTCCATCCATGGAGTATGGTATGGCTTTTCATTAAAATAACATCCCTGGGAGCCTTCCAGCACTGCCTCGACTCCAAATTCCTTAATCACTTTGCGAAGCTTTATCCCTGTCTCATAGGGTACATGGCAGGCATATACCTCTTTTCTGTCAATCACGATACAGGTTCCGCATCCGCACAGCGCCCCGTCTGTCTCCACTTCATTTAACAATGGTTCCACCAAAACGTAACTGCGGCCGGAATTAATAAATACCACATGACCGTTTCTTCGGGCTTCTTTTAATGCTTCCTTTGCGCTTTCCGGAATCTGTCTGGTTGTTTCACTTAACAGCGTGCCATCAATATCAAAAAATAATGCCTTTTTGCTCATATCCTGCTATTCTCCTCTTATGGGGATCAAACAGGGCTGCTCCGGTTTTTCTGATGTGTTCCCCATTGCAGCCCCATTGTTTAATCTTCACGGAAAGTAATTTCCCCTGTCGTTGCATCCATGCTCTCTACAATTGCCAGCGATTCCAGATGGATTCCCTTTTCACGAATAGCGTCTCCGCCTCTCTGGAAGCCTTTTTCAATCACGATTCCAGCTCCTACCAGCTCAGCGCCTGCATCCTGCACCAGCTGGGCCAGTCCCTCTAACGCTTTTCCGTTAGCCAGGAAGTCGTCAATCAGAAGCACCTTATCTTCCGGCCCTAAAAAGTCTTTGGACACGATAATGTCGTACACTCTTCCATGGGTAAAGGATTCTACTCTGGATGTATAGACATCTCCTGCAATATTCTTGGTCTTGGTCTTTTTTGCAAATACTACAGGCACATGAAAATACTGGGCTACTATACAGGCAATTCCAATTCCTGAGGCCTCTATCGTCAAAATCTTATTAATCTCATCTTCTGCAAAACGTCTGCGGAACTCTTTTCCAATTTCCTCAAACAGCTCAATATCCATCTGATGATTTAAAAAGCTGTCTACTTTCAGAACGCCGCCTTCACGGACAATGCCGTCCTTCTGTATTCTGTCTTTCAAGAGCTGCATGGTACATCCTCCATTTTCTTTTGATTATTATTTTGCTACTGCCTTGGAAGTCAGGAAGTCTAATACTTTGATCTGGAGAGCTGCTTCATCCACCATTTCCTGGCCAGCCTGCTCAACCAGAGTGCTGATATCCTCTACTCCCTGCATCTCTGCCAGTTTATCATAATCTGCCTCTTCTAAAGTCAGGCCTTCTTTTTCAGCAATTGCCTTAAATACCAGATCCAGCTTTACTGTATTGCTTACCTGTTCCTTAAACATTTCCTTGAAATCGTCTACACTGGCTGCGCCGTTCATAGCAGCATAGAACTCCATATCCATGCCATACATTACAACCATGTTGTTCATCTGCTCCCACTGTTCGTTGAAATCCTTTTCTACACGGGCATCAATATCGCTGAACTTGCAGTTGGCAATGACTGCTTCCAGTACGTCGTTTTCCATCTGCATCTTTGCCATGTCTTCATTGCTCTTTTGAAGTTCGGCGCGAATGCTGTCCTTATACTCGTCTACGGTAGAAACACCGGATTCCAGTTCCAGTCCCTTTACAAATTCGTCATTTAATACGGCGTCCTGTTTTTCTTTTACAGCATTTACCGTAACGTCAAAGGTAACGTCCTGGCCCTGTAATTCCTCATTCTTATAATCATCTGGGAATGTCAGGTTTAAGGTTACCTGATCTCCCTTTTTGGTTCCAACCAGACCTTCTTCAAAGCCATCAATAAAGGTATTGGAACCCAGTTCCAGATCGCTTCCTTCCGCAGTGCCTCCGTCAAATGCGACTCCGTCTTTTTTGCCTACATAGTCGATATTAACCGTATCGCCTTCTGCTGCCGCACGGTCAACTTCTACCATATTTGGATTGGAATCCAGCGCATACTGGATCACTTCCTCTACGTCTTCCTCGGTAACGGCAGTATCCATTGGGGTGTATTCGATTCCAACATACTCGCCAAGTTCTACCGTACCTGCCGGAACTTCCTCCTCTGCAGCAGTTGTCTCTGCCTCACTGCTTTCAGCGCTGCCTGATTCGCTTGCTGCTGCCGTTGTTGTCTCCTGTGCAGAAGTAGCAGCAGTATCGTTGCTTGAACATCCGGCCAGCACCATCATGGCTGCTGCGCCGCATACCAGTAATTTTTTTGTCTTTCTCATAATTCTCCTCACTAACTTATCCTTTTTATCGGCAAGGCCTTTCCCTCAGACCGATTTTTGTAGTATAGCATACAGTTTTCCGAAAAGAAAGGCCTTAAAATGATTTCTATTTGTTAAACGCTTTAAATGCTTTGTAGGTGTTGTATACGTCCAGTTTGGAAGTAAGTTCAAACGGCGCATGCATGGAAAGTACCGGCACTCCCAAGTCTACGGTATCAATATCCATATGGGCTACTAATTTGGCGATAGTTCCGCCGCCGCCTTCGTCCACTGCTCCCAGTTCGCCTGCCTGCCAGTAAACGCCTTCTTTTTCCATAATGCGGATTACCTCTGCCATGGTCTCTGCGCTGGCGTCATTAGAGCCGGATTTTCCTCTTGCTCCTGTATATTTTGTTAAAACACAGCCCTTGTTAATATAGCTGGAGTTTAACGGTTCATATACCTGTGGGAAGGTAGGATCAAATGCTGCATTTACGTCGGAAGACAAGCACATAGAATTGCGAAGCAGGGTACGGATATTAACTCCGGCCTGTTCTGCCAGGTCTTCCAGATAGTGAAGCAGGAAGTCGGAATTTAATCCCGTATTTCCTTCCGAACCGATTTCTTCCTTATCTGCAAAGAATGTCACGGTGGTATGTTCCGGCATATCGGTATCTATTTCAGCCATAAGAGCCGTATAAGCGCATACTCTGTCATCCTGTCCGTAAGCGCCTACCAGGCTTCTGTCCAGTCCTACGTCAGTTGCCTTAACTGCAGGAACCATTTCAATCTCTGCCCGATAAAAATCAGCTTCTGTGATGCCATATTTGTCATTCAGCAGCTTTAAAGCCATCAGTTTTACCGGCTCTTTTACTTCATCATCCTGATAAGGTACAGAACCTACTACAATGTTCAGTTCCTCCCCGCGGATACCGTCTGAAAGCTTTCTTTCATTCTGCTTTGCTGACAGATGAGGCAGTAAATCCGTAATGCAGAATACCGGATCGTTTTCATCTTCACCGATTTTAACATCTACAACTTCTCCGTCTTTCTTTACTACAACGCCGTGCATGGCCAAAGGAATGGTAGTCCACTGATATTTGCGGATTCCGCCGTAATAGTGGGTCTTAAACAGGGCAATATCATCTTTTTCATATAATGGATTTGGTTTTAAATCCAGTCTTGGAGAGTCGATATGAGCACCGTTTAAACGCACGCCATACTCCAGCCCCTTTGCTCCAAAGGTGGTAGCAATTAATGATTTTTTGCGATTTACATAATACACCTTGTCGCCTGGCTTGTAGGAAGCGTTCACGTCATAAGGCTTGTAACCTGCTTTTACCAGACGGGCAGTCAATGCTGCTACGCACTCCCGTTCTGTCTTTCCTTCATTTAAAAACTTCTTATAGCCCTCACAGAATTTCTCTGCTTTTGCAATCTGCTTTGGTGCATCCTTTGCAATATTCGGAGCTTTCCAAACCAGTTTTTCAGCCAGCTCCTGGCCCTTTGTCTTTTTTGACATTGTCTTTTCCTCCATTTTATCTGCTTTCAGTATTAAAACAACTCCCTGCTGTCCAAAGCCAGCGTAAAGGGGCCGTCATTTACCAAGTCAATTTTCATATCTGCTCCGAATATGCCATGCTCTACCTTATCTGCATGTTCTTTGCAGCATTCCATAAAATACTCGTAAAGCATGTTTGCATGATCCGGCGCTCCTGCCTTTACAAAGCTGGGGCGGTTACCCTTTTTGCAGTCTGCATAAAGGGTAAACTGGCTTACCACCAGAATTTCTCCTTCCACATCTGCTAATGACAGGTTGGTCTTGCCGTTTTCGTCTTCAAAAATCCTCAGGCGGCAGATTTTATCTGCCATCTTTTTAGTAAGCTCCTCCGTGTCCTCATTGGACACTCCCAGCAGGATTAAATATCCTTTTCCAATCTGGCCGGCAACCTGGCCGTCTACTGTTACTGCAGCCCGTGTTACCCGCTGTACTACTGCCTTCATCTCGTGTCTCCTTAAACGTCTGTTATTCCTTATCCGTCCCTTCCTGCTGAGCCTTGGCGATTTCCGAAATGGCTTCATTGAGAGAAAACATTTTAGCGTCTAAAATATCCACCATATCTGCGCAGGCCTTCAGTTCCTGAAGAAGCTTTACCGGCGGATTGCCTTCCAGCTTGTAAGCAATCTTGTGTTCCAGGCTGGCCCAGAAATCCATAGCAACGGTACGGATCTGAATCTCCACCTTGGTTTCAACCGGACCTTCCGTTAAATATACCGGAATGGTAACAACCATGTGGTAACTTTTATAACCATTGGGTTTTGGTTTTTTAATATAATCCTTTACGTAAAGAACTGTCACATCTGCCTGCTTTGCAATCATATCTGCAATCTGGTAGATGTCTGACATAAATGAACAGATAATGCGGATTCCGGCTATATCGCTTAATTTATCCCGCATATTTTCAATTGTAACCTCATAGCCGTCTCCCTTCAGCTTTCGTACAATGCTGTCCGGAGTTTTGAGACGGGACTTGATGTGTTCAATCGGGCTGTAATCATACCGTTCCGTAAACTCATCATTCATAATCTCAATCTTGGCATTAATCTGCTTTAGGGCGGCACCATAGAGGAACATGGTCTCTCTCCACTGATCAACCGGTTCCTGTCTGCGCTGACCTGTCGTCATTATCCCCCACCTCGCTTACTTCTGCAAATCCTTACAACTTTAATCCCTTTAACAGCGCCCCAAGTCCAGTAGAAGCGCTGCCGGTTTCCTTGTAATCAAATACTTCCTCTGGCTCATCTTCCGGTTCAACCGCCTTCAGGCTCAGGCTGATCTTTCCGTCATTTAAGCCAATAATCTTAACCTTTACCTCCTGTCCTTCCTTTAAAACAACTCCAGGATGCTTAATTCTCTGGCTGCTGATCTGGGAAATGTGCAGAAGTCCTGTTAATCCGTTTTCCAGTGTAACAAATGCGCCGTAATCCTTCAAAGTCTCAACTGTGCCGGAAACAACCTCTCCAACCTGGCATTTTGATACCTTTTTTCTGGTTTCAGCCGCCAGTTTTTCTCTTGCAACTTCCCTGCCGGACAGGACAAGACGCTTTTCATCCTCATCTGCGGTAATTACCGTAACCTCTATGGATTTTCCATTCCATTCTTCCAAATCTTCTACATATTCGGCAGCCAGTTTAGAAGCCGGAATAAACGCCCTGATGCCTTCCAGATAAGCAACTGCGCCGCCCTTTACAATCTCACTGATTTTAACCGTAACAACGGTACGCTCTTCCAGCATTTGTTTCAGCTTATCCCATGCCAGAATATCGTTGGCTTCTTTTTTTGACAGAAGAATATTGCCTTCTCCGTCATCTGTTTTAATGACTGTAGCGCTAATCTCATCTCCTACATGGATAGATTCTTTTATATTGAAATCCGGATCACTGCTTAAATTGTCTTTTGTAATAATTCCTTCTGCGTAATATTTTAAATCCAGCACAACTCTGTCCTCGTCTACGCCGATTACTGTGCCCGTTAAAATATCTCCCTCATTTACCTTGCAGAAAGACGCTTCCAGTTCAGCTGCATAGTCCTCCATGGTTTCCATATTTCCCATTGTTCCATACCTCGCTTTTCTATCAATCTCCAATCATTGGGAAAGTCCCCATTTTCCCTTCTACTATTTAAACACAAAAGCCCTGTTTTTGCCATAGGTTTCACAAAAATTTAATAAAAAGAACCGGATAAAATATGATATAATCTTTATAACACTTATTTATGAAAGGATAATTTCATGGTTGATATTATTGATCTGCATACACATACTTTAGCCAGCGGCCACGCATACAGCACGCTTATGGAAATGATCCGATCCGCTGCCGACAACGGACTAAAGCTCTACGGCTGCGCCGATCATGCTCCCGCTATGCCCGGAACTATGGGCCACCTTTATTTTCAAAATTTTAAAGTTATCCCCAGAAAGCTTTATGGCATCCAGATTATTATGGGAGCCGAACTGAATATCCTGGACTCTGCCGGAACGGTAGATCTGCCGGAGCATGTTCTGTCCAGACTGGATTATGGCATTGCCAGCATCCATCCCCCCTGCTACTCCGGCAAAACCATTTCCGAAAATACGTCTGCCTATCTGGGTGCTTTAAAGAATCCCTATATTCAGATTATCGGACATCCGGATGACGGACGTTTCCCCATAGACTGCGACACTCTGGCAGCAGCTGCAGCCGAGCACCACAAACTGTTAGAGGTCAACAATTCCTCCCTAAACCCCAAAGGCTTCCGCCTGAATGCCCGTGAAAACTACCAAACGCTGTTAGAAGCCTGCCGCAAATATAAAACCCATATCATTATCAACAGTGACGCCCATATCTGTTTTGACGCAGGAAACCATGGTTTTGCCCATGAACTGTTAGCAGAACTGGATTTTCCGGAAGAACTGATCGTCAATACTTCTTTAGAAAAACTGGCGCCATTTCTGCCAGAGGGGATTTTCGAGCTTCAGGAGACGAATGAGAAGTGATTTTAGTGGAACATTGAATTTTTCGTTGCTAAATCTTGAAAAGTATATCTGCAATAAGAATGTTTTTGACGCAGGCTGTTGCATACAACGGATTTCCATTTGAAATAAAAAGAACTGTGCATAATCCGTATATATCTATGACAGAAGAGGAAAACACAATGATGTAGATGAAACACTAGCTTCCAATTTGCCAAAGAGAAAACACAAGAATTAAGGATACAGAGCAAAGGTATCGCTCAATCACCTAACTTAAATGATTGAGCGATACCCTTATATTCTCAACGCCTGACCCTTATAATAAAATGATTTTATGTTCTTCACAGACTGCCCGCATATCATCTGGCCAAAGGCTTGCCTGGACCTCTCCTACATGGGCTCTGTCCAGCAGCAGCATGCACAGCCTGGACTGGCCGATACCTCCTCCAATGGTATACGGAAGCTGTCCCTCTAACAGCATTTTGTGATAGGGAAGGGTTCTTCTCTCATCACATCCAGCTTTGGAAAGCTGCTCATCTAAACTCTTTTCATCTACACGGATACCCATACTGGAAATCTCCAGAGCGCATCCCAGAGTCTCAAACCAGAATAAAATATCGCCGTTTAACTGCCAGTCATCATAGTCCGGCGCACGTCCGTCGTGAGGTTTTCCGCTGGCCAACTTATCGCCGATTTTCATTAAAAATACGCATCCATATTCCTGAGTAATCAGATTTTCTCTCTCCTTAGGCGTCTTATCCGGATAGCGGTCTTCTAATTCCTGTGTCGTAACAAATGTAATGTCTTCCGGCAGTTTTTTAACTGCCTGAGGATATTTATACCACACCTCATGCTCCATATGCTTAATAACCTTAAAAATGGTTTTTACCGTATCCTTTAAGGTATCCAGATTTCTCTCTTCTTTTGTGATTACTTTTTCCCAATCCCACTGATCCACATAACAGGAATGAAGATTATCCAGCTCTTCATCTCTCCGGATTGCATTCATATTGGTATACAATCCCTCTCCTGGCTGGAATCCATAGCGCTTCAGCGCCATTCTCTTCCACTTTGCCAGAGACTGCACAACTTCCACGGTCTCATCCGGTTCTCCCAGCAAATCAAACTGAACTGGTCTTTCTTTTCCACTCAGATTATCGTTCAAACCAGAACTTTTCTTTACAAACAACGGCGCAGAAATTCTCTCTAAATTCATCTCCCTGCCAAATTCCTTCTGGAATGTGTCACGGATGTATTTAATCGCTTCCTGGGTCTCCCGCACTGTTAGACGGGGATCATATCCTTCCGGTAAAATCAAAGCCATCCTCCGGTCCTCCTGCCATTAGCCTTATATACCGTAACAGTTCAGCCATGCGGAGATTCAGACAGAAAAAAGCGTTGAAAGCTTGCTTTCATAAGAATTTTCCTACCTGAATCTTCATAGGGCAGACGCCCGACGCTTCTTGCACGCTGTAAGCGTACAAGAAGATACATGGCTGAACTGTTACTATATACCATGTAACTGTCAATACCAAGTATATTTGCTAATGTTACCACTCAATACCAGGTTCTGCAAGGAAAACTTATATTTTTTCTGCCGGATCTGCAATAATTTCCAAAAAAGTTTTAATAAGCATCAATGCAGCAGGCCCCAGCAAAACGCCCCATATTCCGAAAAGCCTCAGGCCAATATAAAGGGCTGCCAGCGTTTCCAGGGCAGATAAGCCGGTTTCCTTTGCCATCATTCTGGTTTCCAGCACCTGGCGCAGGACGTAGCATATTCCGTATATTCCAGTTAAAGCTGCTGCCTGTCCGCTTTTCCCTGCAATCAATTCTATAATGGCCCAGGGAATCAGCGCCGTCCCTGTTCCAAACAGAGGCAGGGCATCCAGCAGGCCAATGCCGGTTCCCAGCAGCATATAATACGGATTTTTAAGCAGAAACAGCCCTGTAATGCAAATGCCGGTGGTAAGCAGCAGGATTATGGCCTGGACTCTTACATATGTTTTTCCAAACAAATGCATTTTTTCGTGAATAATCCGAAATTCTTCTCGAAATAAAGACTTTTTTTCCAGTTCCCGAATAGACTCTAATTTTCCCAGTGTTAAAACGGTTGCCAGAAACAGCACAAAGAAAATCACCAGGCCTCCGGCAATCCACTGGACAACCGAAACCGAGCTTACCATTAAATACGGCATGGCCGCTGTCTTTACAGACGCTCCTAAATCCCTCAGCATATCCTGTACCAGGCAAACCATATAACCGGATTTCAAATTCAAAAGCTGTTCCGCTGACTGGCAGCATCCGGTCAGCCAATTATCAAACTTTCTGGTAAACTCCGGCAAGGCATAAAGAAACAACTGAAGCTGAGCTGCCAGCCTGCAGCCTCCAAAGTAAATGCCTGCCCCCAAAAGCCCCAGAGCGGCAATCAGTTCCCCTCCTCCAATAATTTCAATTGGAATGTAAATGGTTTTTGCTTTCCATGTAACCGAAAGTTTTTCCTGAATCCATTTTGCAGACGGCTCCAGCAAAGCTGCTGTTACATAGGCGGCAAAAAAAGGAACTATCAGGGGCAGCAGATATTGAAATCCTGCATATACAGCCCCTGTAATTCCTATTATAATAAAAATTTTCTTCAGTTTCTCCTTCGGCTTCTCCATGGACTCACCTGTTTCTGATTTGTACTTCCTTTGTACAAAGTCTATTATAAACAATATTCCACGGATTATTCATTTAAAAAAATGCCTTAAAAGCCGAACCTTCCGGCTGTGCAGAAAAACTCAGTTCTTCTCCTGTAACAGGGTGAACAAATGTCAGTTCCATAGCCCACAATGCCAGTGGCTGCCGTCTGCTGCTTTTTCCATATTTAGCGTCTCCCAAAAGCGGAAAGCCATGTCCGGCAAACTGGACTCGGATCTGGTGATGGCGGCCGGTTATTAAATGAATTTTTACCAGAGACACTTCCTGTCCATCTATTATCTTTGTCCTCAAAATCTCATAAGAAAGTTCTGCTTTTTTACTTCCATCCACAGACTTATCAACAATTTGTGAATAATTGCTTCCTGCCTCTTTCCGCAAAAAATCCACATATTTCCCCACATTATCCACAGGTTTTCCACAAATTTCTGCACAATAGGTTTTCTTCAGCTTTCCCTCCTGTACCTGTTTCGACAAGGCTGCTGCCGCCTTTTGATTTTTGGCATAAACCATAACTCCACCTACTGGCTTATCCAATCTGTGGATAACTCCCACATATGGCACTACCGAACTTGTGGATGATTTTGTGGATAACTTTGCAATATGTTTCCGGATTTCACTAACCATATCCGGCTCAAAGCTGTGGGTAGACTGGGATTCCAATCCTGCCGCCTTAACCGGCACAATCACATCCTGATCTTCATATAAAATCTTAAGCATCTTTTGTATTCCGCCTTTCTGAATTGTTTTTTTATTATAGCTGTTCAGGACGGGTATCTTCTTGTCCGGCTTTGCCAGTCAAGAAGCATCGGAGATTTCCCGCCGTCCCGAATTATTATTTTTTAAACCTCTTGCATTTTTTCAAAAAAAGTGTATAGTATGTAATATGTTATTATGTAGTTTTCAATACTACTTGTAGCAGTTATCACATTCAGGAGGTAATCATATGTCACGGGAAACCATCAAATCCAACATTTTAAAGATAAAAGACCCTGGAAGTGCCATCACACATTTTATCGCCATGGCTCTGGCAATCCTGGCAGCAGGCCCACTTCTGATAAAAGCTGCCAGAGATTCCGGACAGTTTCGCGTAACTGCCCTGGCTGTCTTTATTGTCAGCATGATTTTATTATATGCTGCCAGCACCACCTATCATACCCTGGATATTTCCCCAAAAATCAACCAGATGCTGCGTAAGCTGGATCATATGATGATTTTTATTCTGATCGCCGGAACCTACACGCCTGTATGCATGATTGTGCTTGGAGACAAAGTCGGCTGGTTCCTGCTGGGACTGGTTTGGACCATTGCCATTGCCGGTATTATTATTAAAGCCTGCTGGATTACCTGCCCCAAATGGTTTTCTTCCATTTTATATATTGCCATGGGCTGGGTATGCGTTCTGGCCTTTACCAGGATTGTCCAGGCGCTTCCTCCGGCCGCCTTTGGCTGGCTTCTGGCCGGCGGCATTATTTACACCATAGGCGGTGTCATTTATGCCTTAAAGCTGCCGATTTTTAATTCCCGGCACAAATATTTCGGCTCCCATGAAATCTTCCATTTATTTGTCATGGGAGGCAGTTTATGTCATTATATTATGATGTACCAGTTTGTCGCTTGAGCAAAGCTTCTTTCTGCTCTCTTTTTAACTTTTTAATAGCCGCTTCCCGACGCATGGCCTCTGACTTTGTTTCAAACTCTTCATAATAGGCCAGCACCACGGGTCTGCGGCTCTTTGTATATTTGGCTCCCCGTCCCTCATTGTGGGCTTTCAGCCTCTTTTCCAGACAGTTTGTCCAACCGCAGTAAAGAGTGCCGTCTGCACACTGGAGAATATATGTGTAATTCATCTTATTTGCCTCTTTGCTATGTAAACGGTAATGAATGCTTTGCAACTGCATGATTACCGCCCAGGTTTCCCTGTATCTATAATAAAGCACCAGCCGGATGCGCAGGGTGTTTATACTTTATTATATCACACAACGCCAAAAAGGTGTATGTCTACTCCAATCCGGTTTTCCAAAAGCCATGAAGGTTACAGTAAGAATAGACCGCCACCGGCTTATCATTCTCAGCTACCAGAAATTGGGCTTCTGCCGGTTGATCTGGTTCCAGCATCCTTCTCTGGCATCCCTGTTCCGTCTGAAGATAAATCCACTGGATTCTGTGTTCACTGCTCATTGGATGGGGATTCTCCCCTACCTTTACACAAACCCTGTTTCCGTCTATTGTAACCTGAGGCACATGCTTCTCCTTTGCCCCATCTGTCTCGTTAGCCAGCAATAATCCCATAGGCTGGTCACAGCATTTAAAATTTTCCTGATGGGGACCTCCGATTACCTCAATGACTGCCTGTCCATGTTCTCCTACCAAAAATATTGGCTCTCCTTTTGATTTCATGGTAAATCCTCCTTGTCAAATACGGCGCAGCCAAACGTGAAGGATCTTGTAACCGTTCAGCCCCACGTTTCAGCCCGCCTCCAGATTGTTTTCTTCTACAATATGGGTATCTCCAATTTTCAGAAAAATATCCCTATGCTACTTCTTTTACTAAAATCAACCGATCTCCAGGCCGGATTTCGTCGTTGCTTAACTCATTCATCGTCATAATGCTTTCCACAGTAATATGGAATTTTTTTGCGATTTTCCACAAGCTGTCCCCTGGCTGTACAATATATCCCACAATTCCAGGCATCTCCTGAAGCTTCTTTACATCCAGGGGCTGCTCGGTTACATCCGTAATCACGGCTTCGCATACCGGCTGAAGCACCAGTACCTCCAGAGACGCCACGGCTTTTATCTCAACGCTGTCTCCTCCTGCCATAACTGCCGTAAGCTGCTCCAGGCTGGGCGTCACCTGATAAACGCTGTCTTCACTAATTCCTGCCGCTTCTGCTTCACAATGAAATGGAACCATGCGGACAGCTGACTGGACAGGCGCAGAATCATCACTGGTCAGATAAAGCAGGGAAACCTCCACAGCTCCGTCGATAATCAACAGATCTTCTCCTACTGAAATATCATCTACTTTTACGGCACCTCCGCTGTGGCAAATTTGAAGAATCCGCTGGTTTTGATCCATGGAAACTTTCTCTGCCACTCGGCATTTACATCCGTTTTTCGTAAGAATCTGTTCAAAACAGGCCTCCTTTGTAATAGGCGTCAATTCCCTGTCCGTTGCATAGAGATCGCTTAATATCTGTATCTGCTGTTCCTCATACAGCTTCATATCCAGCTCCAGGACGGCCTCTACATCCAACTCCCTCATTTCCCCGTCATAGTCCGGACGGGCTTCCACATTCTTATGGGCAAGCTCCATAGACACCACGGGTATCATCTCTTCATCTGCTCCTGCCAGCTCAATTTCTCCTGAAAATGGAATGGTCTCTTCCCACCATTGAACCGGAGTTTCCTCTCCTTCTCCAGAATAGATAACAAACACTTCCAGATTGCCGTCTATCAGCATCCTGCCGCCTGCCGGACGGGCTGAAACGCCGCACAAGCGCATTTCCTTCCACAAAAGCTGGTCAATATTCGGTTTACTGCCCGACAGGGACAGCTGCTCTTTAATCCGGAATGTATCCTTATGACGGACCCCAATTGCGGCAATATCAATGGCTCTGTGCTGCAGAAGAACATTGTCCATGGTTCCGGGCTGCCCCCCTTCTCCGGCGTCTTCTGCCGCCTCAGCCTGGTACAGGCTCTCTACTCGGACTTCCAGGGTTATAATCGCTTTCACTCCCAGTTTACGGGAATTTACCATTCCTGTGCTTAAATCCTCCAGTTCCGTACTCAAGGTCACATCATCCCGTTCCTCCAGCCCGGGAACATTAATTCCTTCTTCAAAAGGAATGGTTCCTCCCAGAGTCTGAAGACCTCCTTCTGCGCGGCGGTAAAGTACCTGAAAATCCAGTTTCCCTTTTACGAGAACCTTTTCTCCCTGATTTTTTACAGATTCTATCTGGATTTCCCCATTGTCCAAAAGCACCTGGGCCATGTCGTCCATGGTATCCGGCACAATAAAATCATCATCCAGAGTTACCTGCGTAGTAACGTTTCCCTTCCAACGGTTCATATGTATCTGCTGTTTTTTTAATTCCATAATGCCTGCCCGCCTTTCTTTCACAAAATTTTCTGACACCTTGAGCCTAAAAAAGTGTATGCAAAAAGCGCCCCATTTATGCAAATGTTTAAAGCCGCACAAGATATTCTATGATAAAATAACGGAAAGAAACGATTCAGGAAAATATCGGCAGATACGGGAGGAAACAAGGACTATGGACGATATAGAATATGAAATTACTGCAGAAGATTTAGAATCTTACCGAAACAATATGCTTGAGAATGAAAAAAGCACTGCAACCATTGAAAAATATATTCGGGATATTCTGGCATTTTGCCGTTGGAATCACAATCAATCAATTAACAGAATTCAGATTTTAGAATGGAAGCAGTATTTAGTCAGCCTGTATGCTGTATCTTCTGTCAATTCCATGCTGGCTGCTTTAAATAGCTATTTTCGTTTTAAAGGCTGGGAACATCTGAGAGTAAAACCCGTTCGGCAGCAAAAGCAGCTTTATCGGGAAACAGAACGCGACATTTCCCGCTGTGAATACATGCAGCTTCTGCAAGAAGCCGGCAAATGCGGAGATGAGCGGTTAAAATTAGTCATGGAAACCATTTGCTCTACTGGAATCCGCATATCCGAGCTTCCCTTTATTACTGCAGAAGCGATTTTTCACGGAAAAGCCTTTGTAGACTGCAAAAACAAAAAAAGGATTATTTTTATTCCTACTAAGCTGCAGTCCCTGCTGAAAAAATATATGAAAAAACATCATATTTCATCTGGCCCCGTTTTTCTAACCAGAAACGGCACAGTACTAAACCGCAGTAATATCTGGCGTTCTATGAAAAGGCTGTGTAAACGCGCCGGTATAGACTGTAAAAAAGTATTTCCTCATAACCTTCGGCATCTGTTCGCCAAAACCTTTTACAATACCGGAAAAGACCTTGCCAAGCTGGCTGATGTCCTGGGGCATTCCCGTATTGAAACTACCAGAATCTACGTTATGGAAAACGGACGGGAACACGAGCGTATGATAGAAATGCTTGGCCTGACCGAAGATTGTATACCACCCATCCTTCGAGGCCGCCAACAGAAACGAAAAAAATCCCTCATCAACGATTCCTGATATACGAAAACAGGAGTTATTCGGTAAATCTACCAAACAACTCCTGTCAGTCACCCTATTTCTACTTGATAGAAGGGCTTATCATTACTTGTTTAACAGTTCTTCCGGAACCTGTGCGTCTGGCTTTAATGCGCCAAGTACTCCTTCTGTTGTGTCATTGAAGTAGTACCACTGCTCGCCAATCTTATTCCATCCGGTGTACATTCTTCCGAAAGTACCATCATGCAGGTCATGGAGATAATATTTCAATCCCTTATCTTCAAACCAGCCGGAAATCAGATAACCAGCATCATTAAAGTAGTACCAGTCTGTCTTGTTTTCCCACTTTAAGGAATACCAGCCGCTCTTTGCATAGGTGCCATTGTTAAAGGAATACCACCAGCCAATGGAATCCTGAACCCAGCGTCCGTTTTCTAACTGCTTAGAAGAAGAGGAAGAAATACTTCCGCTGCCGCCGCTGCCGGAACCGCCGCCGGAAGAGCTTCCGCTGCTTGCATAGGAAACAGCCAGTTCAATGTTCTTGGTTTCTCCAAATACAACGGTTACATCTGCAAACTTTTTGTTTAATCTGTATCCGTTTGGAACCTGTAAGGTTACATTTTCAGCAGTAAAAGTATGGGAATCGCCCTTCTTGCCAACTGCGGTAATATCCTGAGTGGATTTCTCTCTGCCATTATAGGTGTAAGAAATATGTAAAGTTGCATTTGCCATCTCTACCGGAACCTCTGGTTCGGAAATTGCCTTTACTGCAACTTCAACAGAAACAGTCTCACCATATTTTACAGTTACATCTGCAAAATTGGCAACAAGCTCGTAACCTTCTGGAATGGTTAATGCGTCTGCGGTAAAGGTATGGTCTTTGCCGTCAATTCCCATTGCAGAAAGCTCATCTTCGCCAACTACTGTTTCTCCATCCTTGTAGGTAACCTTTAACGTTGCAAGAGTCTCTTTTTCTTCGGGATCTGTCTCTATTTTTTCTGCCAGAACTTCCCAGATAAACTCATCCTGAGCATTATATTCAACAGAGAAATCGGAAGTGTTTGCTGTTACTTTATATTCAACACCGTCTACGGTAACATTGCTCAGTTCAGAAGCTTTCAGAACAACCGGATCTGCTCCTTCCGTTACCGTTACATGCTCGTAACGTTCAGCAATCACATTAGTTCCATCTAAGTACTGAATGCGAACGGTTACATCCTTGCTGGCTGCTACCGGAACCTTTTCTACTGCTACTGCCCAGCGGTATTCGTTTACGTTCTCACGGTATTCTACCGTAAGATCCTTATTGTCTGGATTGGAAACTGACACCCTGTATTCAACGCCATCTACTGTGATGTTGGAAAGGTCTGCTGCTTTCAAGACAACCGGCTCTGCCCCTTCCGTTACCGTTACATGCTCATAGCCTGTTGCTATCTGATTATTTCCTTCAATTGCAGGATCATAATAGGTAATCTGTACCGTTACATCCTTG
>CALHQJ010000009.1 GCA_938036545.1 uncultured Clostridium sp. | reverse complement strand
CAACTTTTTGGCTTTCTCTTTATCCGGTTCCAAGATATGCAATCCTGATTTTTACCCCCATTTTCCTTCCCATTGCAGAAAGCCTTGGAATGTCCAATATCCAGTTTGGCGTTATGCTGATTTTCAATATGTGTCTGGGCAACATTACCCCTCCGGTAGGTTCTGTATTGTTCGTAGGCTGCGGTATCAGTAAGATCAGCATTGAAGAAGTAACCAAAACCCTTCTTCCTTACTTTGCAGTATTAATTTTAATCCTGCTGGCAGTAACCTATATTCCGGCTCTGTCTCTGGGACTGCCTTCTTTACTGGGATTGCTGTAAATATAATTGATAGAAACCTGTTTTGCAAAACGGCGCGGCTCTGGCTGCGCCGTTTTTGGTATGGAAAAAATTCGTTGACAGAGTGATGTTTTGTCTGCTATGGTACAGATAAGTACTAGAAAAACGGTTTGTAAAAAAGGGGACAGAATGCCATGAGATATTATGATGAAACGCTAAGAAGCCTTCAGGAACAGATAGTAAAAAAGAGAAGTCTGGAGGCGAAATCCAGGGAACTGCAGAACCAGAAAAAAGAGATCAGCGCCAGAGTTCAGGAGTTGGAACGGATAAAATGTCGGGAGGAAAAGGATGTGGATCAGTTGGAGGGCCATAGTCTTGCCGCCTTTTATTATGCAGTGATTGGAAAAAAGGAGGATAAACTGGATAAAGAACGGGCGGAGGCCTATGCTGCCAGGGTCAAATTTGATACTGCCAAAGCAGAACTGGACAGAGTGGAAGAAGAGATCAGCCGGATTCAGGCTGCATTAGCCCCGTTAAGCCAGTGTGAACGAAATTATCAGAAAACCTTAGAAGATAAATGTCAGGAAATCAAGTCATCCGGCAGCCAGGGCGCAGAAGGAATTTTTAAGATAGAGGAAGAAATCGGATATCTGGAAAGTCAGAGAAAGGAAGTAAAGGAGGCTGTCTGGGCTGGACAGGGAGCTTTGCGGACAACGGAAGGAATTTTGTCCAGCTTGAGCAGTGCAGAAGGCTGGGCCACCTGGGACGTAGTAGGGGGAGGAATCTGGTCGGATATGGCAAAGCACAGCAAGCTGGACCAGGCCCAGCGCCAGGTAGAAGCCCTTCAGGCAGATTTGATGCGATTTAAAACAGAGCTGGCAGATATTGAAATTTATGCCAATCTGCAGGTAAGCATTGACGGATTCTTACGGTTTGCAGATTATTTCTTTGACAACATCTTTACAGACTGGACAGTAATGAATCAGATTAAAAATTCCCAGAGTCAGGTGGCAGATACGAAACGGCAGATAGAAGGAGTATTAAACCGTTTGGATATCATGGATAAAGAAATGGCTTCAAGAATCCAGGCCTGTAAAAATAAGCTGGAGCAGCTGGTTTTACAGGCAGAATAAGGACAGGGAGACGACAGATGGCAGAGATTATAAGAATTACAGATTTTAATGCGTCAGAACTGGATGTATACGCCAGGCTTTCGGAAGTTCAGCTTCTGCGTTACCATGAGCCGGACCTGGGAATATTCATAGCAGAAAGTCCCAATGTGATTGAACGGGCGTTAAACAGCGGATATGAGCCCATATCCTTTTTAGCAGAAACCAAGGAGATAGAGGGAGAAGGCCGTAAGCTGACAGAACGGTGTGGGAACATTCCAGTTTATACAGCAGAATTTGATATGCTTACAAGGCTGACCGGTTTTAAACTGACCAGAGGGCTTTTGTGTGCCATGAGACGTAAAAAACTGCCAGGAGTAGAGAAGTTATGCGCCGGAGCAAAGCGGATAGCCATCCTGGAAAACGTAATGAACCCTACGAATGTAGGAGCAATTTTCCGTTCCGCCGCAGCATTAAATATGGACGCTGTATTATTAACGCCAGGATGCAGCGATCCGCTGTACCGCAGAGCCGCCAGGGTCAGCATGGGAACGGTGTTTCAGATTCCCTGGACCTTTTTTGATGAAAAGACAGAAGCCTGGCCCAGGCAGGGGATGGAGCTTTTGAAAAAACTGGGCTTTCAAACGGCTGCCATGGCTTTAAAAGACGATTCTCGATCCATTAACGATCCGGAACTGAAACAGGCAGAAAAATTGGCAGTTATTTTGGGAACAGAAGGAGAAGGGCTGACAGATGAAACTATTGAAGCCTGTGATTACACGGTTCGGATTCCCATGGCCCATGGAGTGGATTCCCTGAATGTGGCGGCTGCCAGTGCAGTAGCATTTTGGGAGCTGGGGAAAATTTAGGAGATTTTCTAGATAGAACATAGTAAGATGAAAAGTATTTGTGAAGAAAGTTCTTTGAAAGAACAGTTTTTTAAAATAGGATTGGAGATATTGACGTGATTACGATTTTTAAAAACAAAAAGGATATACCTCAAGACAAAGAGTATATAGAATTAAATGATATATTTTTAACCAGAATACAGCAGGAAAATTAGACAGGAGAGCAGCACAGTTTATTGAGAACATAGATGGTTCGAAAGAACTGTGGCAGCTGACTGTCAGGTATCGATAGGGACGATATATAATTACTTCACATCGAAATCAGACCTGGTTGGAGCAACGGTAGAAAGTATCTGGCAGGATATTTTTCATTTTTCAGGCTCCGGAGAAGGGAACAGCAGCTTTACCGGATGTGTTCAATGGATGTTTGAATGTATGAAAAGGGGAGAAGAGACCTACCCTGGATTTTTTCATTCTCATCCAATGATCTTTTTAGAAGAAGATAAATCAGGAGGACAAGAACTGATGGCTCAGTCATGGAGCCATATGCAGGAAGGTCTTTATCAGGTATTAATGAGAGATAAAAAGGTTCGCAGAGAAGCTTTTAACGAGAAGCTAACGCCGGAACAGTTTGTGGAAATCGTGTTTTCCCTGACAATTTCGGCGCTGCTGCGGAAAAATTATGACTGCAGCGGAATCGTGGAAATGATTTCCAGGATTATTTACTAACGTATGCAGAATGGTTACATTTAACACAGTAGAAAAACAAGGAGGAAAGGATATGCAGGCTGTTGTAGAAACATTATTTGATGCAGTATATTTGATTTCTGTGATTACAATCGGAATTATGATGATTGCAGGATGTAAAGGAAACAAACAGTACCGTTTGTTTGGAATTATGGCGGTAGTTCTTGGAGCAGGAGACGCATTTCATCTGGTTCCCAGGGCATTTGCTCTTTGCACAACCGGATTGGAAAACTTTACTGCTGCGCTGGGAACGGGGAAATTTATTACATCCATTACCATGACGATTTTTTATATTCTTTTGTATTATGTGTGGCGGATTCGCTATCACGTAAAAGACCAAAATGGAATCACACTGGCAGTATATGGCCCGTATTGTGTTATGTCTCTTCCCTCAGAATCAGTGGCTGAGTCCGTCAGCACCTCTTTCCTGGGGGATTTACCGCAACATTCCTTTTGCGCTGCTGGGACTGGTAATTATTGTGTTATTTTATAAAAGTGCGAAGGAAAGTCAGGATAAGGACTTTCGGAATATGTGGCTAACCATTGTACTCAGCTTTGGATTTTACATTCCAGTGGTATTGTGGGCTGATACCATCCCGATGATAGGAATGCTGATGATTCCCAAAACCTGTGCTTACGTATGGACGGTTTTAATTGGCTTTAACGCAATGAGAAAGGAAAAGTGAAAATGAAAAAAATGATAAATACTTCGATGGTGTATTTTATTTTCGCTATTTTAGCAGGTGTGTTTTACAGAGAGTTTACCAAATTTAATGGCTATACGGGAGAGACTATGCTGGCATATATGCATACCCATTTGTTTGTGCTGGGAATGTTTTTGTTTTTGATTTTAGCTCTCTTTTGTAAAAATGAAAAAGCTTTGTCGGAAAGCAAAGGATTCCGCCGGTTTTATGTGATGTACAATATTGCCCTTCCCTTTGTTGCAGGTATGATGCTGGTAAGAGGGATTGTTCAGGTAAAAGGAATTGCCCTGACCAGGGCGGCAGATGCATCCATATCGGGGATTGCAGGAATTGCTCATATTTTTATTACGGCTGCTATGATTCTGCTGTTTACAGCACTGAAAAAGAACATAAAAGAGCAGGAAAAATAAACAAACAGGGCTGATAACAGGCAAAATGCCTGGTGTCAGCCCTGTTTTCTGATCGTTTTATACATTGAAACGGAATAAAACCACATCTCCGTCTTTTACTACATAGTCTTTTCCTTCCAGTCTTACCAGGCCCTTTTCCTTTGCACCGTTATAGGAACCGCAGTCTAACAGATCCTGATAGTTGACAACCTCGGCGCGGATAAATCCACGTTCAAAATCTGAGTGAATCTTGCCTGCCGCCTGCGGCGCTTTGGTGCCGACCTTAATGGTCCATGCACGGGTTTCGGTAACGCCTGCAGTCAGGTAGCTGATAAGGCCTAAAATGCGGTAGCTGGCAGCGATCAGCTTGTCCAGGCCGGATTCAGAAAGGCCTAAGTCTTCTAAGAACATTTTCTTTTCGTCTTCCTCCAGCTCGGCAATTTCCTGTTCAATCTGGGCGCAGATTACAAATACTTCGCTGTTGTTTTCAGAAGCAAATTTACGTACGGCCGCTACATGCTCATTGGAATTGCCATCGTCTGCCACGTCGTCTTCTGATACGTTTGCAGCAAAAATCACCGGTTTTGCTGTCAGCAGGGTTAAGCTGGCAATAAAAGCAGCCTCATCTTCATCAGCAGCTTCGTAGCTTCTGGCCAGTTTTCCGTCCTCCAGATGAGCTTTTAACGCCTTTAAGGTTTCTAACTCTTTTGCCAAGGATTTGTCATTCATGGCACTTCTGGCAGTCTTGGAAATACGGCGGTCTAAAACCTCAATATCAGAGAAAATCAGCTCCAGGTCAATGGTTTCAATGTCTCGTAAGGGGTCAACGCTTCCGTCTACATGGATGACATTGGTATCCTCAAAACAGCGGACAACATGAACAATGGCATCTACCTCACGGATGTTGGAAAGGAACTGGTTGCCTAAGCCCTCGCCTTTGGATGCGCCCTTTACCAGACCGGCAATGTCTACGAACTCAATTACGGCAGGAGTGATTTTTTCTGAATCATACAGAGCAGCAAGCTGCTTTAAACGAGGGTCTGGAACGCTTACGACGCCTACGTTTGGATCGATGGTACAGAATGGATAGTTGGCGGATTCAGCGCCAGCCTTAGTCAGAGAGTTAAATAGTGTACTTTTGCCTACGTTAGGCAAACCTACGATACCTAGTTTCATTTTTATCTTTACCTGTCCGAAAACCCTTTATTTATGCGGGTTTTCGCCTTTCTCTATATTTTTATTACACCCTTTTTACACCCTTTTTTCAACTGTGGGTGTAGCTGCTTCAAATTGCTGAACAGCTTTTGCAAGGGACTCGTCCGTAACATGAACATACCTGTCCATTGTTGTTTTAATACTTGCGTGTCCTAATAGTTGCTGTAAAACTTTAGGTTGTACGCCGCGTTCAATCGCGCGTGTAGCATAAGTGTGTCGTAAGGCGTGCATACAAAAACGCTTAATACCAGCTTCATCACACAATTTATATAAATGTGTATCGTAGGAACTGTTTTTAGCAGGTTCTCCTGTTCGCCAGTTGATAAATACCAAATCCCGCATGACAAGACATTTCTTTTCTCCCGTTCTGCTGTCTGTGTACTCCAAAATCTGTGAAAGCATTTCAGACTCTTTCCGGTTATCTTTTTCATCATAACAACTTTTTAAGATTGTATATGCGCGTTCTGTAAGCGGAATAGTACGATAACTTTTTTTCGTTTTAGGCGGACCGGCACGCCAATATCTCCGGCTGTGTCGATACTCTAAACTCTTATTTACAGTTAAAGTACGTTTTTTCCAATCAATAGCGTCCCATGTCAGACCAATCAATTCAGCCGTTCTCAAACCCGTTTCTAATAACAAAGCATACTGTCTATAATTATGAGAACGCTCTGCGGCTTCAAGAAACTTTTCCTGTTCCTCAACGGTTAAGTATTTAATATCATCTACTGCCCGGACTGGTTTCGTATATCGAACACCATTCATAGGGTGCTTTGCAATAATATCATTCATAACTGCTGATTTGAACATAGTTCCCATTGAAATATAGGTCTGCCGGATTGTTGAGCCTGCATATTCTGTTTCCATTCGATTTAAGACAGCTTTACAGTGCATAGGTTTTACATCAGCTATACACATAGTTCCTATCAATGGTTGAATATTTTTTTCGTAACGCTCACGATAATTTCTTATTGTATTTGGCGCAAGGTCACAAATGATATTATCAATCCAATAATTGAACCATTTGTCTACTGTCATATCAGGCGCAGTAACGATTAGATTATGTGTATCTTCATACTTTGCGTCAGCAAGCCATTTTTTTGCTTCTGGCAGCGTTTTGAAATATCCATTTTGACGCGCACCATTTTTAGCATAAAATCTTGCGAAATACAAACCGTCCTTTCTTTGACAAATACCTTTTCCACACTCTTTGCCTTTTAAATTTTTTCCCATGACGGACTCCTTTCACGTTAAAAAAAAGAGTCCAACGCAAATATAAAGTATATCACAAGGACTCCGTTTTTTCAATCTTAACAGACAAATATTTCAGCTATTAAAGGCTATATAATCAATTCTCGGCGAATGTATTCCTCAAATTCTTTACGCTTCACTAACTTTCGTGTTCCAACATATAAAACAAAAGGGCAGTTTGGCTGTTTTAACATGGAGTCAATCTTATTGATACCTATGTTGCTATATTCAGCGGCTTCCCTTATTGTTAATGTTATTTTCAAATGGATAGGTACTCTTACTTCTGTTTCCTTATATAAATGCAGTTCTTTTTCTTCACTGCTATTTGATTTATTCATTAGAATGTCCCCCTATCTTTTTCAATTTAACAAAAAATAGGCTCATCAGACGGTTTTAGCAAACCTCACAAGAATTTCACTTCCACATGGTTCTCATGCAGCTCTACCCGTTGCCTGCGACGCTTCTAACGCTCGGACTACGGCGGTAAAGGAGTATCATTATACCGATATATGGATTATGGCGACAGAGTTGCTAAGTCTGCTATGGAACGCTGATAGTTCTCGCTCGTTTTGTCCCTCCTTTCAGTCATGGCGTATCAGCCCAACGGCTCCCCATATATCGAATGTATCTGATTTGCCTTATGCTGCGTCGCCGTTCTATTGCGCCGCTTTCTTTGTCAAAGAGCAGAGAGCTGTTCT
>CALHQJ010000008.1 GCA_938036545.1 uncultured Clostridium sp. | reverse complement strand
GTATCCCATCCGGCTTTTCTGGGAACCATATAGCCCTTCATGGTACGGTATCTTGGAATCATATCTTTGATAACACGGGTCAGCACATGGCCAATGTGAGGCTTGCCGTTTGCAGTAGGCGGGCCGTCATAAAATACGTAAGGAGTCCCCTTTCTGCGGCTCTCGATACTCTTTTCAAAGATATTCTCATCTTTCCAAAACTTTTCAATCTTTTTCTCTCGTTCTACAAAGTTCATATTTGTAGACACTTTCTCATACATGACGCTTCCTCCAATCAATTGTAATTGCTGTGCAGAAACAGAGAATACATCTGACATGATCTGTCGAATAAAAAAAGCTCCGTCCCCGCAAAGGGACGAAGCATACTTCGCTGTACCACCCATTTTCTGCATACTGTTATATGAGTTCCTGATAACGTAGGAAATACGGCTTAGCCTACAGCCTATCCGGCTTTCAGCCAGCGACTCCGGAGTGATCTTCGGATTCTGTCCTACTAGCACCGGTCTCCCACCATCTCCGGCTCGCTTAAGCGTTTGGTCAGCCTTACTGTCTCCATCTCAGTCTTTTTTCTTGTAGCAAACATTATTATAAAAAATCCATCCGTAAAAGTCAAGGAAAACACGGCTTTTCCGGCCGTTTTATGCACTTTCCATGATTTTATAGCGTATGTTTTAGAAGATCTGTGAAACAATAAGATGGAATTCTTGTCTTGTTTCCTGCTTTAAGGGGTGCGATATGATATTTTCCATTCTCTCTTACCTGGTAATTCCTGTATATACTCTGCTGTTTGTCGGGAAAAACAGCTGGTTTTCCTCTAACTTTTCGGTTATCGGAAGCCTTAGCCCCTATAAAAACTATTTTTCTGCATGGGCTATTCTTTTGATCACTGTTTTATACCCCATGCTGTTTTCCCTGATCGAATACCTTCCCTGCTCCAGCAGGCATTTCTGTTCAGTAAACAAACGAACTGCCTGTTTTATCCTGCTGAATACGGCTCTTATTTTTTTAACTGCAGCCGTAATCCTTCCCTATATGCCATCCCATTTTCCTCTCCAGGCCAGGCTTCACGTTTTCTGCGCCCTGTTTTCCGGAGTCTCCCTATTTTCCTGTCTGGTAATCCTGATTCACACCTACTACCAGCTGCGTCCTGCCCTGTTTACCGCACCTTTGATAATTCTGTGGGGTTCTGCTGTCATCTGTATGATTTTGCTGTTTTGCTGCGGCATTGTAAACAGCGCTATGGAAATCCTGGTTACTATTACTGCATGTGTGCTGAGCCGTCAGATGTATCGGAAAGTTTTCGGACGATAGAGGCTTTTGGATTTTTTAAAACCGGAAGCAGGTTTTGTGCCTCTTTCTGTGCAGCCTGACTGGTAAATGAACTGTATCTGTAAAAACAGTATCCGGAAACCTGTCCGCTTTTCCGGCCTTCTTCTACCTGGCGTTTTAAAATGTCATCCCGCCTCAGCCACTCCGATACCCCTGTGTTGTCTTTTGTATCGGTTCCGGCCCGATAAGCCGCCAGTCCCAGATACAATTTGACTGTTCCCTGCTCCTTTAAATCAATCCACGTATTCAGATTGTTGGAAAAAGCGTAGGGCGCTTCTGTCCCTGCAGATGTTTTGGTTTCAAATCCCCAGTAAAGCTGAGGCATAATATAAAATTGTCTACAAATCCCTGGGGGCTGATCCCGAACATAACGGATGACTTTACAGATTTTACCGTTTGATAAACTCCTGCTACCAGTTGATTGACGTTGTTCCTTCTTCAGTCGGAAACCGAAAGGGACGTACCGCTTTCCTTATATTCCGGCAAGTCAAACCATCTGGATGGATCTTCATTATTCAAATCCGGATAAAAATAGTCATCAAAATGAATCCCGTCTACATCATAGTCTGTTACAATCTCCCTTACCCCATTGATAACCAGTTCCCGTACTTCTGGAGAAGACGGATTGTAATACCATGCCCCGTCATGGCACAGCACCCTTCTGTCATCAGAAGGTTCCCCATCCTTCAGCCACTGTTTTGCCGGAGAGCTGTCCGGCACCTCTTCCCAGTTCATCAAATATCCGGTAATTCGATAGGGATTCAGCCATACGTGAAATTCCAGTCCCTTTTTCATCGTCTCCTCCAGATACCCTTTTTTCCGTTGCTTTATTTTACCATAACTGCCCCCTGTTTCCAAATTAATTTCTCATAACCGTTCAGCCGTGCGAAGACTCTTATCCGCTGTAAGCGGGCAAGCAGATGCAAGGCTGAACTGTCACAATCTGTTTGTCATTTTTTTATCAATCTACTTGTCATTTAGGGAAACTATGATATACTTAGCAACAACTACTATTTTATCCATATCAGACTGCGCCTGCTGCCATTCAGCAGATACGGTTACAAGTGAGAAGGAGCGATTATGAATCAAGAGAATTTAACACTGCTTACTGATTTTTATGAATTGACCATGATGCAGGGCTATTTTAAGGAAAAGGACGCCAATGAGACTGTTATCTTTGATATGTTCTATCGTAATAATCCATGCGGAAACGGCTTTGCTATCTGCGCCGGCCTGGATCAGGTCATTGATTATATCAAAAATCTGCATTTTGCCCCAGATGACGTGGAGTATCTGCGCAGCTTAGGTATCTTTGGAGAAGATTTTCTGGAATACCTGGCAAACTTCAAATTTTCCGGCGATATTTATGCCATCCCAGAAGGAACTGTGGTCTTCCCAAGAGAACCTTTAATCAAAGTCATTGCTCCGATTATGGAAGCCCAGTTAGTTGAAACTGCTCTTCTAACCATTATCAATCACCAGAGCCTGATTGCTACCAAGACTTCCCGTATCGTCCACGCAGCTCAGGGCGACGGCGTTATGGAATTTGGTCTCCGCCGTGCTCAGGGACCGGATGCCGGTGTTTACGGCGCCCGTGCCGCTATGATTGCAGGCTGTATTGGAACTTCTAACGTGCTTTGCGGAAAAATGTTTAACGTCCCTATTAAAGGAACCCACGCCCACAGCTGGATTATGAGTTTTCCAGATGAACTGACTGCTTTCCGTACCTATGCAAAACTTTATCCTTCTGCCTGTATCCTGCTGGTAGACACCTACGATACGCTGAATTCCGGTGTTCCCAATGCCATTAAAGTATTTACAGAAATGCGGGAAGCCGGTATTCCAATGCCATTTTATGGAATCCGCTTAGACAGCGGCGACCTGGCCTACTTATCCAAAGAGGCGAAAAAAATGCTGGATGCCGCCGGTTTTTCTGACGCTGTTATTTCTGCATCCAATGACTTAGATGAGGAATTAATTAACAGCTTAAAGCTTCAGGGCGCTGCCATTAACTCCTGGGGCGTGGGCACCAATTTAATTACCTCTAAAGACTGCCCGTCCTTTGGCGGCGTATACAAGCTGGCTGCTATCCGTGATAAAGCCACTGGAAAATTTGTTCCCAAGATCAAACTGTCTGAAAATGTTGAAAAGATTACCAACCCTGGCGATAAGGCTATTAAGAGAATCTACAATAAAGAAACCGGCAAAATTATTGCTGATTTAATCTGCTTAACCCACGAGCAGTTTGACGAAAATAATTCCCTGCTGCTGTTCGATCCGGTTCAGACCTGGAAAAAAACCCACCTGGCTCCCCACAGCTATGTAATCCGAGATTTAATGGTTCCGGTGTTTATCCATGGCCAATGTGTCTATGAATCTCCATCTGTTATGGACATTCAGGCTTACTGCAAAAAAGAATTAGATACCCTGTGGGATGAATCCCGCCGTCTGGTAAATCCTCATAAAGTTCATGTAGATCTTTCCCATGAACTGTGGCATGTGAAAAACCAGCTTTTAGAAGCTTACCACTTTGAATAAAACCAGTTATATGGATATTTTTTCTTAAAACTTAACCTCAGTTATATTTTTTGATTTGTCTATCCAGTATAATAAATTTAGATACTTGTCTTAATACTAAATTAATATACAAGGAGGTTTTTCACATGAGTATGGGTAAGGCAACCAAGATCTATTCTAAGGAACATCCGGATCTTGCATTAAAAGTAACAAACGGTCATTTTTCTTCTGACCGTTTCCACATTAATTATTACATTGATATGACCGATTTGAAGATGCGTCAGTGCAATGCAGAAGAGGTAGCAAAAGCGATTGTCCAGAAATATGTAAAACGTGTTAATTTATCCCCTATGATCGGCCTGGCATCTGAAATGATCAGCCAGATGGCTGATACCAATGCAACCAAAGCTCCGATTGACACCATCATTTGTATGGACGGCTGTGAAGCCATCGGCGCTTACGTTGCAAAAGAGCTTTCTGATGTTGGCATTGCTACAACCAATACTCACAAAACCACCTACATCCTGACTCCAGAGTTTGATTCTACTGGCCAGATGGTTGTTCGTGAAAACATTAAGCCAATGTTAAAGGGTAAACACGTATTAGTTGTACTGGCAACTGCTATGTCCGGACATACTATTGCCAAGAGCCTTCGCTGCATCTCCTCCTACGGCGGTATCGTAGAAGGTATTTCCTGCATCTTCTCTGCTATCAGCGAGATTGAAGGACATCCGGTAAACTCTGTATTTGAGGCTTCTGACCTGGAAGGCTTTAAGCTGTCTGAGCCGGATAACTGCCCAGACTGCAAGGCTGGCGTAAAGCTGGATGCAATTGTAAACAGCTATGGTTATACAGTTTTAGACTAATCCGATTATTACTCTTTGAAGTAATTAAAAATGGGGCAAATCTTTGCAGATGTGCATGGATTTACCTCATTTTTTTTAATTTAAAAGTAACTGTCCAAAAAATGACTAACCGCTTCACTTCATTGTCAATACTGGATAAACTGTGCTATACTAGTTCTTGTATGTATCGAAAACGATTATCTCATTGATAGAGGGAACTTATGGATTTTATTGAAACAACAAAACAACTCTGGAATACTTACTTTTGGGGTGACATAGATGCCAATTGTGAACAAATCAAATTATTTGCCCCTGACTGTATTATCATTGGTACTGGAAAACATGAATTTTACAGGAATCTGGAAGCATTTCTCCAGACAATTAGACCGGAAATTTCAGAGCGGGAGCAGATACAATTTCAGTATAAGGACTTTTGGTGTGAAGAAAAACGTCTTTCTGAAGATACGTGCCTTGTATATGGCGGACTTTTTGTTTATTGGAAAAGTGAAGATGAGCAAATAGCGATTAACATGGACAGCCGTTTCACCATCATCTATACAAACACTCCTGCCGGATGGAAAATTACCCATGTCCACCAGTCTATACCAAATTATGAGCAGCAAGAAGGAGAATACTACCCTAAGACGCTTTCGGAAGAATACCGGAAGGAAAAGGAAAAAGTAAGTCAATTAATTCATTTGGTAGAAAAAGACAGCTTGACCCAGGTTATTAATTATCGGACATTTGAAAACCTCTATCCCGCAGCTGCCAAAGACAGAGATTGGTTTTTTATTGTAGATCTGGATGACTTTAAGAGTATCAATGATGTTTTTGGACATATAACTGGCAATCGAATTTTAAAAGAAACTGCACTGATTCTGCAGGAGTCCGTAGAAGCCAATGACCTTGTCTGCCGTATGGGCGGTGATGAATTCATTCTTCTTTGCAGAAGGCTAAAGAGCAAAAAAAGGATTGAACAGTTTCTTAGTACAATCAAAGAACGGATCAATCAGATTCCACTCCCTGGAAATCAGCAGGTAACTCTTTCCATAGGCGGCACAAAGGTTCGTGCCGGAGAATCTGTTACTGCCACCTTTGAACGAGCTGATATGCATTTGTATCAGGCCAAGGCCAGCGGAAAGAATAGCTGGATAATTGATGAATCAATATAAACCGGATGAAATTCCATATCTATTTATTTTCAGCAAACTCATAAGCCTGCTGAGTCCAGGAAAACAGTTCGTCATCAATTTCTTCTAAAGAACTGATTACGATGTGCGTTGTCCATCTTCCAGGATAGGGTTCTGTTTTGGCTGCTGCCCGACTGGAGTCCAGAGGATACGGGAGGCCCAGTGTAAGAACAAAATACGGTTCTGGAAGCTGGGCTTTCTTTTTTACCCGCAGAAATGACACGCAGGCAAATACATGACAGTTTGAAAAGGTTATCTGGGATTTCTGCACCTTGATTTTTGTCTTTGGAAACTGCTCCAGCAGTCTCTTTTCATACGCCTGATACAGAGGAAATGCTTCCGTATTCTTTCCAAAAAACAGAAGCTTGTCTTGTGTCTGAATCTCCATTTTTTGTCTCCTTATCTGTCAATCATCAGTATTACCGTTTCCAAAAACAGAACCGCAAAAACTGCCAGGGTCCAATAATTTAATAAAATCATCCTCAGCGCCTCCAGCAAATCGTTGAGTTTCCCGAATCATTTACGTATACCATAACCGGATCGCCAGACGCTAAATTGGGATTTTCCCATATAAATTCGCTTTTATGATGATATTCTTTCCCATAATTTCTTTCCACTATAATGAAACTTCTAGTAAAATACGCAAAAATTTTTCAAAAATTCGATTTTAATACTTTTTGGGTTTTAAATCCAGCACAACCAGCTGGGGTTTGTTGTGAATCCGGATATTAATGGAATGGGTTCCAAGCCCTCTACTGACTACCATCTTTTTTCCATTCTTTTCAAAGGTTCCGGCGCACCATGGAAGAAAGAACTGATACTGGGGAGTCATCACGCCCCCAAGCAGCGGAATGCGGATGGTTCCGCCATGAAAATGGCCGGAAAGGGTTAAATCTGCTCCCCAGTCTGCACTCTCTTTAAAATACATAGGGGAATGGATTAACAGAATCTGGAATCGCTTTTCATCTGCTTTTCCCAGCCTCTTTTCCAGGTATCCCGTTGGCAGCGGTTCCTGCTGCTGGAAAAATAATTTGCGATAATACCGTTTTCCCAAATCCACACCGCTGACGGCAATGTCTTCTCCCAGAAAAGCGGTGCCATTTTCCAGATAAATAACCCCCAGCGCCTTTAACTGTTCCCGATAAGTTTCATACAGGCTTCCATACACACTGCGTTCCCAAACCATACGATTTTCATGGTTTCCATTTCCGTAATAAACCGGATATTTTTTAGCAAGGGCTTTGAGAAGCGCCAAAGGAATCTCCACTTCCGGATGTCCTTTGCTGACCATCATATCGCCGCCAATCAGGACTGCATCCGGCCTGGCTTCGTCAATTGCCTGCAGCAGTCTTTTATTCCCCTCTCCAAATTCTTTATTGTGGAGATCGGATAAAAAGACCAGACGTTTTCGGCTCTGTATTTTTTCCGAAGAAATCAAAATAATTTCCGAAGAAAGGCAGTCTTTTTCATATTCTGACCGGAGCCAGAAACCTGCCCCTGCTCCGAAAGCCAGCAGGCCTGCTGCTATTTCATTTCGCTCCATAACCAATTATCCTCATTTCATCCGTAATAGTTCAGCCATGCGAAACTGCATGGCTGAATTGTTACTTTCATACTGGTTTTTCCTTTACAATTCTGTCCCTGTCCATGGAGCCAGGTTCATTCTGATAAAATAGCCCTGTTCATGGCTGCATACCGGACACTGAGCCGGAGCTGCAGTTCCGTAGTGGACATGGCCGCAGTTTAAACACACCCAGCCTGTTTCCACGTCAGAGGTAAACAGCTTTCCTTCTTCCATCAGCTTTCCAAACTGTTCAAACCGTTCTCCATGGGTTTTCTCTATTTTGGCAATCATCCGGAAAGCCTGGGCAATCTGGAAAAATCCTTCCTGTTCTGCAATATCTCCAAAGGCTTTATACACCACATCATGCTCTTCCCGTTCATTGTGAGCCGCTTTTTTCAGGTGCTCCAGCGTATGCTTATCCAAATCTACCGGATAGCCTCCGTCAATCTCAATGGTTGTTCCATTTAAATCCTGCAGAAAATTATAAAATATCTCTGCATGTTCTTTTTCCTGGCCTGCGGTATATAAAAAGACAGCCTGCAGCACCGGAAGTTTCTGCTGTTTTGCCAGATCTGCTGCAAAGGTATACCGGTTTCTGGCCTGGCTTTCACCGGCAAATGCCCGCATTAAATTTATCATGGTCTGGCTGTTTTGAAACTCTGTCATATAAGGTTCCTCCTTTTGCTTTTCCTGGATTTGCCTCTTTAATATACCCGTCTCTCTGCCAAATCATTCTCTTTTTCAAAAAGACTTCTCTTCTTCTGCCTTTCTTTTTAAAACCTGGCTGACTTCCTGAAAAAGCAGATCCCGATACATGGGGAACCGTTCTCTTGGAAGCATCCTTCCCTGCCCCCATAGCTCACACACTTCATCAAAGGTAATAAACATGGCGTCTACCACCTCTTCCTTTTGAAGTTTCAGATCTTCTTTCTTTACATCCTGAACCGTTACATAGGTATCCACAAACCGATCCGGACGGATAGTAGAGTGCATCAGCCGCACCTCTTCCGGCCTTGGGTGTATCCCGACTTCTTCAGACAGTTCTCTGAGAACACTGTCCAGGCTGGTCTCCCCTGCCTGGGCTGATCCGCCTGTACATTCCCACCACAGTCCAAAGGTTTTATTGGGATGGCGCTGGGTAAGAAGCAGCTTTCCTTCTAAATTGATTGTCCAAATGTCTGTTACAATGTGGTACTCTCCCTCTGCCATAGGAACTCCCCTGACATGGGTTTTTCCGATTTTTCTCCGGTTTCTGTCATACACATCCCACAGTTCCATAAGTCCACCAGCCTTTCCTATTTTTGCTTAAATACCGGATCAGCCGGATAGCCGCCGGTAATTTTCTGCATTGTTCTAGGTACTGCGTCTTTTGAATTTTTCCAATCTGCATTCTGATTGCGGTAGTCGTATTTTTCTACAAACCAGTCAATATCCTCCTGGATTCTGGCCAGTTCCCGTTCCATCAGGCCGTAAAGCATTTCTTCCATTTTCTGCGCTTCATCCGGTTTCATCTTTTCCCTGCAGCTGTTTAAAATATCGTAAAAATGAGGCAGGCAAAAGCCTTTGGACTGCTGGAGCAGCTCCACAAAGGAAGGCTCCGTTTTCATCAAATGAACAAAGGTGTTTTGGATTCTCTCATAAGTATCGTCTATTTTCTGGCAGATGTAGCAGCTTTCCTTTTCGTTTGCTATTCCCCTTGATGAACTGCTTTTTTTCACCCATCCAAACAGCCCGTTTTTAGCAGGAGCCGCCTTAGCGCTCCCCTGTTCCACAGACTCTTTAAAATGATCCCTTAAATACTTCATTCTGGTTTTTAAAATCCAGGCATTGCCCAGATAATTGCCATAATCATACATCATTTTAGTATGTTTTCTGCAAAATCCGGTTCGATCTGTCTCTGCCCGAATATCATCTTCCATATAAGAAGCTCCCAGTGCAAAGCTGACGGCATCCTGTTCCAGCTTTCGCTCCAAATAGCAGCACGGACACTCATCCCCTGCTTTTACTGCATCCATTACCTCGATCGTATATAATTTTTCCTTCATTGGACCCCTTCTCCTCCAGTCATTTCTTTCATCATACACGCTCATCCGGCTGCCGTCAAGAGGTCTGCATCTGCCCTATGAATCAAATCTTTTCCTGTCCAGCGCTCCGTCCTGCTTTGCCACAATGGTGGTACAAATGGCATCTCCTGTAATATTAACCGCTGTTCTCGTCATATCCAGAATTCGATCAATTCCCATAATCAATCCGATGGCTTCTACCGGCAAGCCTACGGAATGAAATACCATAGACAGGGTTACCAGTCCTACGCTGGGTACTCCGGCAGTTCCAATGGAAGCCAGGGTTGCTGTTGCAATTACTGTAAGAAAGTCGGCGGTTGTCAGTTCAATCTGGAAGGCCTGGGCCGCAAATACAACTGCTACTCCCTGCATAATCGCCGTGCCGTCCATGTTGATAGTAGCCCCCAGCGGAATGGTAAAGGAAGAAATCTTTTTAGACACTCCCATTTTGTGGTGCAGGGTCTCAATGGAAAGGGGAATGGTAGCATTAGAGGTTGCCGTTGAAAATGCAAAAGCCATAACCGGAGCAAATTTCTTCAAAAACTTAATGGGGTTCAGTCCGGTAAACACTTTTAAAAAGATCTGATATACCAGAAAACACTGCACCGCCAACGCCAGCAATACGGCCGCCATATATTTTAACAGCGGAATAAAAGCGTCCAGCCCCAGTCCGGCAAAGGTTCTGGCAATGAGACAGAAAACTCCTACAGGCGCCAGTTTCATAACCCCTGTGGTCATATCCATCATAATATCGTTAAACTGGCTGAAAAAACTGGCTACTGTATCGGCTCTCTCTCCCCTGTGTGCCAGAATTACTCCAACAATAAGGGCAAATAAAATCAGGGGCAGCATTTCCCCATTTGCCAGGGCTCCTATTGGATTGGTGGGAATTATATTTAAAATCGTATCTGCAACCTTTGTTTTTTCTACGGCCACTGTCTCCGCCGTCTCCATGGTTCCCATATTCAGACCTTCGCCAGGATTGATAAGAGACGCAATAAAAATAGCGGCTGAAATGGCTATGGCCGTGCCGCGCAGGGGGTAG
>CALHQJ010000007.1 GCA_938036545.1 uncultured Clostridium sp. | reverse complement strand
ACAATGGTAACTTAACTTCTGCCCAGAATGGTTCTGTCGGCGGATATATGGTTAAGAAGATGATTGAGGCGCAGGAGCGTCAGATGGCAGGCAAATAAGAACTGTCTTAAAAATTTAATATCAGTCACAAGAATGTGACAAAATCTCCGGATTACCAAGAATTGGCTGTCCGGAGATTTTTATCTTATGGAAAAATATGCTCTGGAGATAAAAAATTGTTAGAAAAAAACATAAAAATCTTATAAAATCACTTGTTTATCTGAAATAATCATATTATACTGGTATGGATAAGAAAGGACTGGCAGTGTATGAGAGTAATCGCAGGCAGCGCAAAGCGGCTGCAGTTAAAAACCATAGAGGGAATGGACACCAGGCCGACGACGGACAGAATAAAGGAGACTCTGTTTAATATGCTCCAGCCGGAGATATTAGACTGTTCATTTTTGGATTTGTTTGCCGGAAGCGGCGCCATTGGAATCGAAGCATTAAGTAGGGGAGCCAAAGAGGCAGTTTTTGTGGAACAGAGTTCCAGGGCCTGCAGTTGTATTCGGGATAATTTAAAGACTACCCGTTTGGAAGACGGCGCACAGGTGATGGAGTCAGATGTTCTGTTTGCGTTAAAACGTCTGGAAAGCCGTAAGCAGCCATTTGATTTGATTTTTATGGATCCGCCTTACCGGATGGATTTAGAAAAGCAGGTATTAATCTATTTAAAGGATTCGATTTTGGCAGACAGCCGGACCTTAATCGTAACAGAGGCTTCTCTGGATACGGATTTTTCCTGGCTTTCGGAACTGGGATACCGGATTTTGAAGATAAAAGAATATAAGACCAATAAGCATTTGTTTATAGAAAAAGATATGGCAGCGGATAGGAAAAGAGGAGACGAAAAGGCATGACAGTAGCAGTATATCCAGGCAGCTTTGACCCGGTAACCCTGGGACATTATGATATTATTGAACGTACTTCCAAAATTATGGATAAGGTAATTATCGGAGTTTTGCAGAATAAGTCCAAAACACCGTTGTTTTCCGCCGAGGAACGTGTTAATATGTTAAAAGAGGTGACAGCTGGCCTGAACAATGTAGAGGTTCGCAGCTTTGACGGTCTGCTGATTGATTTTGCAAGGAGCTGCAATGCTACAGTAGTGGTTCGGGGACTTCGGGCTGTTACGGATTTTGAGTACGAGCTTCAGCTGGCTCAGACCAATCGGGTTATTGCACCGGAGATAGATACCCTGTTTTTAAACACCAATTTAAAATATTCTTATCTAAGTTCCAGTGTTGTAAAGGAAATTGCAGAGTTTGGGGGAGACATTACCATGTTCCTTCATCCTCAGATTGCAGAGAAAGTGAAGGCAAAATTTGCCCAGGCCCAGGCCTGATAAAATGGGTTAAGGAGAGTCGTTATGGTAAGCAGAATTGAACAATTGATTAATGAAATTGAAGAGTTTGTGGATGGCTGCAAGCGTCAGCCTCTTTCCAACAGCAACATTATTGTAAATAAAGAAGAACTGGAAGAACTTTTGGTTGAACTCCGCCTTCGGATTCCGGATGAGATTAAGCAATATCAGAAGATTATCAGCAATCAGGACGCCATTTTAAATCAGGCTAGAACCCAGGCAGACGCTATGCTGCAGGAGGCCAATGCCCAGACCAACGAACTGGTGAATGAGCACGAGATTATGCAGAGAGCCTATTCCCACGCCAATGAAGTAGTGGAACAGGCCAATATTCAGGCTCAGGCCATTGTGGACAATGCAGTAAATGATGCCAACAATATCCGTCAGGGAGCAATCCAGTATACGGATGATATGCTGCGCAGCTTACAGACCATTATCACCCACTCCATGGAAGGGGCAAAGGGCCGCTTCGATGCATTTATGTCTTCCATGCAGTCCAGCTATGATGTGGTTTCCTCTAACCGGAATGAACTGGCAGGAGGCATTGCGGCTCCGGCAGAGGAGGGAAACGCTGAACAGGACAATGGCGTAAATGCCCCGTCCTAAACAGTTTCGATTATGGAATGAGAAGAAAAGCCATAATAATAAGAGAGAAGGCTGCGTGAAGAAGCTTCCACAGTACATAATGCCGGATGGACAGTCCGGCATTTTTTTTCGTATCCAGTACGCTTCTGGTCTGAAAAATACCGGATAGTCCTCCAAAAGCTGCTGCTGCCACTATGAGCAGGACAGCCGGAATACCGGAGACAGAGCCAGCAATGGCCTGGATTCCTGTAGTGATTTCAATGGCTCCCAGGATTGCACCCCGAAGGAATGGGACGTTTAACGGGAGTTTGGCAGTATAAAGGGCAATAATGGAAAAAAGCATAATGTATCCGCCGATTTTTACCATGGTTTCGGCACAGGCCAGAAAGGCGCTGTCAAAGGAAAAAGCAGAAGAAAGCTCGGTCTTATTGTAAGCAGTAAGAGAGTCTGCTGGGTTTCGGTAAATGTGATAGGCAAGGAGAGCAATTGGAAAAACCGGCAGATAGAGGGCAGACAGAACCTTCCAGGGAGGAATGGAACCGGAAAGGCCGGTTACAGAGGCAATTTGATTCATCAGATAACCCAGAATAAACATAGGGCTTGGGTGGTTGCTGACTGCCAGCAGATAACAGGCCTCGGATCGGGAAATCAGGCCGTTTTCTAAAAATTCCCTGCAGGTTTTGGCTCCCATGGGATAACCGCATAAAAGGCCGGACAGAACCACGTAGCCGCCCTGTTTTGATAAAAGGAAGACATGGGAAAAGACAGGCTGAAAAGGTTTTATTAAAAGAGGCACAGCCCCCAGTCCTACAATGGCCTGGGAACAGATCATAAACGGCAGAAGGGTCGGCACAATTACCATTCCCCATAAAACCAGGCCATTTTTGGCTCCGGTAAAGGCCCAGTCCGGTTTTGCCAGAAGGAGGCCCAGAAACAGGATGGACAATGATTTTTTCATAAACACCTGAATACAATGGTTTATACACTTATATGAACGATTGGGGCGGGGATATGCTGGTTTTTATATTGCTTATCATGTTAGTTGCTTTTCAGGTTACACTGTCAGATTACCTAGTTAATAATCCAGACTACTATCAGTTAGACAGCTATACCTGGGAGAGCGATGAATTCCGCAGTATGGCGCTGGGAGAACGGCTGGTACAGGAACCCCATCTGGAACCGGAGATGGTTGCGGCTTATATGGTGGAATACGATTACGATTTGACGAAGCTGCAGGAGCTGCACCCCATCCGAAAATCCATTGGGGAACGAAAACCAGCGGCATTTCAAAAACTGGTAAATGCCTATGATACCGTATTGTCAGATTTAAAGTATTTTCCCATTCCGGAAGACAGAAGTCCTTCTGCATCAAATGAATCGGATATCAGTTACGAAAACGGCTGGATGTCTCCCAGAAATTATGGTGGAGAGAGGGGCCATGAGGGATGTGATATTATGGGGGGAGACCAGCCGTCCGGCTTTTATCCTGTAGTCAGCATCAGCGACGGGGTGATAGAAAGAACAGGGTGGCTGGAACAGGGAGGATGGAGGATCGGAATCCGGACTCCAGGAGGACTGTACGTGTATTACGCCCACCTGTATGAGTATGCCAGGGACTGGAAGGAAGGAGACGTTGTGTCTGCCGGAACCCTGTTAGGCTTTATGGGAGATACGGGGTATTCCAAGGTAGAAGGAACTTCCGGCAATTTTCCCGTACATCTCCATCTGGGACTATACCTAAAAACCGATAACCACGAGGAATTGTCTGTGAATCCCTACTGGATACTCCGGTATCTGGAACAGTACCGCTTAACGTACAGCTGAGAAAAATGGATAATGTTTCGGGAAAACTATGCAGATTGCTTCTACCATTTTTAAATTAGTTATGATAGAATAAGTACCTGTGACAAACAAACTGCATTTTCAAAAGAGGGAATATGGAAAAACAAATTCAACTGCCGGAGGAGTACCTGCAGCATATGAAATCTCTCCTTGGAGAGGAAGAATACCTAAAATATATTAAAAGCTTTGACAGCAAAAAGTATCAGGGCCTGCGGGCCAACGGCATTAAAATAGAGCCAGACACCTTAAAAGGACTGGTTCCCTGGGAGATGGAAAAGATCCCCTGGATACCCAATGGATTTTATTATGGGGACGATATAAAACCGGCCAAGGACCCTTATTATTACGCCGGATTGTATTATCTTCAGGAACCCAGCGCTATGACTCCGGCCTCTACCCTTCCTATCAACCCTGGAGACAGGGTTCTGGATCTCTGCGCTGCTCCAGGAGGCAAAAGCACGGAATTGGGTGCAAAATTAAAGGGACAGGGAATTTTGATTTCCAACGACGTCAGCAATTCCAGGGCTAAGGCATTGTTAAAAAATCTGGAACTTGCGGGGATTACCAATTTCTGCGTAACCAGTGAAACGCCGGAAAAGCTGTCCCGGTATTTCCCTGAATTTTTTGATAAAATCCTGGTAGACGCCCCCTGCTCCGGCGAAGGAATGTTCCGCAAGGAACGGGACATGGTAAAAGACTGGATGGAGCGTGGCCCCAGCCATTATGCAAAGATTCAGAAAGAGATTATGTCAGAAGCCGTAAAAATGCTAAAGCCAGGAGGATATTTGATGTATTCTACCTGTACCTTTTCCATGGACGAGGATGAAGGAACTGTCCGTTACATTTTAGAGAAGTTTCCTGATATGGGGCTTTTGTCCCTTCCAAAATTTGAAGGAGCCAGCGGTGGAATCGGGCTTTCCGGCTGCCTGCGGCTGTTTCCCCACAAGCTGAAGGGAGAAGGACATTTTATTGCGCTGATGTATAAAGAAAAGCCTCTGCCGAAGGCAGGCTTGTTAGAAGAGTATTATGCTGCTAAAAAAAGCAGAGAAAAACAGGAAGAGCCTAAAAAAGAAGTCGAGGTCGGTCTGTCAGCAGCAGAAAAGAAATATCCGGCAGTAATCGAGTTTTTGAGCCACTGTGTTTCGGCGGCAGATGAAAACGGAGAAAAGGTCTGGAATCCTGACCGTATTTTAGAAAAGAACAACATGGTTTACTATCTTCCTACCGACTTTTTAAAGGACGCCAGTCTTCGGTTCTTAAGAACTGGACTTCTTTTGGGAGAGATGAAAAAAGGGCGGTTTGAGCCTTCTCAGGCCTTTGCCATGGCGTTAAAATGGGGACAGTATGACAATGAAATTTCCTTTTCCAGAGAAGATGACAGAGTTATTCGTTATTTAAAAGGAGAGACGATTTCCTTAAGCCAGCAGGAAAGCAGTCAATTGTCTTCCGGATGGTGTCTGGTATGTGTGGATCAGTTTCCATTAGGCTGGGCAAAGCTGGCGGGCCAGAGCCTGAAAAATAAATATTATGCCGGATGGCGGTGGATGTAATGGGAAAAGAAGGAAAAGCCCTGATGCGGCTGGATAAATTTTTAGGAGAAATGGGAAAAGGAACCAGAAGCCAGATAAAAGAAATGGCGAGAAAGGGACGAATTTCCGTAAACGGAGAAACAGAGAAAAAACCGGAACGGAAAATCAATCCAAAGGAAGATGAGATCTTACTGGATGGTTGTCCTGTGTCCTATAAGGAATTTGAATATTATATGTTAAATAAGCCTCAGGGAGTGGTTTCCGCAACAGAGGATAACCGCTATGATACGGTAATTGATTTAATCGGCGGGGCCATACGAAAGGATTTGTTTCCGGTTGGACGGCTGGATATTGACACAGAAGGACTTCTTCTGATTACCAATGACGGGGATTTGGCCCACCGTCTTCTGTCGCCCAGACACCATGTGGATAAGGTTTATTACGCCCATATAACCGGCAGTCTTCCCGCAGATGCAAAGATGAGATTTTTAAAGGGGATCTCCTTAGAGGACGGTACGATCTGTATGCCTGCTGAGTTAGAAATTCTGGCCGAACCTGTGGAGGATGGAAAAAAGGCGGTTACTCTTACCATTCAGGAAGGAAAGTTTCACCAGGTAAAGAGAATGTTTGAAGCCGTAGGCTGTCAGGTGGTGTATTTAAAACGGCTTTCCATGGGGCCGCTGACCTTAGACGAAGGATTAAAACCCGGGGAATCCCGCCCTCTTACAGACAGGGAACTGGAATTACTGAACAGGCAGGAGAGATTAGATTGAAACAGATGAAAGCAGCAATTTTTGATTTAGATGGTACGCTGGTGGATTCCATGTGGATGTGGAAAGCCATTGATATTGAATATTTAAGCCGGTACGGCTATGAATGTCCCGAAGATCTTCAGCGGATTATTGAGGGCATGAGCTTTTCTGAGACAGCCGTTTATTTTAAAGAACGGTTTCAGATACCGGAATCTTTAGAGGAAATTAAGGCAGAATGGATTTCCATGGCAATGGATAAATACTGCAGGGAAGTGCCGCTAAAAAAAGGAGCCGAAGAGTTTCTGAAAGCCTTAAAAAAACAGGGAATAAAGGCGGGAATTGCTACCAGCAATGGAAGAGAGCTGGTGGACGCTGTGCTGCAGTCTCTGGAAATCGACGGCTATTTTGAAGCGGTTACCGTAGGCTGTGAGGTAGCGGCAGGAAAACCGGCTCCGGACATTTATCTGGAGACAGCCAGACGGCTTCAGGCAGCGCCGGAAGAATGTGTGGTGTTTGAAGATATTCCGGCAGGTATTCTGGCAGGAAAACGGGCTGGTATGACGGTTTATGCAGTAGATGATGTGTTTTCCAGGGATTTGAATCTGGAAAAAAAGGAACTGGCCGATTATTTTATCGAAGATTTCCTGCAGTTAATTGATAAAAACGGAGAACTTCAGATGGGAGAGTTTGAATGATTCACGATTTTTTGCCTGTCAGCCGAGCCGATATGGAAAAGAGAGGCTGGACTCAATGCGATTTTGTATATATAACCGGAGACGCCTATGTAGATCATCCGTCTTTTGGCACTGCCATTATCAGCCGTTTGCTGGAATCACGGGGGTATAAGGTGGGAATTATTTCCCAGCCGGATTGGAAGGATGACAGCAGCATCGGGATTCTGGGAGAACCCAGACTGGGATTTTTAGTTTCTTCCGGAAATATGGACTCTATGGTAAACCACTACAGCGTTTCCAAAAAGAGAAGAAAAACCGACGCCTATACGCCTGGAGGCGTTATGGGACGCCGTCCCGATTATGCGGCTGTTGTGTATTCCAATTTGATCCGCCGCACCTTTAAAAAGACGCCGATTATTATTGGCGGCATTGAAGGAAGCCTGCGCCGCCTGGCTCATTATGATTACTGGTCCAATAAGTTAAAACATTCTATTTTGATTGATTCCCAGGCAGATTTGATTTCTTACGGAATGGGAGAACATTCCATTGTGGAAATTGCAGATGCCCTGGATTCCGGTCTGGATGTAAAGGATATTACCTTTATTAACGGCACGGTTTACAAAACCTCCAGCCTGGAGTCGGTTTATGACGTACAGGTGCTGCCTTCTTTTGACGAAATGAAGCGGGACAAACGGGTTTATGCAGAAAGCTTTTATACCCAGTATCTGAATACAGATGCAGTAACGGGAAAGAGACTGGCAGAGCCTTATCGGGACAATCTTTATGTGGTTCAGAATCCTCCGGCAAAGCCTTTAACCATGGAAGAAATGGATGACGTTTACGGGCTTCCTTATATGAGGGCCAGCCATCCGTCTTATGACAAGGACGGAGGAGTTCCTGCTTTTTCTGAGATTAAATTCAGCTTAATCAGCAATCGGGGATGTTTTGGCTCCTGCAGTTTCTGCGCCCTTACCTTCCATCAGGGAAGGGTCATTCAGG
>CALHQJ010000006.1 GCA_938036545.1 uncultured Clostridium sp. | reverse complement strand
CATAGGGCGGACGCCCCATGCTTCTTGCACGCTTACAGCGGGCAAGAAGATGCATGGCTGAACTGTTACAAATTTTCATAAGAAAAATGTAACCATTTTTTTGGAGGTGTGGTATAATATGCAAATCATCAATGCTGCAGATTTAGATTATAAAACTATAAATGAAAGGCTCCGGCATAAGGACAAAGATTATATTATTGAAAACTGCTGCGGCCAGAGGTTTCTTGCCGCAGGTATGTCTGATAAAAATATTACCGTTTACGGAATTCCCGGGAATGCCTTGGGAGCCTACTTAAATGATTCCCGTATTACGGTAAGGGGCAATGCCCAGGACGCTGTGGGCGATACCATGAATGAAGGAAAAATCCTGATTTACGGAAATATCGGAGACGCTGCCGGTTATGCCATGCGCGGAGGAAAGATCTACGTCCAGGGGAATGCCGGCTACCGCGCCGGAATCCACATGAAAGCCTATAAAGAAAAAATTCCCGTTATGATCATCGGCGGATGCGCAGGCAGCTTTCTGGGCGAGTACCAGGCTGGCGGTATCATTATTGTCCTGGGACTCCACAAAAGCAGCAGAAATATTGTCGGCAATTTTCCAAGTACCGGTATGCACGGAGGAAAAATCTTCCTTCGCGGAGACTGCGGAACCCTCCGTTTCTCCCAACAGGTAACTGCAAAATCTGCTTCCAGGGAAGATTTGGAAGAAATCCGCCAGTACTTATCTGAATATTGTACAGACTTTGGATATTCCCTCAGTGAACTTATGTCAGAATCTTTTACAGTCATTACTCCAGACAGCAGCAATCCGTACAAGCAAATGTATGTGGCAAATTAAAAAGAAAGCAGGTAAGGTTATGAAATATTCAAAAGAAGAAGTTCTCCAGTATATGCAGGAAGAGGATGTCAAATTTATCCGCCTGGCATTCTGCGATGTTTTTGGCAGACAAAAAAACATATCCATTATGCCGCAGGAACTTCCCAGGGCTTTTGAACATGGAATTGCCATTGATGCGTCTGCCATCGCCGGTTTTGGCGATGAAAGCCATTCTGACCTCTTTCTTCATCCAGATGCCGATACGCTGATGCCTCTTCCCTGGAGACCGGAACACGGGCGTGTGGTAAGAATGTTCTGCAGCATTACTTATCCGGACGGAACCATATTTGAATGCGATACCCGTTCTTTATTGAAAAAGGCAGTCCAGGATGCAGAACAGGCCGGTTACCGCTTCTTCTTTGGCGCGGAACAGGAATTTTACCTGTTCCACCTAGATGACAATGGAAATCCTACAAAAATTCCTTACGATAATGCCAGTTACATGGACATTGCTCCCGAAGACAAAGGAGAAAATATCCGCCGCGAAGTCTGCCTGACGCTGGAACAGATGGGAATTCTGCCGGAAAGCTCCCACCACGAAGAAGGGCCAGGACAAAATGAAATTGATTTCCGCTACTCTGATCCCCTGACTGCTGCTGACAATTCCATGACCTTTCAGACCGTGGTAAAAACCATTGCCGGACTAAACGGTATTTTTGCAGATTTCAGTCCCAAGCCTCTGGAAAACAAAGCAGGAAACGGATTCCACATCAATATGTCTGTAAAATCCCCTGATGGCACAGATTGTATGGACTCCATGATTGCCGGTATTCTGGATAAAATTTCGGATATGACTGTATTTTTAAATCCAGCTCCGGATTCCTACAAACGTTTTGGTCAAAATAAAGCTCCCAGATATATTTCCTGGTCCAGCGAAAACCGTTCCCAGCTTATTCGCGTTCCTGCAGCAATTGGGGCGTACCGCCGTGTCGAACTCCGTTCCCCAGATCCGTCTGCAAACGCTTACCTGGCTTTTACCCTTATGATCTATGCAGTTATGGAAGGACTGCAGCATAAGCTGGTGCTTCCTCCCCCTGCGGATTTTAATTTATATAAAGCGGATGCGGATACCCTGGAAGCTTTCAAACAGCTTCCAAAGAATTTTGAATCTGCCTGTGCCCTTGCGGCAGACAGTGCTTTTATCCGAAAATATATACCAGATGCCATTTTAACGATCTACTGCCAGCAGTAATTTTCATTTTTTAATGTTCCTGTCAAAAGGAGGGGTAATGTATGAGTTTAAAGGAACGTGCCTACAGTGTCCTCATTGTGTCCGCAACCGATGCTTTTACCTCTGCCTTTTCCGACCTTTTTTCTGCGGCAAAGTATTCCCCCATCTGCACGGCTTCAAGCGTCAGCGCCGCCAGACGCACCCTTACAGAAAAGACTTATGATTTCGTTATCATTAATTCTCCTTTACGTGATGATGCAGGCATTCGTCTCGCTATTGATATCTGCAGCAATAAACAATCTGTTGTCCTTTTGCTGGTAAAAAGCGATATTCATAATGGAGTTCATGATCAGGTCATGGAATATGGTGTATTTACCCTGTCAAAACCAATCTCAAAAGTAACGATGTCCTATGCTCTCAACTGGCTGGAAAGCTCCAGGGAACGTCTGAGGCAGTTTGAAAAAAAATCACTATCCATCGAGGAAAAGATGGCTGAGATCCGCCTTGTCAATAAAGCAAAGTGGATTTTAATCAGCCAGCTTTCCATGAGTGAACCTGAAGCCCACCGCTACATAGAAAAACAGGCAATGGATCGCTGTGTTACCAGGCGAACCATTGCCGAGGAGATCATTAAGACTTATTCTTAACCATTTAGTATAGCACTTTTCTCCTGCTCTCTTCCTTACTTTCTATTGCGCTTCCGCCTTCTCCTTACGACAGCTCTCACAATCCCTGCTGTCAGCAAAATCAGGGCAAGAATTCCTCCATAAAGGAACCATGTAAACTTATTTGGATTTTTCAGAATGTCCACCAGATTGCGGCTGTCTTCCAGCTGTTTTCTTCCCTCTGCTTCTTCATAGTAGGACGGAATCTCCGCTACGCCTTCTTCATTTTTTTCAAAGGATTCCAGATAAGAGGCAAGTGCATACCACTCTTTCACTTCAGAACCGTTTTTATCGTGTATGATATATTGTTCAAAGTCCTGGATTGCCTGTCCGTTTTTATCCTTGGGCGTAATATTCAAAAGTCCCATGGATGCGTCTTCGATCGTACCAAGCATTTGGGCGGAATAAAGGCCGGCCACAACGCGGTACAGCTGGTCATCCACGATTTCTTCGGTTTCTTTTCCCCCAGTATAGGGAACATTAGTAACAAACTCTACATCTGTCACTCTGTTTAACAACATTCTATGGGGATTGTATGTCCACTGAAGTCCGCTGGGATACAACTGGGCGGTCGTCATAATCGGAGAAATGGAAACGTCAATTTCTGCCGCTGTCTTCAATTCCGCACCTGTCAAATATACGCTGACCAGCGGATACCCTGGTATCCGATCTGCTCCAATTCCAAGGGAACTGACATTAAAAACATCTGATACCGTTACGGTTCCCTGCTGGAATGTATCACGGATAGCGCCGGACGGAGAAATGGTCACATAAACTTTCTCATAATTATCTCCTTCTGCCTGCTGTACTGCATATACATAAGAATCCGCTATGATGCTTCCCAGCGGATCTTCTTCGTGCGTTTCTGCAAATTCATCCATCTGGGTAAACTCTACCGGATTTTCTGCCAATATCTGATCAAATGTATATCCAAACCGGCTCAGATACCCTTCATTTACCTTCCGCTTATATTCTGCAAGCTGTTCTTTTATTTCCTCGTCTTCTGCAACTGTTTCATCTAACGGATTCAGCCGGTATTCCTCCAGATTCCATCTGCCGTTTTCTTTTCTGCTCAGATACAACTCTCCCAGATTTTCGCAGTAAGAACCTGCTGATACTACATAGGTATCCCCATACTGAATGGCTTCTTCTAATGTAGTATGGGTGTGTCCGCTGACAATCACATCTATCTCCGGAACCTCTCTGGCCAGGATTTCATCTTCAGATTTTTCTTCCTGACTGCTGGTTCCGCTGTGGGAAAGACAGATAATCAGATCTACCTGCTCCTTTTGCAGCTGGTCTACTATAGATTTGGAAGTCTCTACAATATCTTCAAATTCCAGCCCGCTTTCCGGTGCACATTCATCCGCATCTTTTCCCAAAACTCCATAAATGCCAGCCCGCACCCCACCTCGTTCAACCACAATATACGGAGTGCTTCCATAGACCTCCATGGCCTCTTTTACCAGGAGATTATCACTGGAAGTATTTTTCTCCCAGTCAATATTGGCGCTGACAAGAGCAGGCAGCTGATAATCTCCTGCCTCTTCTGCCCGTTTTGCTGCCTCGTGAAGCATATTGGCGATTCCCTGGCTTCGATAGTCAAACTCATGGTTTCCCAAAGTTACTGCATCATACCCAATCTGCCCCATCAGTGTCAGTTCCGGCGCTTCTGTTTCGTAAATGGTCTGATACAACGTTCCCATAGAAAAATCTCCGCCGTCTACCAGAAATGTAGCCGGACAGTTGTTTCGTTTTTCGTCTGCCATGGTCTTTAGCTTTCCAAATCCGCCAATCATTACTGTGCTTCCGTCTTTTTCGGCTTTATACGGATCCAGGTGGGAATGCATATCATGGGTAAACAAAATCTGCACTTCTGTTCCTTCTGAATTTTCGTTTGTATCAGCGAATGCAGGCGCTGCACATAACATGCATGGAAGCGCCGCCGCCAGCATAATTGCTTTTATTTTCTTTCCAATCGTCATAAAATTCTGCCTCCAACTCTGTCTAAAAAGACCAGAAAATCCGCTGATTTCACATGGTTTTCTGGTCTCTTTCTCTATTTTGGCCTGCCGGATCTATCTGATTTCGTATGCCGTCTAAACCCGCCATCAAAATGGCCGCATAGGCGTAATACGGGTTGCATGTGGCGTCTGGATTGCGAAGCTCAAACCGCTTCTTATCTGGTGATTTCACATAAGCTGGAATCCGCACTACAGCGCTTCTGTTTGCCATGGCATAGCCAATGGTCACAGGCGCTTCAAACCCTGGAATCAGACGCTTATAAGAATTGGTAGATGGATTGGTTAAAGCGCAGAGACTCCGGATATGGGTCAAAAGGCCGCCGATAAAATACATGGCCGTCTGACTCAGTGCTTGAAGAGCGTGTACCAGGCTTCCG
>CALHQJ010000005.1 GCA_938036545.1 uncultured Clostridium sp. | reverse complement strand
AACCTGAATGCGGAGTTCTTTGCCGCCGTCATAGTAGAAGTCGCCAACGATTTTTAATTTGTAGCCTTCAGGAACATTGGTCAGTTCGCTGGAGTTTACGTTGCCCTTGCCGTCAACTAAGCCTTTGGCCCAGATTTCGCCGTTAGCCCAAACGGAGTTGTCTTCTTCACAGAAGTAAATCACGTTAACCTTGCCGCCGTAGGTGTGCTGTGGACGATCATCATCATCGTCATCATCATCCCACTTGTCATCCCATTTATCTTCCCATTTGTCTTCCCATCTGTCATCATCATCGTCGTCGTCATCATCCCAGTCGCCCCAGCGGCCGTTGTTCCAGCGGCTTTCCCATTTGTCTTTTTTGTCATGGGGGCGGGCCTCAGCCTGAATGGTACCTAGCTGGGTACCTGCTAATACGAATGCAGAAGCAAATAATAAACCGATCACGTTGGATTTTTTCATATAGAAACCTCCTTCAATATTTGTATCAGATGAATAAAATTGATTTCTTTTATGGCTTGATTATAGTAATAATTTCCAATGAAATCAATAGATTTTAAAAGAAGTAAGAAAGTGTAAATAAAAAGTAAACAAGAAAAGAAATCGTAAGAAACTGTAAGAGATTAGTTAAAATTGGGAGGACAACAAATGTCCAAATCATATGAAATCAGGAGAACAGCAACAACATGGAATCCCTATTAACTTGATCTGGCAGATCATCTGGGAGTGTGGTATACTTAATACACTTATTGACCAGGCCTGGGATTAAGGCGGCACGATAGAAAAAGCCTGTGCTGGCAGGCGCAGTAAAAGGAGGCATTGTATGAAAACGACACTGGTTATTATGGCAGCCGGTATTGGAAGCAGATTTGGGGGCGGCATCAAGCAGCTGGCATCTGTGGGACCATCTGGTGAGATTATTATGGATTATTCCATCCATGACGCATTAGAAGCGGGATTTGACAAGATTGTATTTATTATCCGCAAAGATTTGGAACAGGATTTTAAGGAAATTATAGGAAACCGAATTGAAAAGCTTGCAGATGTGGCATATGCTTATCAGGAGCTTACGGATTTACCGGAGGGCTTTACGCTGACGGAGGGACGAACCAAGCCGTGGGGAACCGGACAGGCTGTACTCAGCATTAAGGGACTGGTAGACGGGCCTTTTGCAGTTATTAACGCAGATGATTATTATGGAAAAGAATGCTTTAAAAACATGTACCGTTATATGACGGAAGAAATGGATATGGAAAAACGTCCATACGATATGTGCATGAGTGGATTTGTTCTTTCCAATACTTTGAGTGAAAATGGTACGGTTACCAGAGGTGTTTGTCAGGCTAATCCGGATGGTACGTTAAAAGAGGTAGAGGAGACCTATGAAATCCGGATGACACCAGAAGGTTTATTTGGAGCAGATGACGACGGAAATAAAATTGCGTTAGATGCAAATCAGCCGGTATCTATGAATATGTGGGGATTGCCGGCTTCATTTTTAGATGAACTGGAAAAAGGTTTTCCGGAATTTTTAGCTTCTATTCCAGAAGGAAATTTAAAGAAAGAGTATCTGCTTCCGCAGATTATTGATAAACTGGTAAAATCAGGACAGGCAACCGTAAAGATTTTGAATACGCCGGATAAGTGGTTCGGAGTTACCTATAAGGAAGATCAGGAGGCAGTGGAAAAGGCCATTCGTGGATTAGTAGAAACGGGTGTGTATAATGAAAAACTGTTTTCTTAAGGAAAGTTTCTTAAAGCAGGCATGGGAATGAAAAAAGGCGGCTTCTTTCGGGAAGCTGCCGGAACTTGAGGACTATAAATGAGGAGACCCCGATCGGTACAGGAAGTACACAATCGGGGTAATTATGAAAAATCTATGTGCAATATAACAAATAAATAATATAAAAGTCTTTGATTTCTATACATTTAGTATAAAAACTAAATATGAATAAATTATGAACACGATGTAAATAGATTATGAAAACTGTAAAGGAGGAACCGATAGTGCCAGGTAAGATTCAAAAAAATCCGATTGTAATCGGCCATAAAAATCCGGATACTGACTCCATTTGCTCGGCTATTTGCTATGCCAATTTAAAAACAAAAGCAACGGGAATTTACCATGAACCGGCCAGAGCCGGGAAAGTAAATGGCGAAACTCAGTATGTATTAGATTATTTTGGGGTAAAAGCGCCAAACCTTGTTGAAGACGTCCGGACTCAGGTAAGAGATATTGAGATTCGTCAGATGGAAGGAGTGAATCGAAATATTTCCTTAAAGAAAGCCTGGAATCTGATGCAGGCCAATAATGCGGTGACCCTGCCGATAGTTATGGATAACGGTACATTGGAAGGCCTGATTACGGTAGGAGACATTACCAAATCTTACATGAATATTTATGACAGCAGCATTTTGTCAAAGGCCAACACCCAGTATTCTAATATTTTGGAAACTCTGGAAGGAGATCTGATTGTAGGAGATGAGAACGCTTACTTTAACCAGGGAAAGGTGCTGGTGGCGGCGGCCAATCCGGATTTAATGGAATTTTATATTGAGCCTCACGATTTGGTTATTTTAGGAAACCGGTATGAGTCCCAGCTGTGTGCTATTGAGATGGATGCGGATTGTATCATTGTCTGTGAAGGCGCAGGCGCTTCCCTGACTATCCGGAAGCTGGCAGAACAGCATGGATGTACTGTCATTGCTACCGCCTATGACACCTATACCACAGCCCGTCTCATTAATCAAAGTATGCCGGTCAGCTATTTTATGACTACAGATCGGCTGATTACCTTTGAAGAAGACGATTATATTGACGAAATTCGGGAAGTGATGGCCAGCAAGCGCCACAGGGATTTCCCGATTTTAGATAAGAACGGACTTTATAAAGGTATGATTTCACGCCGGAACTTATTGGGCGCTACGGGCAAACAGGTGATTTTGGTGGATCACAATGAGAAAAGCCAGGCAGTAGACGGCATTACAGATGCGGACATTCGGGAAATTCTTGACCATCACCGCCTGGGAACAGTAGAAACCATTTCTCCGGTATTTTTCCGAAATCAGCCGCTAGGATGTACAGCGACTATTGTATACCAGATGTATCAGGAGGTAGGAGTGGAAGTGGAGCCGAAGATTGCAGGCCTGCTTTGCAGCGCAATTGTTTCCGATACGCTGCTGTTCCGCTCTCCGACCTGTACATTTGTGGATAAGCAGTCTGCCATGAAGCTGGCGGAAATAGCCGGAATTGAGATTGAAAAATATGCGAGAGATATGTTTGCCGCAGGAAGCAATTTAAAGGGCAAAAAGGATTCGGAGATTTTTTATCAGGATTTCAAAACCTTTACTGCCGGAAAATTTGTAATGGGAGTGGCTCAGGTCAGCTCTTTAAACGAAGAAGAACTGGAAAACCTGAAGAGCCGTATGTGCCGTTATATCAAACAGGCTAAAGCAGAACGGGATGTTGATATGATGTTCTTTATGCTGACTAATATTATTGCGGAGTCCACAGAATTGATTTATGAAGGACAGGGTGCAGAGCAGCTGGTGCTGAAGGCGTTCCATGTGGAAAATGAAGGCGCATCTGAGGAAGAACACTGGATCAGCCTTCCAGGAGTAGTTTCCCGTAAAAAACAGCTGGTTCCCGCATTGGTGCTGGCTGCCCAGGAGTAAAAGAACGATTAGAAAAATGGAAGGATGATTTCATATGGCAAAACAAACCTGGAGACCAGGAACCATGGTTTATCCGGCTCCGGCGGCCATGGTCAGCGTGGCAGACAGAGAGGGTAATACGGATATTATTACAGCGGCCTGGACAGGCAATATCTGTTCTGATCCGGCCATGGCTTATGTGTCGGTCAGACCGGAACGGTTTTCCTATCATATGATAGAGGAAACTGGATGTTTTGTAATTAACCTGACAACGAAAGCGCTGGCGAAAGCGACGGATTATTGCGGAGTCCGTTCCGGACGGGATGTAGATAAATGGAAAGAAACCGGACTGACGCCGGAGCCGGCAGAGCACATTCCAGCGCCAATGATTCAGGAAAGTCCGGTAAACATTGAGTGCCAGGTGGTAAACCAACTGGATTTGGGGACTCATACCATGTTTATTGGAAAGGTTCTGGCCGTCCATGTAGATGAAGCCTATATGGATAAAAAGGGTAAATTTGATCTGACCAGTACGGGACTGATGGCATATGCCCATGGAGAATATCTGGAACTGGGAAAGAAAATTGGAACCTTTGGATTTTCAGTAAAAAAGAAAGCAGCCGGAAGGAAACCAAAATCATCAGGGAAGGGGGAGCGAAAACATGACGAACACCGCAGCAGAAAAGAAAAAAAGTAATATTACCTTAATTGGAATGCCGTCTTCCGGCAAAAGCACGGTTGGTGTATTGCTGGCAAAAAGACTGGGATATTCTTTTGTAGACGTAGATATTGTTATTCAGGAAAAAGAAGGCTGTCTGTTAAAAGAAATTATTGCAGAAAAAGGCATGGACGGCTTTATGGAGGTTGAAAACCGGATTAACGCAGAACTGGATGTAAGCCGATCGGTAATTGCGCCAGGAGGAAGTGTGATTTTCGGAAAAGAGGCCATGGAGCATTATCAGGAAATCAGCCAGATTGTCTATCTGAAGTTAAGCTATCAGGAAGTTGAACGGCGAATCGGCAATGTGGTAGACCGAGGTGTTGTGCTGAAAGAGGGCCAGACGCTGAAGGATTTGTATGACGAGAGAATCCCCTATTATGAAAAGTATGCAGACATTACTATTGACGAAACAGGCCATACGGCAGGCAGTATTGTAGATATGTTGAGAACGATCATAGAAGAGCAAAACAACTGATGAAAATCTCCCATAGACGATCAGGCTTAAAATGCAGTTTCCTGATTTCTATGGGAGATTTTTAGCTGCGGTTATTTTGGGACAGGTATGTTCTTATTCCGGATAAGTCATCCTGGACTCGTCAATGTGCTCTAATACGACCTCCAGGAACCATTTTCCCCAGAAATTTGCCATAGGCAGATTCATATCCAGGTAGTTTCCGCAGTCTCTGGCAGATGCGCCCGGCACATCGCCTTTAAAATCGCGGATAAAGGCAAACAGTTCCTTTAACAGTCCGATAATGTCCTGGGATTGTAAATCTCCTGCTAATAACAGATAAAATCCAGTCCGGCATCCCATAGGGCCAAAGTAGAGTACGCGGTCTTTAAAATCCGGATGATTACGGAGAAAAGTGGCTCCCAGGTGTTCCATAGTGTGGATCTCAGCGGTATTCATAACCGGCTCATAATTGGGGCGGGTCATGCGGATATCAAAGGTGGTGACCGTCTGATCGCCTACTTTATCTTTACGGGAAACATAAACGCCAGGAAGCAGGTGTAAATGATCGACAGTAAAACTTGCAATTTTTTCCATACTGATAAAAACTCCTTTTCTTAGTCTGATGTTGCTGAAACTATTATAGCATAAAGCAGAAGAGACGCCCATACATTTTTTATTAACAAGTCCTGTCAGACAACTGCGGGGCAGCAGGCATAAAGGGGGAGCAGGGCAAATGAAGGATTGGTATCAGATTTCAGAAACGGAAGCGCTGGCTCAGTTAAAAACAGGACGGTCAGGACTGAGCAGGGAAGAGGCAGGAAAAAGACTGAAAGAGTACGGAAAAAATCGGTTAAGGGAGACAAAACAAAAAGCCTGGTGGCAGGTTTTTCTGGAACAGTTTCAGGATCTTTTAGTGCAGATATTGATTGGCGCAGCGCTGGTTTCGATAGCGTCGGGAAACAGGGAGAGCGCCATTGTTATTTTTGCAGTATTGCTTTTAAATGCAGTGCTGGGGACAGTCCAGCATGAAAATGCAAGAAAATCCCTGGAAAGCTTAAAGGCGCTTTCTGCGCCATCGGCTCAAGTGATACGGGGAGGACGCAGACAAAAGATTCCGGCGTCGGAAGTTGTGCCAGGCGATATATTAGTGCTGGAAACGGGTGATTTGGCAGCAGCAGACGGAAGAATTTTGGAATCTTACTCCCTTTTTTTGAATGAAAGTTCTTTGACAGGAGAAGCGGAAAGTGCGGAGAAATCCCAGGGGGTGCTGTCAGGCCAACGTGCTGTTGGCGATCAGATAAACATGGTCTTTTCCGGAAGCCTGGTAACCGGAGGCAGGGGACTTGCTGTAGTGACCGCCACGGGAATGGACACAGAAATTGGAAAAATTGCAGAACTGATGAATGATACAGAAGAAAAGGAGACCCCGCTTCAAATCAGTCTGGATCAATTCAGCAGCCGGCTGGCTATGGCGATTATGGGAATCTGCCTGGCGGTATTTTTGTTAGGCCTGTACAGAGGCAGCCGGATACTGGATGCAATGATGTTTGCAGTGGCACTGGCGGTAGCGGCAATTCCGGAAGCGTTAGGAACCATTGTTACAATTGTACAGGCTATGGGAACCCAGAGAATGGCAAAACAAAATGCTATTATTAAGGATTTAAAGGCAGTAGAAAGTCTTGGATGCGTATCTGTAATCTGTAGCGACAAGACTGGAACCCTTACCCAGAACAAGATGTCAGTTCAAGCCGTATATGAAAACGAACGGATTGTGGATTTGGTTTCGGGAAGCAGGACTGGAAAATCGGGAAAGCAGAGAGAACAGGGAAAGGGGGAGATTTCCGTTATGGAGGCGGCAGTTCTGGCAAATAATGGAGAAATCGTCAACGGAACGGAATATTTAGGTTCTCCGACAGAGACTGCCCTTCTCCAAATGGCTGCAGACCAGGGAATCAATATTTCTGCGGTTCGGGACAGATGGAGCCGTTTAGAGGAAAATCCGTTTGATTCCAAACGAAAGCGGATGAGCGTGCTATGCAGGAGAAAAGACGGGAAACAGTTTTTGATTGTAAAGGGCGCCTGGGACGTTTTGATGCCCAGATGTACCCAGATTGAAAAAAATGGAAAAAAGAGCCCGATAACCGCAAGAGATATTCAGAATATAAAAAGCCAGAACGAAAAATGGGGGCAGGAAGGCCTTCGAGTGCTGGCGTTCGCATACCGGACAGGGGGAAAAACGAATGATGAAACAGAACTTACGTTTATCGGCCTGGCAGCTATTGTGGATCCGCCCCGTCCGGAGGCCAAAGAAGCGGTAAAAAAGGCCAGAGAGGCCGGAATCAGGCCGGTGATGATTACGGGAGACCATCCAGAGACAGCAAAAGCGATTGCAGAAAAAATCCAAATCCTGCTTCCGGGGGAAACGGTTGTTACTGGTTCGGAGCTGGATCAGATGACAGACGGGGAACTGAATGGAAAATTGGAAGATATTTCTGTCTGTGCCAGGGTATCTCCCGAACATAAAATAAGGATTGTAGAAGCCTGGCAGAGAAAGGGGAAGGTAGTTGCCATGACAGGCGACGGAGTCAATGACGGCCCTGCATTAAAGAAAGCAGACGTTGGAGTAGCCATGGGTCTGGAGGGGACTGAGGTTTCCAGAGATGCAGCGTCCATGATTCTGTCAGACGACAATTTTGCTTCGATTATTTCGGCAGTAGAGAACGGCAGAAACGTATACCGGAATATTCAAAATGCCATAGATTTTCTATTGTCAGGCAACATGGCCGGTATTTTTTGTGTTCTTTATACCTCCTTGCTGGCGCTTCCCATGCCGTTTGCTCCAGTACATCTGCTTTTTATTAACCTGGTTACCGACTCCCTTCCGGCTCTGGCTATCGGTATGGAACCGGCAGAGAATGGACTTTTAAAACAAAAACCCAGGGAGCCGTCAAAGGGAATTATGAATCCGTCCTTTATTAAGGATATTTTTATACAGGGAGGCCTGATTGCAGTTTCCACCATGGCTGCTTACTATGCAGGGCTGGCATCCGAACCGGCGGTAGCAGCTACCATGGCTTTTACAACGCTGACTCTGGCCAGATTATTTCATGGTTTTAACTGCAGAAGCCATCATTCGATTTTTTATCTGGGACTGTTCAGCAATTTGTACAGCATTATGGCATTTGAGGCAGGGGCTGTGCTGCTGGCGGCGGTTCTATTTGTGCCAGAGCTTCAAAAGCTGTTTGCAGTGTCTGATTTAACCCTGAGACAGCTGGAAATTGTGGGTTTGTGTTCACTGGCTCCTACGATTGTGATTCAGGGGTGGAAACGGGCCAGGGAATGGGTAAAATCATAAGCGTTCAAGTGTTGACATTTCTTTCCTCTTTGTGTTAGCATGGTAGTACCCTCAGTTTACAAGGATACACACGGTCAGGACAGAGTGAATTTTGTGTCCTGCTGCGTTACTTTCGCTCCGCGTACGTTTCTGTACGCGTCGTTCAAGTGCCTTGCAGGGCGCAAAATTTATCTCTGCCGGACTCTTCGACCTCAAACGCAGAAAATGGCGGAATTGTCCCGTCTTGAGGCGTGTGTGCTCTTGTAAACTGAGGGTAATCGAATACAGAATAAAAAAGAAGCGAGGTGGCTAAACGGAAGCGTTTATTTGCGTCGCTTCTTTTTGACTTTATCAGATTGGGACAAGGAGCAGAGATTATGAAATTAGTAGCTTATCAATTGGAACGGGAGCAGAAAACCCGAATCGGAGTATTAAATGCAGAGGAAACCTGGGTATATCCAATCAAAAGTATTGGTGTGGATTACAGTGATATGGGAAAGCTTATCGAAGAGATTGGAGAATCCGAACTGCAGCTTTTGGAATATGCCAGCACAAAAGAACCCTACGGAATCCATGGGGCGGCTCCTTTGGGAGAAGTGCATCTGCTGGCTCCCATTCAATATCCCAAACAGGATGTAATCTGTCTGGGAATTAATTACATGGCTCATGCAGAAGAATCTGCACGGTTTAAAAAGCAGGAATTTGATGGAAAACGCCAGTATGCGGTTTATTTCTCTAAACGGGTCAATAAAGCGACGGCAGACGGCGATCCCATACCAGGACATTTCGATATTGTGGACAGTCTGGATTATGAGGCAGAGCTGGCGGTGATTATCCGAAAAGAGGCGAAAAACGTGCCGCCGGAAAAAGTCAGGGATTATCTGTTTGGCTATACCATTATTAATGACGTCAGCGCCCGCAATGTGCAGAATGCTCATAAGCAGTGGTATTTTGGAAAAAGTCTGGATGGTTTCCTGCCAATGGGGCCATGCATTACGACAGTAGACGCAATTCCCTATCCGCCGAAGCTTTCCATTCAGTCTTATGTTAATGGAGAACTGCGTCAGCACAGCAATACCGAGCTGATGATTTTTGATATTGACCACATTGTCAGCGAGTTATCTCAGGGAATGAGCCTTCAAGCCGGTACGATTATTTCTACAGGAACGCCTGCAGGGGTGGGCATGGGATTTGAACCGCCCAGATTTTTAAAGGCTGGTGATGAGGTGGAGTGCAGAATCGAAGGAATCGGCAGCATTAAAAATCGGGTGGAAAAGTAAAAAAAACAGTTGACAGCATCGAGAAAGTTTATTATACTAATATCAGTAATAGTTACTAATATTAAGGAGAGATGCTGTTATGAAGACAATCAAATACAGCCGGCAGAGGGAATCGATAAAAGCCTGTCTGATGGCTCGTAATGATCACCCCACAGCGGATGCCATCTATGCATCAATCCGTGAAGAGTATCCGAATATCAGTCTCGGAACCGTATACCGCAACCTGAATCTTCTGGAAGAGATTGGAGAGGTGAGGAAGCTTCGGTGCGGCAATGGACCAGACCATTTTGACGGAGACATGAGCCCGCATTACCATTTCCTGTGCAGAAAATGCGGCAGAGTGGCAGATGTGCCCATGAGTCATATGGAGGAAATCAATACCCTGGCAGGGCGTTATTATCCAGGGAAGATAGGCGGCCATGAGATCGTGTTTTACGGAGAATGCTGTGAATGCCTGGAGATGAAAAAAATGGAAAATATTTCAGAAAAACCAGTTGACAAAACTAGCTAAGTATGGTAAATTAAAATAGTAATTATTACTGATTTGAAGAAAAATTGAATAAGAACTTAAAGTAAAATTTATAAATGAAGAAAAGGAGAATATTTACTATGAAGAAATGGGTTTGTACAGTATGTGGCTATGTTCATGAGGGTGAGACTGCTCCGGAGTTCTGTCCAGTATGTAAGGTTCCGGCAGACAAGTTCAAATTACAGGAAGATGAGATGACCTGGGCATCTGAGCACGTTGTTGGCGTAGCACAGGGCGTTAGCGAAGACATCATTGCAGATTTAAGAGCAAACTTTGAAGGCGAGTGCAGCGAGGTTGGTATGTATCTGGCAATGGCAAGAGTAGCTCACAGAGAAGGTTATCCGGAGATTGGTTTATACTATGAGAAGGCTGCTTGGGAAGAGGCAGAGCATGCATCTAAGTTTGCAGAGCTGTTAGGTGAAGTTGTTACTGATTCTACCAAGAAGAACCTGGAATTAAGAGTTGCTGCTGAAAACGGCGCTACCGCTGGTAAGACTGACCTGGCTAAGAGAGCAAAGGCAGCTAACCTGGATGCAATCCATGACACTGTACATGAGATGGCAAGAGACGAGGCTCGTCACGGCAGAGCATTCGCAGGCCTGTTAAAGAGATACTTTGGCTAATTCAATTGATTGAAACATTGTCGCAATATGGACCGGTCCGATGGACCGGTCTTTTTGTGTCTTTTCACAAGTGGATTTTTCTGATATACTGGTAATAACTGCCGGTAATAAAAAAGAGTTACAGACTGGGCAGTGAGAAATGAGGAACAACATGGATCAAAATTTTAACCCTGGAATGACGGATGGAAGAACTTATTCGTTAAATGACATGGTCAGGGCCGGATGCGGCGGATGCGAGGGCTGTTCTTCCTGCTGTCAGGGAATGGGAGGAATCATACTGACCCCAGGAGATATTTATAAACTGACGGCGCATTTGGGCTGTTCTTTTGAAGCGCTAATGGCAGATAAGATAAAGCTTCAGGTAGAAGACGGCCTGATTCTTCCAAGCCTTCAGACTGTGGGGGAAACGGAAGCCTGCGTGTTTTTAGATGAAAATGGACGGTGCAGCATTCACAGCATCCGCCCTGGAGTCTGTCGTCTGTTTCCGTTGGGCAGAAGTTATGAGGAAGATAGGATTCGCTATATTTTGCTGGTAAATGGCTGCGTAAAGTGTGACAGAACCAAGGTAAAAGTTCACAAATGGATTGATACGCCGGATATTGAGAAAGAAGAAGCATTTTTAATTAAATGGCATAATTTTCAGAAGGTTGCCAGAGAGGCAGCCGGAACCGGTGATCCGGATAAGGCAAAAGCGGTTAATATGTATATCCTGAAACTGTTTTATTTCACCCCTTATGACGTTGCTCAGGATTTTTACTGGCAATTCGACATTCGCCTGGCACAAGCTTACGCAGAATTTCCATTGACAAAACAGTAAGGTTAGCGTAATATTTTATTATATGCGGCTGGCGGATAAGCGCCTGGCCGCGGCGAAGAAGAGGATTAGTAAGCATTCACACTCTGCAGAGAGGGAACCATTTGGTGGAAGGTTTCCGTGTCCCTGTGTGCTGAACCCACCTTGGAGCATTTCTGTGAAAGCAGAACGTAGTCCGGCGTTAATGGAAAATGAGCGAGCAGCCTGTTGTCAGGCGCTAATTTGGGTGGTACCGCCGAGTCATTCGGCCCCTTATGAGAACAGAGGGGGACGAGTGGCTTTTTTGTTTGACAGGAAATTCCTGTCAAACAAAAAGCACTTCGTGTAGAAGCGCACTGCGGCGGTATGGAATTGCGTCGCAAATGCGACCTGCCACAAGCGGAGAAT
>CALHQJ010000004.1 GCA_938036545.1 uncultured Clostridium sp. | reverse complement strand
GCCGGTACGTATGTGAACTATCTGGCGGCGGCGAATACGTGGACGCATTTGGACATAAGCAGCTTCAGGGTACAGCAGCATATCTGGCTGGATTTATGGGAGCAGAGATTGGATGTAAGACCAGAAGTGTGGAATTTTCTACTTTACAGAGAAGCGCTTCCCATATGGCTTCCAGAATAGATGTTAACGAAGCATTTATGGTTGGCGGCGCTGCGGTAAAGGCTGCTGATGAGGGAGATACGGGCAAGATGGTAGTCATTGACCGTATTTCTGATGATCCATATATGAGCGCAGCAGGCATTTATGATGTACATCGCATTGCCAATAATGAAAAACTGGTTCCAAGAAACTGGATTAATAAAGAAGGAAACTATGTAACCGAAGAATTTTTGAATTACATTGAACCTTTGATTCAGGGTGATTATCAGCCATTTATGGTAAATGGACTTCCTCAGCACCTGGTTTTAAAACGCTGATAACAAGTAAACGATTAGTATAAATGTTAAAAAAATCGGCCTCCCTTTCGTGCGAAATCAATAAAATAGAAAGGAAAGCCGATTTTTTTGTCGAAAGAACTGTAGCAATTTTGTGAAAAAAGTCGAAATGACTCTTTGGAAAAATAGGGAAACCGCATAAAATGTAAGAGTTTTCAAAAATATAACTTAAAGTTTGACAAGATTTGACAATCGTGATATATATTATCTCATCACATATCACTTTTAATTTTATGTATTTCAAAGGAGTTGTTTTTTATGAAGCAGAGAAAAATCATGCTGCCTTCAATTACAATTGCAAAAGAATTTGTAAAAGAAGCAGGAAAATGCGATTTCGATATTAATGTGTTTTACAACCGGATTGTAATTGACGCCAAATCCTTATTAGGCGTATTAAGCCTGGATTTGACCAGAGTTTTAACGGTAGAGTATAACGGCGACAATGATGAATTTGAAGAGCTGTTAGACGAACTGGAAAAAAATATTGCAGTTGCATAATATGCGGTAAAAAGGCAGATTCTTCGGAGTCTGTTTTTTTTGTCCTGCTTTTCAGATAAGAACAAATATGGTAAAATAATCAATACATGATTAGGAGAGAAGAGGAAAGGAGGGCGGCTGTACATGAACCAGGATTCCAACTCGGTAATTCGGATCTCAGTCCGGAATCTGGTGGAGTTTGTCTTACGGTCCGGAGACCTGGATAACAGAAAGACGGCAGGGGCACAAAAAGAAGCTATGCAGGCAGGAAGCCGCCTTCACCGCAAGATTCAAAAAAAGATGGGAACTAATTACCAGGCGGAAGTACCGTTAAAGCATCAGATTCAGGAAGACAGATTTTCCATTCAGGTAGAAGGAAGGGCAGATGGAATTCTGACAGAACCCTCGGGAGTTACCATTGATGAAATTAAGTGTATGTACATGGATGTGAACCGTCTGGAAGAGGCGGTTCCGGTTCACATGGCTCAGGCTGCCTGTTACGGCTATATTTACAGTCTGGAACATTCGCTGCCTTTCATATGTATTCAGATTACTTACTGTAACATTGAGACAGAGGAAATCCGCCGATTTACCAGGGAGTGGGCCTGGGAGGAACTGAGTCAGTGGTTTGCAGGGCTGATTCACGAATACGTAAAATGGGCCAGCTACCTGTATCACAATGAACTTCGCCGGACAGAGTCCATAAAGAAGATGGAGTTTCCCTATCCTTACCGGAAAGGCCAAAAGGAGCTGGCTATATCCGTTTATAAATCCATCTGTCAAAAACGAAACCTGTTTATTCAGGCGCCTACAGGTATTGGAAAGACGTTGTCCTGCATGTATCCTTCTTTAAAAGCAATTGGGGAGGGAAAAGCAGATAAATTGTTTTATCTGACTGCCAAGACCATTACCAGGACAGTAGCGGAGGAAGCCTTTCAGATTCTTCGGGAAAAGGGATTGTACTTTAAAAGCGTGACGATTACGGCTAAGGAAAAGCTGTGTTTTCTGGAAAAGACAGAGTGCAATCCTGATGCCTGTCCTTACGCAAAAGGCCATTTTGACCGAGTTAATGACGCCGTATTTGACATCATTCATCAGGAGATGGCTATTACCCGTGAGACGATTATCCAGTATGCCCAAAATTATCAGGTCTGCCCCTTTGAATTTTGCCTGGATATTTCCAACTGGACAGATGGCATTATCTGTGATTACAATTATGTATTTGATCCGGATGTAAAGCTGAAACGATACTTTTCCGAAGGAAGCGCAGGGGAAACCTATCTGTTTTTAGTAGATGAAGCCCATAATCTGGTAGCCAGAGCCAGGGAAATGTATAGCGCCGTATTGAAAAAGGAAGATGTTTTGCTGGTAAAACGGATTCTGAGCAGCCGTTCCGAGAAATTAAAGAAACGTCTGGAACAGTGCAACCGTCTGCTTTTAAGTTTAAAGCGGGAATGTACGGGAGTTCAAATCCTGCCTTCCGTGGACTTTCTCCTGATTCAGCTTCGGCCTTTGTTTGAGGAACTGGAACAGTTTTTAGATGATCATCCAGAGTTTGAAGACAGGGATTTGGTACTGGATTTTTATTTTGAACTGAGAACCTTTCTCTATGTTCAGGACAGGCTGGATGACAGCTATGAGATTTATACGGAGCTGCTTCCTTCCGGCGAATTTATACTGCGGCTTTTTTGCGTCAGTCCGGCAAATAACCTGAAGGAATGTATGGCTCAGGCTGTCAGCACCATATTTTTTTCAGCCACCCTGCTTCCGGTTCAGTATTATAAAGAACTTCTTTCCGGCGACAGGGAGGAATATGCAGTATACGCAGATTCTCCCTTTCCCAGAGAACACAAGCTGCTTTTGGTAGCTTCAGACGTCAGCAGCCGCTATACCAGAAGAAACCGCCTGGAATATGAAAAAGTATCCGATTATATTGAAAAGATTGTCAAAGGAAAGATGGGGAATTATCTGGTATTTTGCCCTTCCTATCAGTATTTAAGAGAGATTGAAGAAATTTTAAGGCAGCGTTGGGACGATAGGCCTGCCGGTGAAGAAACGCCGGAACTGATGGTTCAGTCTTCTAATATGAGCGAAGGGGAAAAGGAAGAGTTTTTGACTGAGTTTGAAAACAGAAACCGCAGCCTGGCCGCTTTGTGCGTAATGGGCGGGGCTTTTTCAGAAGGAATTGACTTAAGGGGAGATAAGCTGATTGGCGTAATCATTATTGGCACAGGACTTCCCATGGTCTGTACGGAACAGGAGATTTTGAAGGAGTATTTTGACCGTAATGATCAGAACGGATTTGACTACGCCTACCAGTATCCAGGCATGAATAAGGTGATGCAGGCAGCGGGCCGTCTGATCCGGACTATGGATGACAGGGGGATTATTGCATTGCTGGACGACCGTTTTTTACGGGCTGATTATCAGGCCTTGTTCCCCCGAGAATGGGATGAGTATTATCCGGTAAACCGCAGTCAGGTTAAAGAAGTGGTCGAGAGGTTTTGGGATCAGGAAGGGCGCTTACCCCCTTCCTGATCCCATATGATGGTTTGTTATTTCGATATTATAACATGCTGATAAATTGTTTGGCGGCCTGTGAAATAGGCAGGTTTTCGTTATAAGCAACTACCAGCTGGCGAGGTGGAAGCTGTTCGCTGAGCTTTAGGATAAACAAATCCTTATCGTTTTCCGGAATGCAGAAATCCGGTACAAAGGCAATGCCAAGGCCGATGCGGGCCAGATCCAAAAGTAAATCATTGCTGGTAAGCTCGATTTCCGGAACCAGATCCAGACGGCTTCTCTGAAACATCCGATGGAGAAATTCGCTGGTGGTACTTTTGCGGGTTAGCATAAGAATCGGATAATTCTGCAGTTCTTTTAAGGTAAGAACTTTGTCTTCCAAGGGGAAACTTTTCCGGTTGGCAATAAATACATCAGAAAATTCCTTAATAGGACGGACGTTCTGAGCATTGGAAAGACCGGAATTTGGAAAGTTTGTCACAATAAAATCCACCTGTCCGTTTTCTAAAAGGCGGGCACATTCGATAGAAGTCTGATTGGTTACCTTAATATGGACATTGGGATACAAAACGTGAAATTTTTGCAGATAGGGAACCAGAAAATAGCGGCAGATGGTGTCGCTGGCTCCTATCCGCAGCTGGCCGCCATTTAAAGTATTAGCCTCTAAAAGCTGATTTTCTCCCTTTTGAATCAGGTTGATGGCAGGTTCAATGTGCTTTAGCAGAATCTCGCCCTCCGGAGTCAGGGAAACCCGTTTGGTGCTGCGGATAAACAGGGTCTGATTCAGCTTTTTCTCTAAAACTTTAATGGACTGACTGACAGCGGATTGGGATATGAAAAGCTGCTTGGACGCTTCGGAAAAGCTTAGCGTATTGGCAACATGGTAAAACACTTTGTATAACTCATAATTAATATCCATCATTAGCCCTCCTTATAAATACAAGGCTATTTTAACACGGTATAATAGGATTGTAAAGAGGGGATTGTGGCAAAAAGCGGAATGTGATAAAGTGTAAGAGAAAAGAACTAGGAGGTTTTTGAGATGGAATATCGGGACGAAACAATAGAAAATGAAGATTTTTACCAGATGTATCTGGATGATTTATCTGAGATTGTTCCCTGTGCAGAAGCAGAACGGGAGATTTTATTAAGTAAGGTGATTCAGGGAGATGAAAGCTCTAAAAAACGGCTGATTGAAGGCCATCTAAAAACAGTCTGCGATATGGCGTCTGATTATATGGAAAGTCTGGTGCCTGCCGGAGATTTGATTCAAGAAGCCAACATGGCGCTGATGCTGGCAGTAGACAGTTACGTAGAAGGCGATTTTCTAAGCCATCTAAGGAAATATGTATACGATGCCCTGGAGGCAGTTGTGGCAGAACAGAAGAGGGAAGACGAGACTAATGAGGAAATTACCGCAAAAGTCAACGTTCTCCAGGAGGTATCCAGAGTCATGGCAAAAGAACTGGGACGGGAAGCGACTGTAGAAGAACTGGCAGAAAAAATGAAAATGACTCCAGAGGAAATCAGGGATATTATGAAAATGACTCTGGATGCTATTTCAGCCATTGGAGGAGAAATCGAATAAAATGTAACAGTTCAGCCATGTGGAGATTCAGACAGAAAAAAGCGTTGAAAGCTTGTTTTCATAAGAATTTTTCTGTCTGAATCTTCATAGGGCGGACGCCCGACGCTTCTTGCACGCTTACAGCGGGCAAGAAGATGCATGGCTGAACTGTTACAATAAAAGGAGGGAGGTTCTTAATGAAGAGCATAAAAAGGGGAAGGGGCCCGTCGATGATGCAAGGGGCTGGAAGCGTTTTTGCAGCAATTTTTGGAGTCCTTTGGACAATCATGGCGGCCAGCATGGGCGCTCCGCCGATTTTTGCATTGTTTGGAGTGTGCTTTATCGGAATGGCAGTTATACAGGCAATCTACAATTTTAAAAATGCATCCAGCGATCAGAGATTTTCTGAGTTCGATATTGTAGACAGCAGGGAAGAGGGAGATCCTCTGGACGCTTATTTAAAACGGGATGAGCCGCAGCCGAACTTGAGCCAGGCTGATGAGACAGAAAGCAGTGGGGGCGGACTGCCCCAAAGTCTGGACGGAGGATTCTGCCCTTATTGCGGAGAAGCGGTAAAGTCCGATTATGTGTTTTGCAGAAAATGCGGAAAAAAGCTGCAGGAATCATAAGTTATTATCTATATTAATATGAAACATAAGCTATATTAATTTTACTTATTTGAAGATTCTGTGTTATGATACTGTCAGGGTTAAAAAGATAAGGAGGATTACCAATGAGCGTAAAACGGATTTTTGTAGAGAAGAAACCGGACTTTGCAGTAAAAGCAAAGGAACTGCGTGAGGAAATCGAGAACTATTTAGGAATTCAGACTGTCACCAATGTGCGGGTACTGATTCGTTACGATATTGAAAATGTAACAGAAGAGACCTATCAGGCGTCTCTGGGAACCATTTTTTCAGAACCGCCGGTAGATACCTTGTATGAAGAGGAATTTCCAAAGGAAGAGGGAGATACCTGCTTTTCTGTAGAATACCTTCCGGGCCAGTTTGATCAGAGGGCAGATTCAGCAGAACAGTGCGTAAAGCTGTTAAAGGAAACGGAAGAGCCGGTTATCCGATCTGCCGTTACCTATGTGATTTCAGGAACTCTGACGGAAGAGGAAGCAGCTGCAATTAAGAGTTTCTGCATCAATCCAGTGGATTCCAGAGAAGCAGATGAGAAGAAGCCGGAGACACTGGTAACCGTATTTGAGACACCGGATGACGTAGCTGTATTTACCGGCTTTTCCACTATGGAAGAGGATAAGCTGAATGAATTATACCAGTCCTTAAATCTGGCTATGACCTTTAAGGATTTTAAACATATCCAGAACTATTATAAAGAGGAAGAACACAGAGATCCAACAGTTACCGAGATTCGGGTATTGGATACTTACTGGTCGGATCACTGCCGCCACACCACATTCTCTACAGAGCTAAAGAATGTGACCTTTACAGACGGCGACTATAAAGAGCCTATTGTAAATACCTATCACCAGTATCTGGCAGACAGGGAAGAAATTTACAAAGGCAGAGACGATAAGTTTGTCTGCCTGATGGATTTGGCTCTGATGGCCATGAAGAAACTGAAAAAAGAAGGCAGACTGGCTGATCAGGAAGAGTCAGATGAAATCAATGCATGTTCCATTGTAGTACCAGTAGAAATCGATGGAAAGACCGAAGAGTGGCTGGTAAACTTTAAAAATGAGACTCATAACCATCCGACAGAGATTGAGCCTTTCGGCGGCGCTGCAACCTGCCTTGGCGGTGCAATCCGCGATCCGCTGTCTGGACGTACTTATGTATATCAGGCTATGCGTGTAACCGGTGCAGCAGATCCGACCCGTCCATTAGAGGAAACCATGAAGGGCAAACTGCCTCAGAAAAAGATCGTTACAGAGGCAGCTCATGGATACAGTTCCTACGGCAACCAGATTGGCCTTGCAACGGGATACGTAAAAGAAATTTACCATCCAGGCTATGCGGCAAAGAGAATGGAAATCGGCGCTGTTATGGGCGCTGCTCCCAGAAAAGACGTAATCCGCGAGACGTCTGACCCAGGAGATATTATCATTCTTCTTGGAGGACGTACTGGCCGTGATGGAATCGGCGGCGCTACCGGTTCTTCCAAAGTTCACACCGAGGCTTCCATTGAAGTGTGCGGCGCAGAAGTACAGAAAGGAAATGCTCCTACAGAACGTAAGATTCAGAGAATGTTCCGCCGTCCGGAAGTAAGCCGTTTAATTAAGAAGTGTAATGATTTTGGCGCAGGCGGCGTGTCTGTAGCCATTGGCGAGCTGGCAGCCGGTCTGGAAATTGATTTGGATAAAGTACCGAAAAAGTACGCCGGATTAGACGGAACTGAACTTTCGATTTCCGAATCCCAGGAGCGTATGGCAGTAGTAGTTGCTCCGGCAGATGTGGAGAAGTTTTTGGGTTATGCTGCAGAAGAAAATCTGGAGGCGGTAACCGTTGCAGTCGTAACAGAAAGCCCAAGACTGGTAATCAACTGGAGAGGCCAGACCATTGTAAATATCAGCCGTGCATTCCTGGATACCAACGGCGCTCATCAGGAGGCTGATGTAACGCTGGAAGTTCCAAACAGAGAAGGAAATCTGTTTGAGCGCAGAGAGCCTGGAGATGTAAAAGCTGCCTGGTTAAACTTGCTGGCATCTTTAAATGTATGCTCCCAGAAAGGCCTGGTAGAGATGTTTGACGGCTCTATCGGAGCAGGTTCTGTATTTATGCCTTATGGCGGAAAATATCAGCTTACTGAGACTCAGGCCATGGTTGCAAAGCTTCCGGTATTAAAGGGTAAATGCGATACGGTAACCATGATGTCCTATGGTTTTGATCCATATCTGTCCAGCTGGAGTCCATACCATGGCGCAGTTTATGCAGTATTGTCTTCCGTAGCTAAGATTGTAGCAGCCGGCGGAGATTATAAGAAAATCCGCTTTACTTTCCAGGAGTACTTCCAGAGAATGACGGAAGATCCAACCCGCTGGAGCCAGCCTTTTGCAGCTCTCCTTGGCGCTTACAGTGCGCAGATGGGCTTTGGCCTGCCGTCTATCGGAGGAAAGGACAGCATGTCCGGAACCTTTAATGACGAGCAGCATGGAGAGATTAACGTACCTCCGACTCTGGTTTCTTTTGCGGTAGATGTGGCAAGTTCCAAGACGGTTATTACGCCTGAGTTTAAGAAACCAGGCAGCAAAATTGTGCTGTTTACCATCGATAAGGATCGGTATGATTTGCCGGATTATGCCCAGATTATGGACGGTTACGGCAAAGTATTTGAAGATATTAAGGCTGGAAGAATTATTTCTGCCTATGCAGTAGAGGGCAGAGGTATTGCAGAGGCAGTCAGCAAGATGGCTTTTGGAAACAAACTGGGCGTTAAGATTGAACATAACTTAGATCCAAGAGACTTCTTTGCAGCCGGATGGGGCAATCTGGTATTGGAGGTTCCGGATGGAAAAGTCGGAGAACTGTCTATCCGCTATACAGTAATTGGTGAAGTTACAGATAAGGGAATGTTTGAATACGGCAACACTCAGATTACTATGGAAGAGGCTCTTCATGCATGGACAGAAACTCTGGAAAAAGTATTCCCAACCCAGTCTGGTGTTAAGCAGACGGAAGTATCTGGTGAACTGTACAAGGCAGATTCCATTTACGTATGCGGCCATAAAATCGGACAGCCAACCGTATTTATTCCGGTATTCCCAGGTACTAACTGCGAATATGACAGTACAAAAGCGTTTGAACGGGCTAGTGCTAAAGTGGTTACCAGAGTATTTAAGAACTTACATGCAGAAGACATCAGAGAATCTGTAGAACTTTACAGAAATGAAATTGCAAAAGCTCAGATCGTCATGTTCCCAGGCGGTTTCTCTGCTGGTGATGAACCAGAAGGCTCTGCAAAGTTTTTTGCTACCGTATTCCGTAATGCAGTGATTAAAGAAGAGATTGAAAAGCTCCTGAATGAGAGAGACGGCTTAATGCTTGGCATCTGCAACGGCTTTCAGGCTTTGATTAAGCTGGGACTGGTTCCAGAAGGCATGGTAAAAGAGCAGCGCCCGGATTCTCCGACCCTGGCTATGAATACCATTGGCCGTCACATCTCCAAGATGGTTTACACCAAGGTTGTAAGCAATAAGTCTCCTTGGCTTGCAGGGGCAGAACTGGGCGGCGTATACTGCAATCCGGCGTCTCATGGCGAAGGCCGTTTTGTGGCAAACGAAGAGTGGCTGAAGAAACTCTTTGCGAATGGTCAGGTAGCGACCCAGTACGTAGATGACAAGGGCAATCCAACTATGGACGAGTTCTGGAATCCAAATGGTTCTTATATGGCAATTGAAGGCATTACCAGTCCGGATGGACGTATCTTAGGAAAGATGGCTCACTCCGAGCGCCGCGGCGATGCAGTAGCCATGAACATTTACGGAGAACAGGATATGAAGATCTTTGAAAGCGGCGTGAAGTATTTTCTGTAAGATTTAAGCATGTAAAATAGTCATAAGCGTATCATTAGAAATAGTGGTACGCTTATTTTTTTGCCTCGCATATCTGGATAGTGTAGAAAGAACACTTTATGAAGAGGACATAAACTTTACTTATGCGGTTCGATAAAATGTCAGAGCGATTTTACTTCTTCTTAATTTCAATCAAAAATCCCTTTCCCTGTTTTAATTCCTTCTATGCTACTCTTGTAAGCACAAAAGGAGGAGT
>CALHQJ010000003.1 GCA_938036545.1 uncultured Clostridium sp. | reverse complement strand
TACCGGTTCTATTAACTTTATGATTAATGGATTTTGTATCGGAGTATGCAGCGGTTTTGCCATTCCGGTAGCACAAAAGTTTGGAGCCAGGGATTATTCTGGCCTTCGGCGTTTCGTAGCCAATGCTGCATGGCTGTCCATTGGAGTAGGAATTGTGCTGACAGCAGTTGTGTCTGTCCTGTGTATGGATATTCTGGTTTGGATGAAAACGCCGGAAGATATTATACAGGAAGCGTACAGCTATATTTTTATTATTTTTCTGGGGATTCCGACTACCTTCCTTTACAATATGACGTCTGGAATTATCCGTTCTCTAGGAGACAGCAAGACGCCGGTTTATTTTCTTTTAATGGCTTCTGTCTTGAATATTTTCTTGGATTTGTTTATGATTATAGTGATGAAGCTGGGACCTGCAGGAGCTGCTTACGCAACGGTAATTTCCCAGGGTATTTCCGGAGCGCTGTGCTTTTTCTTTATGCGTTCCAAATATCAGGTGTTAAAAATGACCAGAGAAGAAATGCGGGTTGACAAACGCCTTATGGCAGTTTTGTGCGGCATGGGATTTCCAATGGGATTTCAGTATTCCATTACTGCCATTGGAAATGTAATTTTACAGTCAGCCGTCAATTCCCTGGGTTCTATGGCAGTAGCTGCGGTAACGGCTGGAAGCAGGGTCAGCATGTTTTTCTGCACGCCTTTTGACGCTTTGGGCGGAACTATGGCTACCTGGGCAGGACAAAATGTGGGCGCAGGAAAGATTGACCGAGTAAAGGAAGGCGTCCGCTATGCCAATATTATTGGATTTGTATATTCGATCGGTGCATTTGTGATTTTATTCTTCTTTGGAAAACAGATTTCCTTGCTGTTTGTAGATGCAGGAGAGACGGAAATCCTTCATCAGGCCTGGATGTATCTGGTAGGCAACAGCATATTCTATATTCCGCTGGTATTGGTCAATGTGATGCGTTTTGCCATCCAGGGCATGGGATACAGCACCTTTGCTATTATTGCAGGTGTCTGTGAAATGGTAGGCCGTTCTTTGGTTGGCTTTATGATGGTACCTGTTTTTGGATATGCAGCAGCCTGTATAGGAAGCCCAATTGCCTGGATTTTTGCAGATTTCTTTTTAGTACCGGCTTTCTATCATTGTGTGAAAAAGATGAAAAAACAGTTGGGACAGTAGAATGGAGTGGATTAGATGAAAGGAACATGGAATAAAAAATGGACGGCAGGTTTATGCATCAGTATGGCTTCTGCAATTCTGGCATTATCTGGATGTCAAAGCAGAGAGCCTATTGAAACAAAAGTGCCAACCGAAACTTCTGCAGAGAGTACCACAAAGGCAGAAAAAGAGACAGCACAGACAGAAACAGAGTCTTCTGGAAAACCGGCTCTCCGGGATGCCAAAGTAATGACAGGCGGCAAGGTTTATGCATGGGTATATGATATAGACTTTTCTGCGGCGCCTCAGGACTATTCTCAGGCCGGAGAGGTTGCTTCTATTGCAGAAGGAACCATGCCGGAGGCAGACTGGGAGGCAGTAGGACTAAAAAAAGGAGATGCCGTTTATACTCGGGAGGATGGAAAATCGGATACGATTTTTGTAGAATCAGAGGGAATCTGGTCTGCCTTTATTCCCTATGAGGATGTGGCATCTGCCTATGAATATTCCAAGGAACCCTGGGTGTACCGGATTTCTCAGCGTGAAGATGGATTTTCTGTTACATTACCAGATGGAAGCTGGCAGGCAGAGGCTCAGGGAGATTCCGGAATAGACAGTTTTGCAGGAAAAGGCGGGCGTGTAGATATTATTCATATGAAAAAAGAAGACGCTCAGGAAATTTTTCCATATATTGATACGGAGGAGGAATGCAGAGACCTGATTTTAAATACCGGAGTCAGCGGAGAGTTTGAACTTGCCGGTTTTGAGGCAGGACTGGCAGATTCAGATACCGATCCGGAAGCCAGCTATTACTTTGCAGAAATCGTCTATACAGGAGAAGAGACTGATTACCGCTATGAACTTCGCTACGCTTTATACTGCGGTGGATATTACTGGCAGGTTCAGGTGTTAATGAAAGGTAATACAAAAGAAGAGATAGAAAAAGCAGCGGAGATTGTGAAGTCTTTTACAGTTCCCACTTGCAAAAGCCCATCAATAGTGCTAAGATATGAGGGGATTTGACACGGAAGAGAGAAAAAGGAGTTGTTTATTGTATGTCAGGACATTCTAAATTTGCCAACATTAAGCATAAGAAAGAGAAAAACGATGCTGCAAAGGGCAAGATTTTTACCGTTATCGGACGTGAAATTGCAGTTGCAGTAAAAGAGGGCGGCCCAGATCCGGCCAATAACAGCAAGCTTCGCGATGTAATCGCAAAGGCTAAGGCCAACAACATGCCAAATGATACCATTGACAGGGGAATCAAGAAGGCAGCCGGAGATGCAAACTCTGTAAACTATGAAGTGATTACTTATGAAGGATACGGTCCAAGCGGCGTAGCAATTATCGTAGATGCGCTGACCGATAACAAAAACCGTACAGCAGCTAACGTAAGAAGCGCATTTACCAAGGGAGGCGGAAACGTAGGTACTCCTGGATGTGTATCTTATATGTTTGATAAAAAAGGTCAGATTATTATTGATAAAGAAGAGTGTGAGATGGATGCTGACGAGCTGATGATGGTAGCATTAGACGCAGGCGCAGAAGATTTCTCCGAAGAAGAAGACAGCTATGAAGTGCTGACTGCTCCGGACGATTTCAGTACCGTCCGTGAAGCGTTAGAAAATGCAGGGATTCCAATGGCTCAGGCAGACGTTACCATGATTCCTCAGACCTGGGTAGAGCTTACCAGCGATGAAGATATTAAGAAGATCAACCGTACTCTGGATTTACTGGATGAGGATGATGACGTGCAGGCTGTATATCACAACTGGGATACAGACGAGAGATAATAGATAAGAGATACCTCTTTCTGTTTGTCATAATTGGCAGACAGAAAGAGGTTTTTTTATAAATGTTCTACTTTTGAACATAATTTACTGTAGATATGCTCTACAAACCAGGATTCTGTTGAGTAACGGCCGATTTCGTTCATAGGAATCCAGCCATGCCCATGAATGATAAATATTGTGATAAGCCATTAACAGATTTTCGTGTTTATTATCTATCAGCCATGCGGATACCGTTAGATGAGCGTTTTTATTATTACGTGTTAAAACGTCATGTTCTTTAGACAGATAGTTTAAAATTTCTGCTTTATCTTTTTCTTCCTGCTCATTAAAGGGCGTAAATTTCTTTATCTCGTTCATTAAATTTGCTGATAAGAGATTGAATAAACAATCATTTTATTTTGGTAGAATATCCAGAGTGGATGTGATAAAATAAAAAAATAGAATTTGGTGAACGGAAAGGAAATAAAAAATGAAACTTTGTATTGCAGCGGCTCCATGCAGAGTCTGAGGAGACTGCATGGAGGAACAGCAACATGCTGATATCCTCAGGCTTTGCTTCTGTGTTGAGAAGTAGTTGATACAAAAGGAGCAAAGAAATGAAAGATATAAAGAAAAATGAATTATACCAGCTAAAAGATTTTCTGATTCTCTGGAGCACCCAGAGCGTGTCCCAGCTTGGCAGCAGTATTACAGCATTTGCGCTTTCCTTATGGCTGTATGAAAAGACGGGTTCTTCCTTAAGTACAGCAGCGCTTACAATATGTTCTTATGCGCCGTATGTGCTGATGAGCATATTTGCCGGAGCATTGACAGACAGATTTGATAAAAAGAAGACCATGCTTGTTTGTGATGTGTTTGCAGTGCTTTGTACCATAACCGTATTGGGATTGTTTTGTACCAATCGCTTGATGGTATGGCATTTATATGCATTAAATGGCATTTCGGGACTAATGAACACTGTACAGCAGCCAGCATCAGAAGTTGCGATGACGCTTATTATTCCTGAAAAGTATTATCAGAAGACAAGCGGTCTTCGATCTTTGTCAAGGTCGCTGATAACCATATTAAATCCTTTGATTGCTACAGCGTTGTATTCGTTTGCAGGTCTCCATGGAGTGATAGCGGCAGATATTGGCAGCTTTCTGATTGCGTTTGCAACATTGCAGTTTTTCATTAAAATTCCGGAAAGCAGAAGTGAAAGAAAAGAAGGAGTACTTGTTCTTGCGAAGGAAGGAATTGGATTTTTAAAAGGCAATCCAATGATTATGACGCTGATATTGTTTATGGCAGGTATTAATCTGGTAGCGTCTGCATTTGATGCAACGCTGCCAGGGTATGTGCTTCCCAATCCCAAAGGCGGCCAGGCGGTTCTTGGAATTGTTACTTCTTGTTCCGGTGCGGCTATGATTATTGGCAGCCTGATCGTTTCTGTTTTGCCGAAGCCAAAGGACAGAATTAAGGTCATTTATTTGACAATGTTGTTTTCGTTAGGAACTGAAAACTTTTTACTGGCATTTTCCAGAGAACCGGTATTGTGGTGTATTGGGCAGCTGATTGGATGGATTCTGGTACCGATTATGAACGCCAATTTGGATGTGATTCTTAGAAGTACTATTCCCGTAGAATTACAGGGACGTGTTTATGCATGCCGCAATACCCTGCAGTTTTTTACGATTCCCATTGGATTGTTTTTGGGCGGCTTTATGGTAGATTATGTGTGCGAACCTGCTATGTCTGCATTTGGTGATGTATCGATTCTAAACACACTTTTTGGTACAGGAAAAGGTTCCGGCGCCGCACTTATGATGTTCCTGCTTGGCGTAAGTGGAATCAGTATTTGCATCCTTGCGGGCAAGAAATTAAAAGAGTATCAATTTTGTGACAGGTAGTGAAAAGGGAGAGGGCGAAAGTTCCTTTCCCTCTGCTTTTAAATCTTCTTTCTTACAAAAAAATTAAAAATCATTACAATTATTGTCCTTATCTTGAAAACGGGAACCGGAACGGTTACTATAATTATTAAGAGAAAATGTCCAGATTTTTTCAGTTATGGGAAGGAGAAAAGTGAGAAAGATGAACAGCAGTAATATACAAGGAAAAAAACGAAAAAGCTCTCTGGTCGCACTTGCTTTGGCAGCAGGACTGCTTTCTGCATCCATGTCTGTGACAGCATTTGCAAGACATACAAGAACTTTTTTACGCCGCCGTCCGGTTCCGTTATTGCTCTTACG
>CALHQJ010000002.1 GCA_938036545.1 uncultured Clostridium sp. | reverse complement strand
CCTGCAAACAGCACCCCAAGATAAGCCCTGGTTTCTCCAAAGATTTCTTCCGGCGTGTTCATCAGTCTTAAAATCGGATTCAGTCCCAGCATCAGCGCCACGGTCATCATCAGGCCGATAACTCCGCACAGCCATACCGACACTCCTTCAAAATGACACAGGGCTTTTCTGTCTCCGGCTCCGAACTTCTGGGCCAAAATAACGGAAAATCCGCTGGTAAGTCCGGTTACCAGTCCCCACACCAGAAACACCACGCTTCCGGTTGAGCCAACTGCCGCAAGGGCATTGACTCCTAAAAACTGTCCTACAATTACGGAATCCACTACATTGTAAAACTGCTGAAAAATATTTCCGGCCAGCACAGGAAGCATAAAGGAAATAATCAGTCTGGCCGGACTTCCTTTACTCATATCATTGGTCATAGCAGTATCCTCCATCTGTATCATTGTTCTTCTACAAATTTAAGAGTATACGCTCAAACCAATTTTTCGTCAACCGAAAATTTTTCCAGTAAAAAAACCGTATAATTCTTCCCAAATCCGTCCATCATTTCCATATAACGCAGTCAGATTCTGTAACAGTCTGCGTAAATAATCCATGCGGAGGGAAGAACTATGTCCGGATATAAAGTTGAAATCTGCGGAGTCAATACCTCAAAGCTTCCGCTTCTTACTAATGAGGAAAAAGACGCTCTGTTTAAACGGATTATGGATGGGGATATGGAAGCCAGGGAACAGTACATCAAAGGAAACCTGCGCCTGGTTTTAAGCGTCATCCAGCGATATGCCGGAAGTAACGAAGCCTTGGACGACTTATTCCAGATTGGATGCATCGGCCTGATTAAAGCCATTGACAATTTTGATATTTCACAAAACGTCCGTTTTTCCACCTATGCGGTTCCCATGATATTAGGAGAAGTCCGGCGGTATCTGAGAGATAACAACTCCATCCGAGTCAGCCGTTCCCTGCGGGATATTGCTTATAAAGCCATCTATGCCAGGGAAGGACTGACCCGCAAAAACATGAAGGAACCCAGTATTATGGAAATTGCCGATGAAATCGGAGTCAGCAAAGAAGAAATCACCTATGCCTTAGACGCCATCCAAAGTCCTGTCAGCCTGTATGAGCCGGTTTACAGCGATGGAGGCGATCCGCTGTACGTCATGGATCAAATCAGCGATAAAAAGAATATTGAAGAAAACTGGGTAGAAAATATTTCCTTAAATGAAGCCATGAAACGGCTGCCGGAACGGGAGCGCCACATTATCGACATGCGTTTTTTTGAAGGCAAAACACAGACGGAAGTGGCAGAAGAAATCCACATCAGCCAGGCACAGGTCAGCCGACTGGAAAAAAACGCTCTGAAAATCATGCGAAATTATTTAGGCTGACAATTTTCTCCATGAAGGATGTCTTATCTATTCCAGCTGAAATTTCCAGGCATAAAAAGGAGCCACTGCTCCATAGATTACTCATCAATCTATGCTGCAGTGGCTCCTTTTTTGCTCATGCTGCTATATTAAATTTTAATTACAGCAATTTCTTAAATTCATCTGCCACAAACTGTACCTTAGGTCCGATAATAACCTGTACAGCAGTCTTGCTTGGACGGATAACGCCGCTTACGCCTGCAGATTTAATCTTCTTTTCGTTTACTGCTGTATAATCCTTGATTTCAAGACGAAGTCTGGTAATACAGTTATCAACGCTGGTGATGTTCTCTTTACCGCCAAGACCTTCCAGAATAACGGATGCCATTGTGGTAAAGTCGTCGTTTGCCAGAACGATCTTGGTCTCATCCTCGCTGTCGTCTTCACGGCCAGGAGTCTTCAGATCAAATGCCTTAATAGCAAAGCGGAATACAATGTAGAATACAACTGCTGCTGCTGCACCTAAAGGAAGAATCAGCCAGGTCTTGTTTGCTGCCGGAAGCTGGGAACTGAAAATCAGGTCCGTTAAGCCTGCGGAGAAGGAGAAACCTGCGCGGAATCCTAAGGATACAGTAACAAACGTGAAAATTCCATACAGTAATGCGTAGATTACGTAAAGTGCCGGAGCTAAGAACATGAATGCAAACTCGAATGGCTCGGTAACGCCGCAGACAAATGCACAAAGAGCTGCTGCGCCAACCAGACCTGCTGCTTCTTTTCTTCTCTCAGGCTTTGCAGAATGAACAATTGCCAGAGCTGCTGCCGGAATACCAAACATCATGGATGGGAAGAAACCGGACATGTACATACCTGCCGGGCCGCCTGCACCATTGAGCATTTCGCCTGCCCAGAATTTACCAAGGTCGTTAATGCCTGCTGCGTCAAACCAGAATACAGAGTTCAGTGCGTGATGCAGACCGGTAGGAATTAACAGACGGTTTAAGAACGTATAAATACCTGCTCCTAATGCGCCTAAACCAACGATAGACTCGCCTACTGCTACCAGGCCGCCGTAAACCATTGGCCAGATAAAGAACAGGATTGCTGCTGCGATAATAGATACTACTGCAGTAGCGATGGAAACGAAACGTTTGCCGGAGAAGAATGCCAGTGCGTCCGGAAGACGGGTTCCCTTAAACTTGTTGTAGCAGGAAGAACCGATGATACCAGAGATAATACCGATAAACTGGTTCTGAATCTTAGCAAATGCAGGATCTGCTTCGCCGCCTACCAGGACTGCTACCGTACCGCTGGAAAGCAGGGTTGTGATAACCAGCCAGGATACCAGGCCTGCCAGGCCTGCAGTACCTTCATGATCGTCTGACATACCAACTGCAACACCGATTGCAAACAGCCAGGACATGTTATCAATTAAAGCGCCGCCGGCTTTAATTAGGAAGAAACCGATAACAGGACCTACGCCTACAATATCTCCGCCCTGCATAGCGTTTGGAGATAATGCATAACCAATTCCCATTAAGATACCGCAAATCGGAAGACAAGCAACCGGCAGCATCAGGGATTTACCGAGTTTTTGTAAATATTTCATCATATTTACGTACCTCCTTATTATTTTATTATGTTATAATTATAACAATTTACCAAACCATGTACATCCACAATCTTATCTTTTCTATGGACAATCTTGTTTTATTAAATTTTTCTAAATTTCTATAAGTTTTTATGAAATATCGATATAGATTTTTTTGCTTTTCCTATGGATTATTTTAAGATTTTCGAGTAGAATATACATGTTACACAAAAATCTTATTCAAATATTATTCATAAGCACCAGAAAGGACTGCCATGGTTTCCTTTTTTAAAAAGTTTTCCCTATCCCCAGAAATCCTGTTAACGAAACTGAGAAATTTAAAAATCCGTTACCGCCTGATTTTTTCTTTTCTCTTTTCTACTCTGTTTCCACTTCTGGTGGTCTATCTATACTCCCTCTTTCTGTTTGGAAACAGTGAACCTGCCGGCCGGCTTTTGATTATGTGCATCCTGCTGATGTGTGTCCCACTGATTTTAACTGCATCCACCTATTTCAGCATCTCCAGTCCCATCCGGCACATGATTAAAACCTGCCAGTCTGTAGCAGAAGGAAATTTAGAAGTAAGGATTCAGGATTCTGCCAATGACGAGCTGGCATTTCTCTCTGACAACATTGACGGCATGATTACGGAAATCCAGCTTCTGTTAGAGCAGCGCCAGGAAAGCGAAACAAAGAAACGGGAACTGGAACTGAAAATCCTTCAGTACCAGATTAACCCCCATTTTCTGTTTAATACCCTGAACACACTCCGTCTGGTAGCTTTAATGAACCATGACAAGGTGGTTTCCGAAGGCATTCTGTCTTTAAGCGAGCTTTTGAAAAATACCCTGGTAAACGACAGGGAATTTATCACCATTCAGGAAGAAATTGACAACCTGAAGCACTATTTTTCCATTCAGGCCATCCGGTACGCCGGAAGCTTTCATGTCAATTATGACATTTCACAGGAAACCGCCGGTTTTTTGCTGCCTAAGCTGATTCTTCAGCCTCTGGCAGAAAATTCGGTGCTTCACGGCACTTATAATGACGGAACGATTATGGAAATTTATGTTTCTGCCCGTTTTGAAGGAAGGGATATTTTGCTGGAGGTTCAAGACCAGGGCAAAGGCTTTGATCCGGACAGCAGTTCTTCGGATTCCAAGGGGCTGGGAGGTATCGGAACACACAATGTAAACGACCGTATTCACCTCTACTTTTCCAGCGAATACGGACTTACCATATCCAGCGCTCCCGGGAGGGGAACCTGCTGCCGGATTTTAATTCCCGCCATTCCCTCTTCCGGCAGCGCTCCCCTTACTGACACCTACTTTACCGCACCCCATTAGGAGGCTTTATGTACCAGGTACTGATTGTTGACGATGAACCTATTGTAAAAATTGCCCTGCAGTCCATGTTAAACTGGGAAGAGCTGGGCTTTCATATCTGCACTACTGCTTCTAATGGAAAAGAAGCGCTGGAGGCGGCAGAGCGGTTTGAGCCGGATTTGATTATCTGCGACTTAAAAATGCCTGTTTTAGACGGCATTGGCCTAATCCGTACTGCTAAGGAAAAGGGGATGGACTGTGAGTTTCTGGTTATCAGCAACTATGAGGACTTTAACTTTGTCCGCACCGCCCTGGTTCTCGGCGCTTTTGATTACATACTAAAAGTCAGCATCAGTCCCGAAGATCTGACGGAACAGCTGAAAAAAATCCGAAGCAAGCTGGACGGCAGGCAATCTGTAAAAACAGATTCTTTCAAAACCGATTCCATTTCCAGACAGCAAAAACACGGGGCATGGAGAGACTTTTTCATTCACCCCAGCTATACCTCTAAAGAACTGTTCCAGACAACAGGACTTTCTTTTCAGCTGGCAGACTGTACTGATACCTTATCGATCTGTCAGATCTCTTTTGACTGGTATATCCAGAGGTCGGAGCTTCCTTCTTCGGATTTAATCCGCAGCACGTTAAAAAATGCCCTGGAACAAATCCAGAGCCGCATCATCATCTTCTTAGACGACACCAATATCCTGCTGCTTGTTCCAGACAGCCAGCTGAACCTTCACCAAAACACGATTTCCGGACTGTGCGCCAGAATCTCCCAGCTATTTGGATATTATATGTCCCTGGCGCCATCTATTTTATACCAAAGCGGACTGGCCAGCCTGGAAGACGCCCGCAGGGCTTATCACGATTTTCAGCCCATTTTAAAGCTGAACTTTTACGGTCCTCTGGGAATTGTCAACGCTGTGTCTGTAAAGGCAGCGGTTCCTCCGGCCATTCCTTATAAAAAGCTTTCTTCCCAAATACAGGAATACACCGGAGAAGACCAAATTCACTTTGCCTTTCAGGAAATTACAACGTTTCTGAACCAGTGCCGGAACCGCCAGATTTCTCCGGAAGATGCCATTCAGTACTGTATCCGCCTGCTGGACAACCTGGAATACCATATTCCAGGCGGTACGTCTCCAATCCACGAGCAATTGGCAGATCTGGCGGATTCCATGCGAAAGGCTCAGCGCATAGAAGATTTGCTTCGGGATATTGCCGCCGCCCTTCCTTTGATTTTTTCTCCCAAAACCCAGGAGGACGTCAAAAACAGCGGCTTCAGCTTAGAGGTTTCCCAGGCTATCTCCTATATTGAAAAGCATTATGACAGCAAAATCAGCCTGGCCTCTATCGCCGACTACGTCGGTTTAAGTTCCAGCTATCTCTGTCGGGTGTTTAAGGAAGAAACCGGCTTAAACATTAACACCTACATCAATAACCTGAGAATGTCTAAAGCTGTAGTTCTTTTAGGCAACAAAAACAGTTACATAAAAGAAGTGGCGGTTTCCGTTGGATTTGACGACCAGCTCTATTTCAGCCGGCTGTTTAAAAAATACTACGGAGTGACCCCGTCTCAATATCGGGCTGCCGAGAAATAACCGGCAGCTTTATTCAAATCTTACAATTTCTTTTTTCAGGCGCTTCATGATCTTTTTCTCCAGTCTTGAAATGTAGGACTGGGAAATTCCCAGACAATCAGCCACCTCTTTCTGAGTCATTTCATCTCCATCTTCATTGTTCAGTCCGAACCGGAGTTCTACAATCTTCCTCTCTCTTGGCTCCAGGCGCCTGATGGCTGCATTCAGCAGATTTTTCTCAATCTCGTCCTCAATATCTTTGTAAATCACGTCTTCATCCGTTCCTAAAATATCAGACAGCAACAGTTCGTTTCCATCCCAGTCAACATTTAACGGTTCATCAATGGAAACCTCCATTTTGGTCTTGCTGCTTCTGCGAAGATGCATTAAAATTTCATTTTCAATGCAGCGGGAAGCGTAGGTAGCCAGCTTAATATTCTTCTCCGGATTAAAGGTGTTAATGGCTTTTATCAGGCCAATGGTTCCAATGGAAATCAAATCCTCCACTCCTACTCCCGTGTTATCAAATTTTTTTGCTATGTATACTACCAGGCGCAGATTGTGTTCAATCAAGCCGGATCGTGCCTCCTTATCCCGTTCATCTCCAAGCCTGGCAATCAGCTCTGCCTCCTGATCTCCGTCTAAAGGCGGCGGCAGAATATCTGCCCCTCCGATATAGTGGATTTCTCCCTGTTTCTGCATCAAAAGCGTGCGGAAACCAGATGCAGTCTTAAACTGAAAACGGCTTGGTACTGAAACTTTAATGATCATAATAACCTCCTTAAGAATGGTTTACTGTGTTCGGTTCAACGTGCTTCCATGAAGCAAAAGCTGATATTCTCCTTTTGGCGATACGGGATTCGGCGACAAAGCTGCCAGCGGCTTTTCCAGTATCATCATTTTCCCCTCTATTTGAATTTGAATCCTGTCTAAAAATATGGCGGCCATGGTTCCCCCCGGCTGTCCAACGGTCTGATATGGAATATAGCGAACCTGAGAAACGGTTTCTATAAAAGTCTTTGCCTCCTGGCTGTCCAAAATGTGGACGGGCTTTTTGGACAGTGGATCAAAAAGCTGGTTTCCCGTATCCCACAAGGCCATAACCCTGTGTTCGTTTCCCCTGTAATACAAAACAGCCGGATACAGCTTCTGCCTTTTCTCCCGATTTTCTATCAAATACCGGACTGCAGCCCTTGCAAGAAAATAACAGCCGGATCCTGCTGATAACAGGCTGACTGCAGACGTGGTAATGTCCGGCAGCACGGACAGGCAGGCAGAAAGCAATCCGCCAAAAAGCAGGGCCAGCAAAAACAGCCCTCTCATTGTCCGCCAAAATATCGGTACTGCCAGCCTTCCCCAGACCATCCAAATCATCAAAGCCCCTCCCAAAAACAGGCAGCTTCCCCGAATGATAAGAAGGAATATCCACATGCAGCCAATAGTGTTTCCCAAAAAAGCGGCAGCAGCCCTGCTTCCGAATAAGGCAGTTAAAAGACCTGCACCAGATACAAACGCTCCTGCAAGGCCTCCCAAAATAATTCGGCAGCCCTTTGCCGGAAGTCCGGTTAAGCGTTTAAGCAGAAGCAGGAGCAGTACATTCATGGCCCCATTCATCAGCAGCCATTGGTCTATGTAAATTCTTACTGTCAAGTCTGCCTCCTTTCCGCTCCATTATTATACCTTGATTCTGCGGCAAAATTTGTCAAATTAATGGAGGATTTTCGGCTTTTTCATCACCAAAATACGTGGTGTTTCCCACTGAAACGACATTTAATTCAAAAGAACTATTAGAATTTTCACGAATTGATAAAGAGATTGATAAACATACAGATAACGTGAAAAGGCGTTGAAACATAATAATGAATCAACGCCTTTTTCCCTAAATGTTCTAGGAGAATGCTCCTATCTTCTGTTATTTTTTAAGAAATCCGGAATGTTAATCTGAACCTCACCGCGGTTTACCGGACGGTAAGGAGTCTGCCCTGGCTGAGAAGTAAAAGAAGGAGCTGTTGCTGTAGCCGCTGCTTCTGAACTGGTTCTCGGAGCCGTTCTCTGTGGCTGGGATGCAGTCTGGGCAGTGCTTGAAGCCGGAGCCTTTGGTTTATAGTTTCCAGGATTAAATCCGGTCATGGCTTTTGCAACCGGAGTGTTTGCCCCATGAGAGTCCAAACCGGTAGCAATAACGGTAATGTTGGCCTCATCCTGAGCATTCTCATCATACATAGCACCAAAGATAATGTTGGCATCGTCTCCAGCCAGTTCCTGTACATATGTAGCAGCTTCATTGGCTTCAATGAGGCTGATGTCACCGGAAATATTGATAATAACATGGCTCGCGCCCTCGATGGTAGTCTCAAGCAGCGGACTGGATACAGCCTGCTTTACAGCCTCTAATGCCTTATCATCACCCTTTGCCTTACCAATACCGATATGAGCAATACCCTTGTCCACCATAACGGTCTCTACATCTGCAAAGTCCAGGTTAATCAGGCCAGGAACGTTGATCAGGTCAGTAATGCCCTGAACTGCCTGCTGCAATACTTCATCTGCCTTCTTTAATGCGTCAGGCATGGTCGTTCTGCGATCGACAATCTCTAATAATTTGTCATTTGGAATTACAATCAGGGTATCTACATTTTCTTTTAAACGCTCAATTCCCGCTAATGCATTAGTCATACGGGTCTTAGCCTCAAAGCGGAATGGCTTTGTCACTACGCCGACAGTCAGGATGCCCATATCTTTTGCAATTCTGGCTACAATCGGAGCTGCACCGGTACCGGTACCGCCTCCCATACCGCAGGTTACAAATACCATATCTGCGCCCTTCATTGCCTGAGACAGTTCCTCAGAACTCTCTTCTGCCGCCTTCTCGCCGATCTCCGGTCTGGCTCCTGCGCCCAGTCCTTTAGTCAGCTTCTCGCCAATCTGAAGTACAGTAGGAGCTTTACAGAACTGAAGAGCCTGCTTATCTGTATTAATACCGATAAACTCTACGCCTGCAATACTTTCATCAATCATGCGGTTTACAGCATTGTTCCCTGCTCCGCCTACTCCAATCACGATAATTCTGGCAGCGTTATCCGCCTCGTTTATTTTAATCTCCAGCAAGATTATGTCCTCCTTTAAATCTTCTTCTATCCTCGTATCTATCTCATTCTGTCCATATCAATTTCAACTCACCTTATACTATATTTGATTTCCCGAAAAATATCAAGTTTTTTTTCAATAAATTCTCAGTTCTTTTTTATTCCTGTATAAAAGAAAACATAGCATCCGGTTTCAGTTCATCATAGGTATCCAGATAAAGGATTCCTTTCAGTCCCTCCAGCTGAGGCAGCATATCGTGAAGCTCGGAAATTTTCCCGTTCATGTCATTGCTGCTTCCCAAAAATACTTTTACATCTCCTAAAATCAGCGTTGCTTCTCCTTTAGGGCTGTAATGAATCTTGTCCACTCCTATGTTGTAAAGAGACAGCACCTGGGTCAGGTTTAGAATCTCGGTAAAGATATTCATATCTCCAATTGGAAGCGGTTCTCCTAACACTATCTGGCCGAATTTCAGACCGTCGATCTGGGGGATTCCTTCCAGCTTGTGGCTGGTGCTCTCCACAATAATGCCGTCCTTGTCAAAATACATGTAGCTGTTTAGATACGAAACATAGCCTACAATGCTTTTTTCATAGACCATCACTTCTACTTTAAAAGGACTTCGGAAAATTATATCATAGTCTGCCACAAAGGTAATTTCTTTATGAGGCTGAAATTTTTCTTTATATAAGCAGTACAGGGTATTTCTGTCCAGGGTATCCGGAAATAACAAATTCACCATCTGCTCATTGGTATGTCTGGTACTTCCCGTGATCGTAATCTCTTTAATCCGTACCGACCACAACAGCAGGACTGACAGCAGCACCAGGACTGCTGCCAGAATCCATTTTTTTAAACGTGTTCCTTTTTTCATCTGCGCTGTTTCTCGCTTTCCTTTCCTGTCAGGTTATTTTTCTAAGCTTCTTCCCAGACATCCGCCCCAAGACGCCTTAAATCCCTGCAGATGTCTTCATACCCTCTTTTTATATACCGGCTCTTTGTTATTCCTGTCGTTCCTTCTGCGGCAAGGCCACCTATGATGGCTGCCGCTCCCCCTCTTAAATCGGTAGCTTCCAGGATTCCTCCTTTTAGCTTAAACTTCCCTTCTGCTCCTAAAATCCTGGCTTCATTTCCGTCTATCACGATTCTGGCTCCCAGCTTTTTCAGTTCCTCTGCCAGCCTGAAACGGCTTTCAAATACATTTTCTACAATCCTGGAGGTTCCCGACGCCACAGCCATCACCGCCATGGCAGGCGACTGAAGATCCGTCGGAAATCCTGGATACGGCTCTGTAATCACTTCAAATCCCCTGGGCGATCCTTCCATCGCCACCTCGATCCGCTGATCCCCTGTTTCAAACTGGGCGCCGCATCTGGAAAAGGTTTTTAAAACTGCTTCCAGATGGCAGGGTTTCACTCCCTTTAACACGGCCCTTCCTCTGCAGGCCATGACGGCTGCCAAATAAGTTCCGGCCACAATCCGATCCCCTGTTATCCGCCTCGTAACCCCGGACAGCCGGTTCACCCCCTGAATGGTAAGGCAGCCGGTTCCGATTCCCTGAATCTTAGCTCCCATCTGGTTCAGTAAATGACACAACTCTTCAATCTCCGGCTCTCTTGCAGCTCCCCTGATTCTTGTGGTTCCACTGGCTGTTACAGCAGCCAGAAGGGCATTTTCCGTAGCTCCAACGCTGGGATAAGGGAACTCAATATCACTGCCAATAAGCCCCTGGCTTTTTGCCAGAATTCGTCCATGTTCTTCGATAATCTCCGCTCCCAAACAGGCAAGAGCCCTGATATGCAAATCAATGGGCCGTTTTCCGATTAAACAGCCTCCTGGATACCAGGTTGCAGCCTCTCCTTTTCTTGCAAGCAACGCTCCCAGCATCACCACAGAGGAACGCATGGCAGTTACATATTTTTCCGGAATCTGGGTTCGTTCCACCGCAGACGCGTCTATGGTCAGGGTATTTCCATCTAAATCACACCTGCACCCTATAAACTGCAAAATCCCCATCATACAGAACACATCCTGTATCCTGGGGACATTAGTAAAGGTGGTGCTTCCTTCTCCAAGGAGCGCGGCAGCCATCATAGGCAGCACCGCATTTTTGGAACCTTGAATTTCTATCTCGCCCCTTAGCGGGCCTGTATTCCGGACTAAAATCACAGCCATCGCTCCTTTTCCCTCTCATACCATATTCTATGAGGGAAAATGGATTCTGTACCTCGTCCGCTGAAAAATTTATAACTGTTCATCCATGCCACTTTTACCGTTCCAGCTTAATCTGATTGGAAACGCTCAATACCAGCCCCATCTCCGCCAGCAAAAACAGGACAGACGTACCGCCGTAACTGATAAAGGGAAGGGTAATTCCCGTATTGGGAATAGTATTGGTTACAACGGCAATGTTTAAGATAACCTGGATGGCAATGTGCCCCATGACTCCTACCGCTATCATGGCTCCCAGTAAATCCGGCGCATTGTTGGCAATAATCATAAACCGGTAAATCATAAATAAAAATACCAGAA
>CALHQJ010000001.1 GCA_938036545.1 uncultured Clostridium sp. | reverse complement strand
TGGCTAAAGGCTACAGAGGCGCTCGTTCCAAACAGTATAGAATCGCAAAGCAGTCCGTAATGAGAGCATTAACCAGCTCCTACTCCGGACGTAAGGAGAGAAAGAGACAGTTCAGACAGTTATGGATTGCACGTATCAACGCTGCAGCACGTATCAATGGCCTGTCCTACAGCAAGTTCATGTACGGCTTAAAGTTAGCTGGTGTTGAGATGAACCGTAAGGTATTATCTGACATGGCTATCAACGATGCAGAAGGATTTGCAAAGTTAGCTGAGTTAGCAAAATCTAAATTAGCTTAATTATTAAGCAGCAGTTTTAAAACGGCGAAGGGGCTGTTGTAAAACCGGACGGATAACTCTGTCTTCTGGTTTTACAGCAGCCTTTTTTGAATATTCTGAACTGCTGCTATTAGTAATTGCGTTAGCAAAAAATACTGTGTCAACGCACTTTGTTATCACATTAAAGCGTTGACAAATCACATCTCTGTATGCTATTATATGTGCTAAGTATTTAGCTTGAGAACAGCAATATACCAAATGAGATTGAGAGGGGTTTGGATATGTGGAAATATTTTGCAAAACGATTCTGCATGATGATTGTAGCCTTGTTCTTTATTATTCTATTGACGTTTTCCATTATGCACGCTGTGCCAGGCGGTCCGTTTACCAGTAATAAGAGCGTTTCCGCAGAAGTGGAAGCAGCCTTAAATGCAAAGTATAATCTGGATGCGCCGCTGTATGAACAGTTTTTTGACTATTTAGGCGGAGTTGTGAGAGGCGATTTTGGTCCGTCTTATCAGTACAGGGGAAAAAGCGTAAACGATTTTATTAAAAACGGTTTTCCAGTTTCTGCCAGGTTAGGTACCATCACCATTATTTTTGTACTGCTGACTGCTATTCCTATGGGAATCCTGGCGGCAGTAAAAAACGGCAGATGGCAGGATATGGCGATTATGGCAGTGGCCACCATTGGCGTTACCATTCCATCCTTTGTCATTGCTTCGGTATTGATATACGTATTTTCGTTCCGGCTGAACTGGCTTCCTACATACGGGGTAGACACCTGGAAGGGCTACATTCTTCCGGTTGTGGCCTTGGGCGGCTATTCCATCAGCTACATTGCCAGACTGATGCGTTCCAGCCTTCTGGAGGTTATGGGACAGGATTATATTCGGACTGCCAGGGCAAAGGGACTTTCCGAAACCAAAGTAATTTTGCGCCATGCAATGAGAAATGCTTTGATACCAGTTATTACCGTATTAGGTCCTACCATAGCAGGACTGTTGACAGGAAGTTTTGTTGTTGAAAAGATTTTTGCAATTCCAGGGCTGGGCGTTCATTTTGTAAACAGCGTAGCTCAGCGAGATTATACGACGATTATGGGCGTTACCATTTTTTACGCAACCTTCTTAATGGCCATGATTTTTATAGTAGATATTTTCTACTGTCTCATTGACCCACGAATTAAATACGAATAGGCAGGAGAGAGCAAAATGGAACAGAAATGGGAATTACTTTCCTCAACCAATGAGGACAGAGAAAAAATCTGGGGGAAAAACAGGACTTTTGCAGGAGATGTGTGGTTCCGTTTCCGTAAAAAGCCGACGGCTATCGCCGGTTTTGTGATCATTGTGTTGCTGATTGCATTTTCAGTTATTGGCCCCAGCTTTACAAAGTATGATTATTCTACGCAGAATCTGGAGGTTGTGAACATCCCTCCTTTGATGAAGGTTTTTAAAACACCGGATAACAATGGACATTTATACATTACCCAGTCTTTAAAGGTATTGTATGTTAATCCCGACGGCACTCTGGGAGCTCAGCTGAAGAAGGTACGGAGCGAAGATGACCAGATGATGACAATCTTTGATTATAATGGAACGGAGATTGCTTTATATTATGGACAGAAGCCCTATGTGATTGCAGACCAGGCTACCAAGGTTATTTATCCTTCTGAACGAGTATGGAATAAATCTTACCTCCTTGGAACCGACGCGCTGGGAAGAGATATTTTGACCCGGCTGATGTACGGCACCAGAGTATCCCTGCTGGTTGCTTTTGTAGCAGCGGCAGTAAATATGGTAATCGGTATTTTGTACGGCGGCATTTCCGGTTATGCCGGAGGAAACGTGGATGCAGTGATGATGCGTATCGTAGATATTATCAGCACAATTCCTCTTACCCTGTATGTTATTCTGATTATGGTGCTAATGGGAGACGGACTGGTCAGCATTATCGTGGCGTTGGGAAGCGTGTACTGGGTAGATATGGCCAGAGTCGTAAGAGGCCAGGTATTAAGCTTAAAAGAACAGGAATTTGTTATGGCAGCCAAAACCATTGGCTCGTCAACAAAGACCATTTTATTTGAACATCTGATTCCCAATGCCATGGGTTCCATTCTGGTTACAGTAACCATGCTGATTCCGTCGGCAATCTTCATGGAAGCATTTTTAAGCTATCTGGGTATTGGCCTTAAGCCGCCTCTTGCAAGTCTTGGAACCATGTGCAACGATGCGGCGGAGAATTTAAGAATTTGCCCTCACCAGATGTTTATTCCGGCCCTGGTTATTTGTATTATCATGTTTGCATTTAACTTTGTAGGCGATGGTTTGCGGGACGCCCTGGATCCGAAACTGAAAAAATAATGGGCAGGAGAGAGAAGCATGGATGCGATTTTACAGGTAGAAAATTTAAAAACATCATTTTTCACCAGCAATGGTGAGGTTCAGGCTGTCAGAGGAGTCAGCTTTTCAGTAAAGAAAGGCGATATTTTAGGAATTGTAGGAGAATCCGGCAGCGGAAAGAGCGTTACTTCCATGTCAATATTAAAGCTTTTGGCAGACACCGGAAAGGTAAAGGAAGGAACTATTCTGTTTGAGGGACAGGATTTGGCGAAGCTTAATAAGGTTCAGATGAGAAAAATCCGCGGAGAAAAGATCTCTATGATTTTTCAGGACCCCATGTCCTCTTTAAATCCGCTGATTCCAGTAGGAAAACAGGTGGCGGAGATGATTAAGGAGCACCATTCCGGCATTGGAAAAGATGAGATCAAGAAAGAAGTATTGGACTTGTTTGCCAGAGTCCGGATTCCAGAGCCGGAAAAGCGGTACAATTCGTATCCCCATGAGTTTTCCGGCGGTATGCGCCAGAGAGTAATGATTGCCATGGCCCTGGCGAACAAACCGGATCTTCTGATTGCAGATGAGCCGACTACGGCATTAGACGTAACCATTCAGGATCAGATTTTAAAACAGCTTCGGGGACTTCAGAAGGAGTTTGGAACCAGCATTATGTTTATTACCCATGATTTGGGAGTTGTAGCGGAGCTGTGCAGCCGTGTCATCGTAATGTACGGCGGATTGATTATGGAAGAGGCGTCCATTGACGATATTTTTGAAAATCCCAAACATCCGTATACCCTGGGGCTGCTGGAGTCGATTCCAAAGCTTGGACAGGATAAGAAAAAACGGCTGTCTCCAATTCCGGGTTCTCCACCGGATATGACAAATCCGCCAAAGGGATGCCCCTTTGCTCCACGTTGTCCCTATGCCAGAAATATCTGTGCCAATGAGTGTCCGGACTTTACAGAGTTAGGAGAGGGACACCGTTCCCGGTGCTGGCTTTTAGACAAAGATGCACCAAGTGATCATAACCCATTTCGCTGAAGTGGCTGAAAAAGGAAGAGAAGAGTATGAGTCAATCACAGATTGTATTGGAAGTTAAGAATCTTACCAAACATTTTAATGTGGGAAATTCAGGAAAACAGGTGGTTCATGCAGTTGACGACGTAAGTTTCCGGTTAGAGAGAGGAAAAACACTGGGATTGGTAGGAGAGTCAGGTTGTGGAAAATCCAGCTGTGCCCGTACCATTATCCGCATTTATGAACCGACTTCCGGAAACATTATTCTGGACGGAGAGGATATTACAGATTACAGCCAGAAAAAACTTCAGCCTGTCCGCAAGAAGATGCAGATGATCTTTCAGGACCCATATGCTTCTTTAAACGCCAGAATGACGGTCAGAGATATTATTGCGGAGCCGCTGATTGCCCACCATATTGTAAAGAAAAAAGATGAGGCTAACGATTTGGTATATCCCATGCTCGAGAGAGTGGGACTTACCAAAGAACATGCTAACCGGTATGCCCACGAGTTTTCCGGCGGTCAGAGACAGAGAGTCGGAATTGCCAGAGCTTTGATTTTACAGCCGGATTTAGTTATTTGCGATGAACCTATATCTGCACTGGACGTTTCTATCCAGGCCCAGGTTGTAAACTTATTGAAAGACTTCCAGGAGGAAAAGGGAAGTTCCTACCTGTTTATCGCCCACGATTTGTCTATGGTCCGTTATGTTTCCGATGATGTAGGAGTGATGTATCTGGGACAGCTGGTAGAGATTTGCGAAGCAGATGAGATTTATTCCTATCCCCTTCATCCATATACCAAGGGACTTCTGGGAAGCATTCCCATTGCAAATCCCAAACTTGCCAGGGAAAAGGAAAAGAGCAGCATTGAAGGAGATATTCCAAGTCCCATTAATCCGCCGGCAGGATGCCGGTTCCACACCAGATGCCCTTATGCAAAACCAATTTGCAGCCAGGTTGTGCCGGAGTTTAAAGAGGCGGCGCCAGGCCATAAGGTGGCCTGCCATTTGTATTGATGGTTAAGGGGAAAAGCCCTTTCCAATATTCATCTCAATAAGGAGGAGAAGATTATGAAGAAGAGATTAAGTCTTGTATTGGCCCTGGGTCTTGCATGCAGCACCGTTTTAGCCGGATGCGGCGGCGGAAATTCGGAAACTCAGCCTCAGACCATTGCAGCGCCCACTACGGAAGCGGCTACAGAGGCAGAGACGACAGCGGCAGCAGCAGAGACAGAAGCAGACGGCGCACAGGAAATGGTATTTGTACTGAGTAACGAGCCGGACGGCATTGATCCTGGCGTTACCAACAACTCTTTTGCATCTACATTCCTTGCAAACTGCTTTGAAGGCCTGGTTACCTACGATTCTACCGGTACAGTAGTTCCGGGAAATGCGGAAAGCTGGGATATCAGCGAGGACGGCACGGTTTATACCTTCCATTTAAGAGACGGTTTAAAGTGGAGCGATGGAAGCGATTTAACAGCTGAAGACTATGTATATGCATTACAGCGAGTATTGAATCCGGAAACAGCAGGCCAGTATGTGGATATTGTAACTGCTTATGTAAAAAATGCGAAAGAGTACTATGCAGGTGAAGCAACCGCAGAAGATCTGGGAGTGAAGGCAGTTGACGCCAAGACTTTGGAGATTACGTTAATCCAGCCAACCTCCTTCTTTATCGATCTGTTGACCATGTGGGTATTTGATCCGGTACAGAAGGCAACTATCGAAGCAAACGGCGAACAGTGGACAACATCTCCGGATACGTATGTATGTAATGGTCCGTTTAAGATTACCGAGATGAATATGGGCGAAAGCATGGTTCTGGAAAAGAACGAAAATTACTGGGATGCAGAAAATGTAACGATGGAAAAAGTTACCCTGCGCTACATCCTGGATACATCTACAGCGTTAACTGCATATGAATCCGGCGAAGTCGACGGTATCCGCAATATTCCTTCTTCTGACTATGCAAGATTAAAGGCAGAGAACGCAGGCATTCAGTCTGTTCCAAACTACGGTACGGTTTATTACAACATCAATTGCGAAAAAGAGCCTTACAACAATCCGCTGGTAAGAAAGGCATTAAACCTGGCAGTTGACCGTCAGGCTATCATTGATAACGTGGTACAGGTAGATGCAACTCCTGCTTACAATTTCCTGGCTCCCGGTTACGTGGTAGACGGCAAGGATATTACAGAAGGACGTTCGGACAGAGGTCTTTCTCCAAATGCAGACCCAGAGGCAGCAAAGGCAGCACTGGCAGAAGCAGGTTATCCAAATGGAGAAGGTTTCCCAACCTTACAGCTTTCCTATTATTCTGACGATACAGTTAAGAAGGTAGTAGAGGCTATGGCAGAAATGCTGGAAACCAACTTAGGTATTGATGTAGAAATCAGTTCCAATGACTGGGCAATTTTCTATGAAAATATCCAGAAGGGCAATTACGAAGTTGCAGCTATGGGCTGGAGTGCTGACTATACTCATCCAATGAGCTTCCTTCCATTGTTAGTAACCGATGACGCCAACAACAACAGCTTCTACAGCAATCCGGAATATGACGCAATGGTTCAGCAGATTAAGGCTGAGACCGATCCGGCAAAGGCAGTAGAGCTGATTAATCAGGCAGAAGATCTGGTAATGGAGGAATATCCATTTATTAACCTGTACTATAAGGCAAATAACTTCTTAATGAAGGATTACGTAAAGGGTTACTATATGCTGTCTAACGGCAACCTGTGCTTTAAGGATGCTTCCATCAGCAAATAAGTCTTAAGAAAACCGTTTTAAGAAGGATTAATATGAGATGCAGAATTAAGACGGAGGGCTTTGGAGACATGGTCTTTGACCTGTTTCCCGAGCTGGCTCCCATTACAGTAAAAAATTTTGTCGATACAGCAGAATCCGGTTTCTATAATGGTCTGGCCTGGTGCAGGATTGTAGAAGGCTATGTGATTCAGGCAGGGTCTCCGGACAATGATATTATGACAGACAGTGACTGGCATATTAAAGGAGAATTTGCGGAAAATGGCATAGAAAACCCTATTCCTCATAAAAGAGGAGCTTTGTCTATGGCAAGGGACGATGGATACGATACTGCTGGCACTCAGTTTTTTGTAGTCCATCAGGACGCCCACAAGCTGGATGGCCGCTATGCCGCATTTGGCCAGCTGGTATCGGGCTTTGAAGTGCTGGATGCCATTGCCTCCCAGCCTACTTACGGCCCTGATACCTGGAATAAGCCAGTCCAGATGCCGGTAATGACAGAAATTATAATCGAACGGTAACTATTCAGGACGGCGGGAAATCCGGTGCAAAAAGCTGCGTTAAGCTGGCTTATAAACAGCTTTTTGCACCAGATTTCACATCGGAGGAATCTCCGATGCTTCTTGACCGGCAAAGCCGGACAAGAAGATGCCCCGTCCTGAATAGTTGCAAAAATGCTATAATTTTTCAGCCGCCTTTCTAATCAAGTGACATATCACTTTAGAAGGGCGGCTGTTTTTACAGAAAGAGGAGAACCATATGTTTGCAATTCTTTTGGCAGTATTAGGATACATTCTTTCAGGGCAGATAATTGATGCAGTTCGAGCAGAAAATAAAGATGATTATGAGAGACACAGGGTTTTGTCGCAGATTTGTCTGGGTGCAATTTTACTTATCATAGGTATGATTTTATAACAGGCGGTCTGGTTTTCATACCCGAATAAAAATGCTTCCATCCAGCCATACTAAACAAAAACAAAGTTTACAAGGACTGGAAAGGAGCGCTTATGCAGATAGGAAAGGCAAGCGTATATTTTAACACTCCGCCTTTAATTGCAGGTGAGGGAAGCATTGTAGGAAGAAAAGAAGGGGGAAGGACCTTTGGGGCCTTTATTTGATAAAGTAGAGCAGGATGATAAATTTGGAAAAGCCAATTGGGAAGAGGCGGAAAGCGAGATGCAAAAGCAGGCGGTAACCATGGCGATTTCAAAAGCAGGGCTGAAAAAAGAAGATATTCGTTATCTGCTGGGAGGCGATTTATTAGGCCAGCTTATTGCCACGTCTTTTGGGGTTATGGAACTGGAAATTCCCCTGTTTGGTTTGTATGGAGCCTGTTCCACAATGGGAGAAGCCATGGGGCTGGGGGCTATGCTGGTAGCAGGCGGATATGGAGATCGGGCTGCGGCAGTGGCGTCCAGCCATTTTGCAACTGCGGAAAAACAGTTTCGTTTTCCACTGGGATACGGCAATCAGCGTCCTTTTGCAGCCACCTGGACAGTAACAGGATGCGGCGCAGTGGTAATAGAAGCAAATAAAGGGAAGAAAAAACATACAGAAGAACAATCGGGGAATACCCAGGGGCAGGCGGTAATTACAGGAGTTACGACAGGAAAGATTGTGGATCTGGGGATAAAAGATTCTATGAATATGGGTGCGGCCATGGCGCCTGCGGCTTTTTCTACTATATGTCAGAATTTTGATGATTTTGGAGTAGACGAGAACTGGTATGATAAAATCATTACAGGAGATTTGGGTACAGTGGGAAGAAAAATCCTTCTGGATCTTATGAAGAAAAAAGGATATGATTTTCAGCAAATCCATATGGACTGCGGAATTGAGATTTTTGATCCAGGCAGACAGGACACACATGCAGGAGGAAGCGGCTGCGGCTGTTCCGCAGTAACGCTTTGCTCCTACATTCTTCCCCGTATTCGGGAAGGTATCTGGAAACGGGTGCTGTTTGTTCCGACAGGAGCGCTGCTGTCAACCGTCAGCTTCAATGAAGGACAAAGCGTGCCTGGAATCGCCCATGGAGTGGTGATTGAACATCGTAAGCAGTGAGAAAGGAGTATCTATATGGATTATGTAAAAGCTTTTTTAGTTGGAGGACTGATTTGCGCCCTGGTGCAGGTTTTAATGGATAAAACGAAATTAATGCCAGGAAGAATTATGGTAATGCTGGTAGTAAGCGGGACCGTTCTGGGATTTATCGGAATCTACCAGCCATTTTTAGACTGGGCCGGACAGGGGGCCGGGGTACCGCTGCTGGGATTTGGCAATACCCTTTGGAAAGGCGTAAAAGAAGGAATTGAGGCAGAGGGCCTTCTGGGAATATTTAAAGGCGGCCTGACAGCCAGCTCCGCAGGTATCTGCGGAGCGATGGTGTTTGGATATTTGGGATCGTTGTTATTTAACTCTAAAATGAAATGATTAAGATATATGTTGGAACATATGCTCGAAAGAACGATAAAAAGCCGGCCGATAACAAAAAAGGTGTTATCAGCCGGCTTTTCGATTGGTTTGAAATAAACAAAAGTAAAATCTAATTTACTCCAGGTCCATATTCGCTTGGCATTGTGCCTACGATTACCGGATTGGTCTGCACATATCCAGGCCCGATAGGGGTGACGGTAGAGCCAGACGAATTTGGAGGCACCTCGGTAGGAGCTGAGCCATCAGGATTAACCGGAGGCAGCAGCGTAGATACATTTGTGTGAATGTTACAGTAACCCGGGATTCCAAATGCAGAATCGTCGGTGCTTCCTTCTTCATCCTGAGGAAGAGCCATACATACTTTTGAACGGCGGTCGGGACAAAACTCAGTAGGTTTCATACCGGAAGCAGAACATACTGTAACAACCACATGTTTATCACAGACTTCGGTAGGAACCGTTCCTTTGGCAAAATATTCAGTATAGACAGCGTCTCCTCTTGGGTCATTGCTGCATACGCCGCTTACTGCAAGCTTGCCGGATTTGCGGCAGATTTGGGCAGTTTCAACACTGTCAGGTACTGCAAATCCAGGATCAGAGAGACCCTCGTGAACCCGTTCCATAATCTTGCGCCAGATATCTTTATGGAAGCTGGTGCCGCCATTACTGCTTAAAGACTGGTTGTTGTCACATCCTCCCCAGATACCGGCAGTGTAGTAGGGGGTATATCCTACAAACCAGATGTCATTATTAGAGGTTGTAGTTCCGCTTTTTCCAGCTGCAGACATACCAGAAAGTCTGGCCCTGGTACTGGTAGAATTAATACTTGCTCCGGCTCTGGCAAAGCTGCTGACAGGACGGAGCGAATCTGCCATGGCATCTGTTAATAAGAATGCAGTCGAATCCTTTAATGCCCTGTGGGTTTCCGGAGTATTGTCCAATAATACTTTTCCATTGTGATCTAAAATTTTTGTAAAGAAAACCGGTTCGGTATAAATCCCTCCATTGGCAATTGCTGCAAAAGCAGAGGTCAGTTCCAGATTGGATACACCATCTGTAATGCCGCCCAAGGCAGTTGCAGGGTTCAGGTCATTGGAAGTCAGAGAAGTAATTCCCAGATTTTTAGCATACTCCACACCTAACTGAGGAGTTACCGTCTCTACCAGACACCGGACCGCTACAATATTCATGGAGAAAATAATACCGCTTCGGATATTGGAATATCCTTGATATTTCCCCTGGCTGTACCAGTTTTTAAAAGTCTTGGTTCCGATGGTATAGGGAGTATCATAATAAACTGTGCCAAGAGTAGCGCCGCAGGCGTCTAAAGCAGGGGCGAATGCAGTAATTACTTTAAAGACAGAGCCTGGCTGTCTGAGCGTATTGGTAGCACGGTTTAAGGTCAGGCTTGCAGTTTTTTCGCCGCGGCCTCCGCTGATGGCCTTTACCTGCCCGGTGGCCTGATCCATAATGACAAAAGAAGCCTGGGGCTGGAGAGTAGTCTGTATACGCTCTCCAAGGATTTCATCGCCTTCCTGAAGCAGGGAAGACTTAAACTGCTCTACGTCATTGACAGCCTCTTCTTCCGTATTATAGAGACCTGTATAACCATCTTTAAGGATTTCGCGGTGGTATTTTTTCAGGTGTTCTTCAGAATAGTGCTTTGTTTCACCATTTGCATGGGTAACGGAGAGACGGTATTCCACAGAATATTTAGCTGCCGCATAGTTTTCCGGATTGTTGATCTCTTCATCTACAATTGCCTGGATATTAGGATCCTGGGTTGTGTAGATACTTAAGCCACCACCATACAGCAGATTATAAGCCTGACTTTCCGAATATCCCAGCTTTTTCATCAAAGTATTTTGAACCTGCTCCGTCAGCTCGTCTGTAAAATAGCTGTATTTTGTAGATTCCTTGTTGGCAAGGACAGTATTGTTGTTTTGCTGAATTCGGTCATATACATTGTCAGCCAGGGCCGCTTTCTGCTCATCTGCGGAAATATATCCCTGATTTTTCATGTACTGAAGAATAACCTTGCGTTTTTCCGCATTATGTTCCGGATTGGTAATGGGATTATAATAAGTGGGCTTTTGCGTAATGCCGGCAAGAACCGTGCATTCTGACAGGGTTAAATCTGCCACTTCTTTATTAAAATACCGTCTTGCAGCAACTTTTACGCCCAGGGTATTACTGCCTAAATTAATGGTATTCAAATAATCTGTAATAATTTTTTGCTTGGCCTGTGTTTTGTCAGGGCCAAGGGACTTTTCCAGCTGGACGGCCAGATACTGCTCCTGAAGCTTTCGTTCCAGCTTTGCAGCAAAGGTAGCTTCGTTTCCGCCCTTAAATACGTTGTTTTTAATCAGCTGCTGAGTCAGGGTAGAACCGCCGCCTCGGTTATCATTGGTCAGTACGCCTACTGCGGCACGAAGAATGGAACGAATATCAATGCCGTTATGTTCCCAGAAACGGGAATCCTCAATGGCAACGAAGGCATCAATTAAGTCCTGGGGAAGCTCTTCGTAAGTGGCTGCCTCACGGTTGGAACCTTCCATAACCAGAGTATCAGTCAGATTACCTGCGCTGTCATATACCTTGGTGGCAAAGCCGCTGGGGCCGAAGCTGTTGGGATCGATTTCGGGGGCATTGTCAATAATGCCTTTTACCATGCCAAAACCTGCGCTGACGCCGGTGACGGCAATCAGAAGACAGAAAATAAATAACATACGGGAGACAAACTGGATCATCCTCGTTTTATATTTCTGGGATTTGGAACGGACAGCCCGCAGATTCCGCTCTGTGGCCTTTCTGCCGTAATTATTCGAGTTCATGGAAAATCCTCCTTTACCGGTACATTATAGCAAAATATCCCGATTAATTCAACTTAAGATTCATAGGTATTGTTCCTTTCGAAACTCTCTGGTATACTGTTTGAGAGAAGAATGGAGGGAGAAATTATGGGAGAAACCAGTCAGGCAGCAAAACGGCCGGAATCCTATTTGATTTTATACCAGGGCGGAAGCGGGGAACTGACCGAAAAAAAATCCCGTTTTATTGCCAATACCCGCCCGGTGGAAAGTGAAGAAGAAGCATTGGCATTTGTAGAAGAAATGCGGAAACAATACTGGGATGCCAGGCACAACTGCTGGGCCTATGTCATAGGCGACAGAGGAGAGAAAAAGCGGTGCAGCGACGATGGAGAACCCAGTCAGACGGCAGGAAAACCCATGCTGGACGTCTTGACCGGTTCTGGAGTGACGAACATCTGCGTGGTGGTGACCAGATATTTCGGAGGGATTCTTCTGGGAACGGGAGGTCTTGTAAGAGCTTATTCAGGGGCAGCAAAGGCAGGTCTGGAAGGAAGCGTGATTGTAGAGAAGAAACTGGCAGAAAAAATTCAGGTAGTTACGGATTACAATGGCCTGGGAAAGATCCAGTACATTGCAGCAGAAAGAGGGATTACCACCCTGGATACCCAGTACACCGATAAAGTGGTGATGACCTTCCTGGTTCCGGTGGCAGAAGCAGCGGCTTTTTCAGCAGCGTTAACAGAGGGAACCAACGGGAGAGCCGGAATTGAGACGGTATGCCGCCTGTATTACGGCAATCTGGAAAAAGAGACTCTGCTTTTTGAGGAAATTCCTTAAAACCTTGGCAAAACACCTTGCAATCCTGAAAAACGGATGCTATACTAGGTAACCGTGGCAGAAAACAGTCTAATATAAGGAAGTAAACTTATGAAAATTAAGAGAGAAGATGTAAGAAATATTGCAATTATCGCCCACGTTGATCATGGTAAAACAACATTAGTTGATAACCTGTTAAAGCAGAGCGGTATTTTTAGAGAAAATCAGGAAGTGGCAGAGCGTGTCATGGACTCCAACGACATTGAGCGTGAACGAGGCATTACCATTCTTTCCAAAAATACAGCAGTTATGTATAAGGGAACCAAGATTAATATTATTGATACCCCAGGCCATGCAGACTTCGGTGGCGAGGTAGAACGTGTATTAAAGATGGTAAACGGCGTTATTTTAGTAGTAGACGCTTATGAAGGGGCAATGCCCCAGACCAAGTTTGTCTTAAAGAAGGCTTTGGAACTGGATTTATATGTTATTGTCTGCATTAACAAGATTGACCGTCCGGAAGCCCGTCCAAACGAGGTAATCGATGAGATCCTGGAACTGTTTATGGATCTGGACGCATCCGATGAACAGTTAGAGTGCCCGTTTATTTTTGCATCTGCAAGAGATGGTTATGCAAAGAAGAATCTGGAAGATGAAAATGTGGATATGACCCCTCTTTTTGAGACGATTATTGACTA